>JAJECY010000175.1 GCA_022821775.1 Acidobacteriota bacterium
CCCTTCCCCGGGGTGGCCATGAAGACCGGCATGTACGAGCAGCCCATCGTGACGGACGCCTGCGTGGGCTGCGGGCTCTGCGAGCGCGCCTGCATCCACGTCCCCCAGGCGATCCGCATCGTCCCGTTGGAGTCCTGATACCGTGGCTCGCCGGCTGAGAAGGGGGATTCAGCTGGGGGCGCTCGGCCTTCTCCTGGCCGTGCCCGCCCTCAATTACGGGGGGATCCTCTACCAGCAGTACGGCAAGAACGGCTACCACAAGATATCCCTCACGGGAACCGTCTTCGAGCAATGGCTCTACCACCTGTTTTCGATCACGGTGGGCCGCCTGCCGGACCCCGCTGTCCGGTCGATGGACTGGGTGGGCAATTTCGGGTCGTTCTCCGTATTCGGGTTCCCCATTCTCGATCCGGTGGTCGCGGCGGAGACCGCCTTCCGCACGCCGGGCGCCTGGCCGGCCCTCCTGGCGGGGGCCGCGCTCCCGGTTCTCCTGGCCGTCGCCCTCGGGCGGGTCTTCTGCGGGTGGGTCTGCCCGGTGAACACCCTCCTGGAGGGATTCGACCTCCTGCGCCAGCGCGCGCTGCCGAAGATCGGGCTCCGTCCGCCGGACCTCAAAATCCCCCGGTGGGCCAAGTGGCTCCTGCTCTTCGCCGGCCTGATCGCGGCTGTCGTATTCAACATCGCCCTGTGGGCGAACCTCCTCCCCCACGTCCAGATCGGGCGGGACGTGTTCTCCCTGATGGTGTTCGGCGTCACCAACGGCGGCGTCCTGATCTTCTCGGGCGTCATCCTGGCGGAGCTGCTCCTCTCCCGCCGGGCGTGGTGCCGCTCCCTCTGCCCGACCGGCGCGCTGCTGGGCTTCTTCGGCTCGCTGGCCCCCTTCCGGGTGCGGAAGGCCGAGAGTCCCTGCATCGAGGGCTGCACGGCCTGCGCCAGAGCCTGCCCGATGGGGGTCAATCCGGCGAAGACGTTCTCACTGGCCGAATGCTACAACTGCGGGGTCTGCACGACCGCGTGCCCCGACGACCTCCTGACACTGGGAATCGCTCCCCCACCCGGACGCTTGCCGGCCAGGCTTCTCTCGCGCCTGAAAAAGGGCGTCTCCCTGGGGTTGGGGCTGGTCCTGCTCCTGATCCCCCTCACCGCTTCCGGCCACCACATGCGGGGAAAGCCCCATTACGGCTATGCGGAGAACTACCCGCAGATCCCCACGCGCGAAACGCGCGTCCGGGTCGGCCGCTACGACATCACCGTGGTGAGCTATTTTTTCGAGGGGCTGCGCCGGCAGACTTCGGACACGCCGGATGACGTGCAGTTCTACGTCAGCCTCACGGACTCCCGGACCGGCCAAAGCTACACCGGCCCCCTGACCATCGAGGTACGCCGGGGGAAGACCCGGCTTGCGGTCTTCCGGCACGACCGGCCTTTCGAGGAAGCCGTGTACCGGGTCCGCCAGTCGGTGCCGGGAACGGGGCTTTACGAATTGAGGCTCGCCGCCGAAGGGTTTCAGGGGTCCGTCTCTGTCGACGTCCAGGGCGACAGCGTCTCCTGGATGCCGTACGCCGCATCGGGCGGCGTCGCGCTGTTCATCCTGCTCCTGTTTCTCCACCGGAGGCGATCCCGCGCGGCCCGCCGGAAGAAGAGCCATGCGGCATCCGGCGCGTAAGACAATCCCGGCCCGCAGGCTGGTCTGGGGATGGCGATGAAGCCGATTGAATTCGACCGGCGCGCCTTCCTCCAGAAGGGACCCTTCGCCTTTATCCAGGCGGTCCTCGCAGGCTCTTCCGCCGATAGCGGCGACACGCCCCGTCCGCCGCTCCGCCCGCCCGGCGCAGCGCCCGAAGAGGAATTCCTGGAGCTTTGCTGCGGCGTCGGCGCGTGCGCGGAGGTCTGCCCGGCCGATGCCATCCGGCTGGTCCCCGGAGCAGACGACTCGGACACCCTTCATCCGGTCATCGTCCCCCAGGAGGCCGCCTGCATCGTGTGTGAGGACCTCGCCTGCATGAAGGCCTGCCCGAGCGGCGCGCTCTCCCTGGTGCCCCGCGAGGAGATACGCATCGGGCTCGCGCAGGTGAGCCCCGACCGATGCCTCGCGTGGAGCGGGACGGACCCGGGGTGTGATTATTGCGTGGACAGGTGCCCGCTCGGTTCAGAAGCCATCCGCTTAGAGCGCGCGGGAGGGGTCCGCGGCCCCGTGGTCGAAGACGGGTGTATCGGGTGCGGCGTATGCGAGTATTTCTGCCCCACGCAGCCCTCCGCCATCCGGGTGTTTGGCTACTGAACCCCGCCTGAAATTTCCGGCTGCACGGCGGCGGATGGATTGACGGAACAAACTCCCCTCCTCCCGGTACGAATCGCTTTGACTTGCCCTCCGTTCCGGGCGAGACTGGACAGGCTACTCCACGAGAGAAACCCGAGAAAAGCGAATGACGGTATTCGAATCCTCTCCAGAACCAGGACCGATGAAGCCAATCGGCGACGCTCCCTCTATTGCATTGGCAAATCAGCGTCATTCACAAGAACTGGGACCCGAAACGGGAAATCACTGATGGGTGCGGTCCGGCATTGTAAACGAACAATCACTTTTTATTCGAGGATGGTGGCGAGCCGGGCAAGCACTTCGTCCATAATAAGTTCAGGAACGGTTTCGAGACGCGCCCCGTTGCGGGCAGCGAGATCAAGGGACCTCGGCTGGTCGCAACGGACGACACCGGTTGTTCGGGTGCCCGCGTCCGAGAGAGAAACTGCGAAGCCTGCCCTGCGCGCAAAGTCGCCGCCCGATGTGATCGGCAAGACCACGGGCGTCCCGGTGAGTCTATTGAACGGGTCCGGGGATACGATCAGTACCGGACGGGTACCCTGTTGTTCATGGCCTGCGGTGGGGTCGAGGCTGACGAGCCAGATTTCACCCCGCTTCACTACAACAACTCGTTGCCAACCGGTCTGGCCTCCATCCAGGCGCGGTCCTCGGCGGGCTGCGTAGAGGTTTCTTCGCATTGCGCGAGGAGCTCATCGAGTGAATAGACGGGACGTGCTTTGGGCTCGACGATCAGGCGACCGTCCTCCACGTCTATTTCCACCTTCGCGCCGACCCCGAGTTTCAGGAGGTCGAGAAGGGCGGGGGGAACGGCCAGCATGATGGAACCACCGACTTTGCGCAGATTTGTCGTATGCATGACACCCTCCAAGTTATATATAAATATAACATACGGAAGCCGGCAACGCAAGTTGGAAACATTCTTGAATCGGGCTTTGGAATGTTCCGTGTTCATGTTCAAGCGTCTTTGGCCGAAAGGTTGTCGTGCAACCCGGACTTTACCCGAAAG
>JAJECY010000306.1 GCA_022821775.1 Acidobacteriota bacterium
ATCTGCGTCAACGGCCCGCACTGCCACCAAACGGATTATCAACATCGATGCACAGGATGCACAGGATTTTTCAGGAAACGGCTGGCTTGGCATCCTGAGCATCGGCAAGCCCGCACCGGATCATCGCCGGAGTCAGCTTCCTGTGCAAGAGCGTCCCGTCCTGTTTATCCTGTGCATCCTGTGCATCGATGTTCAAAAAACAAAGTGCAACCACGTCACGAGGCGCTTGCCTGCTCCCGGAACCTGCAACTGGTTGTAAAACAACCCTGTTTCACCCTCGAATGATCCGCCCCGCCGTCGGGGGGTGGGGGCGGTACTTTGCCTGAAACAACCGGGGAAAAGAGTTATCCACGAAGGAGCAGGGCGAACCACGAATGGACACGAATGAACACCAATAAACTGACTGATGAGTAGTTGATTGGTGGGTGTGACAACCCGCATCGAGGGGTGATCTACGAAGGCCAGGAAGTCATACCAGGGCAGCAAGGTTGCAGAAGCGTCTTGGTGCCGCTTGTCGATACCGGAAGTCTATCAATATTCGTGTATATTCGTGGTTATTCGTGGTTCGTCTTCATTGACGATCGGCTGTATCTGCTCTGAATGACCCGCAAGGCAGGGTGCGGGCTGGACGTGCCCAAGACCACTGCAACCGGGCCACAAATACAGGTCAACCCTCGCCTATGATCACCGATCTTCCTTTGGCCGCGGGGCCGGAATCGATGCTTCCGGCAATCCTGGCCATCTCGGTAGCCCTGGTTACCCGCAAGATCTTCCTTGGATTGGGAATCGGCGTGGTCGCCGGCGCCCTTGTGGCCCAGGGAGGAGACCCTGGCGGCTCCCTGGCGGCGATCTACCGCTACGTCTTTTCCGCTGTCTTCGACCAGAGTCATGCCGCCATCGTCATCTTCTCGTTTCTGGTCGCCGCCACCGCCAACATCCTGACCGACAGCGGCGCCGTCACGGCCTTGATTCTTCGATTGGGGAACCTGGCCAGCCGGCGCCGGAGTCTGATGGGAACAAGCTGGTTGGCCGGAATGGTCGTTTTTTTCGACGACTACGCCAACTGCTTGATTGTCGGAAAGTCGTTTGCCCCAATTTACGATCGTTGCAGAATTTCTCGTGAGAAACTGGCCTACATTGTCGATTCCACCGCTGCTCCCATCGCCTCGATTGCGATCATTTCCACCTGGATCGGCTTCGAGCTGGAGCTCATCGACAAGGCCTTGAAAGACTTGCCTGCACCCGGCTCCGCATTCTCGGTCTTTCTTCAGTCCATTCCCTACCGCTTTTACAGCATTTTCACCTTGGCTTTTGTCGCCTGCATTGCTCTCACCGGCAGAGACTTCGGGCCGATGGCCCGGGCGGAACTCGAGGCTGCCCGGCGATCGCAATCCCAACGGAAACTGCAGGAGCCCGCCCCGGATCCGAGGTTGGCCTGGCTGGCCTTTACCGCCATCGGCCTCCTGGTCCTGTTGACTGTCGCCACGCTGGTTCTCAGCGGCTGGTCCCGAACGGCCAACGCCGGCGGATCAGCCACCGTTCTGGAGATCGTCGGCAACTCGGATCCCTTTCAATCCATTCTGGTCGGCTCGACTGCCGCCTTCGTTTTTGCCGTCCTGTCCTCTCTCAAACTGAAATTACACTCGATGCGTATTCTGTTGCGGTCCGTCGGCGGCGGATTTCGTTCCATCCTGGGCGCGCTGACTGTTCTCTATCTGGCCTGGACGCTGGGCAATGCACTGGAGGAAGCCGGAACGGCCACCTACTTTTCCTCACTGCTGCAGGCCACGGTGCCCGCCTGGATCTTGCCCGGCCTGTCCTTTCTGCTGGCGGCCGGCACCAGCTTCTCGACAGGATCCTCCTTCGGCACCATGGGGATCCTGATCCCCATCATCCTTCCCCTGGGCGTCGCCCTGGGTCCAGGCAGCGATGGCATGGTCCTCTACGCCGCCACCGGATCCGTCCTGGCCGGCGCCTCCCTGGGAGACCACATGTCGCCTCTGTCCGACACCACGGTCCTGTCGGCCGCGGGCGCCGGCGTCGACGTGGTCGGCCACACCCGAACCCAACTGCCCTATGCCTGCACCGTGGGGACCGTGGCTCTGTTTTTGGGTTACCTTCCGGTAGGCTTGGGGGTATCCCCCTGGGTATTGATTCCTTGCGGAGTGGTGGCTTGTCTGCTGGTCATCCGATTCCTTGGCCGGCCCCTTCCCGTCACGCCTTCTCCAGGCCCGCGAATTTGACGAGGAGCTTCTTTAGGCCGTGGCGAGGAAAGAGCACGCTGAGCTTGCAATCGTCCCCCTCGCCCTGGCAACGGATCACCTTGCCGACACCATACTTCCGGTGACGAACAGCCTGGCCCTGCCTGAAGCGGCCCACTTCAATCTCCGTTTTCCTTGGAGCCAGGTCGATGCGCTTCCCTCTCTGCCGGTAGAACTGCCGAATGCTTTCAGCATCGTTGTAGGTAGGTCCGTCATAGCTCTTCCTGACCGCCCGGGGCTCCCCCCAGGCTTTGTGCAGGAGATCGTCGGGGATCTCGGAGATGAAACAGGATGGCTCCGTCGGGTTGAAACTCTCGCCTCCCAGGAAGCGCCGATTCTTGGCCCTGGTCAACAGGAGCTTCCGTCGGGCCCGGGTCAGAGCAACATAACAGAGCCGGCGTTCTTCCTCGAGTCCATCCTGATTCGACAGCGAGCGGCTGTGGGGGAAGAGGTCTTCCTCCAGTCCGGCCAGACAAACCAGAGGAAATTCCAACCCCTTGGCGCTGTGAATGGTCATCAAGGTCACCCCGGCCTGCTCATCGAAGTCGTCGGTATCCGAGAACAGGGCGGCATGGTCCAGGAATTCCCGCAGGTTTTCACCGCGATTCCGGCTGTCCCGCGCCGCAATCACCAGTTCCTGCAGGTTGTCCAAGCGGGAACGGGCTTCCTCGGTGTCCTCATTCCGGAGCCACTGGCGATAGCCGGAGCGATCCAGGATAGTCCGGATCAGTTCGGAAGGGGGCACGGTCTCGAGCTCGCTCCTGAATTGCTGAACCTGCATGTAGAAAGGAGTCAGGGCCTTCAAGGCCCTGGCGGGCAGGGTCTTCTTTTCCACCGCCTGCTCCACCACCTCCCAGAGAGAGAGATTCGAATCCCGGGACTCCTTTTCCAGGGCGTCGACCGTTACCCTGCCGATGCCGCGCGGTGGCGTGTTGATCACCCGCAGCAGGCTGACGCGGTCGTGCGGGTTCAGGGTCAGATTGAGATAAGCCAACAGATCCTTGATTTCCGCTCTCTGGTAAAAACTGAATCCCCCCACGATTGAATACTTGACACCGAAACGCCGGCAGGCCTCTTCAAAATAGCGCGACTGGAAGTTGGTCCGATAGAGCACAGCCACGGGCTCATCGCGTTCGGACCGCT
Source organism: Acidobacteriota bacterium (assembly GCA_022821775.1). Classification (GTDB taxonomy): domain Bacteria; phylum Acidobacteriota; class Terriglobia; order Versatilivoradales; family Versatilivoraceae; genus Versatilivorator. The sequence goes on from JAJECY010000306.1 coordinate 3,405, forward strand.
GGTGAGAAAGGATCTGCTGAACCACAAACAGCGCCTCGGCCTCCGGATCCTCGGCTTCGTAATACCCGATCAAGTCTCCCGCGACCTGATCTGTCCAGAGTTTCTTTCCCTTGCGAGCCCGGTTGTGAGCAACCAGGGCGCTGGCGGCAGCCAGAATGGTCTTGGTGGAACGGTAGTTCTGCTCCAGCTTGATCACCCGGGTCGCTGGATAGTCCTTCTCGAAGCTCAAGATGTTCTGGATGTCGGCCCCGCGCCAGCTATAGATGGACTGGTCCTCATCTCCCACCACACAGATGTTCTGACGGGATTGGGTCAACAGTCGGATCAGCTCATACTGGGGTCGATTGGTGTCCTGGTACTCATCCACCATCAGGTAGGTGAAGCGTTCATTGAGACCCCGCCGGACGTCCTCCTGGCCCCGGAGCAGCTCCACGGTCTTCAGCAGCAGGTCGTCGAAGTCCAGCGCGTTGGCCTCCCTCAGCTTTTTCTGGTAGAGATCGAAGACCAGCGACAAACGCTCGCCCTTGGGGTCGTAGGCCTGGGAGTACACTTCCTGGGGACTCCGTCCGCGGTTCTTGGACTCGGAGATCCGAGAAAGGGCCCATCGAGGGGAAAGGGCCTGGTCGGACAACTGCACTTCCTTGAGGCAATCCTTGATCAGGGTCAACTGGTCTGCCTGGTCGTAGATCGAAAAGTCGCTGCCATAGCCCAGGCGGCCGATGTTCGGACGCAGGACCCTTACACAGAAGGAATGAAAGGTGGAGATGTGGGGGTCGGCGGCACGCCCGCGACGCAACAGACCCTGAACGCGGACCCTCATCTGCTCGGCGGCCTTGTTGGTAAAGGTCACCGCCAGGACTTGATCGGCCCGGACCTTCCTGTTTTCAATCAGGTGCGCGATTCGATAGGTGATGACGCGTGTCTTGCCGCTCCCGGCCCCCGCCAGAATCAGCAGGGGACCTTCGATGGTTTCGACGGCCCGCAACTGTTCAGGATTGAGCTGTGTTTCCAGTCGCAGCATGGAGCAAGGGGATGGGAACTTCCAAAACCGGGCAAAGGAGGGAGCGGAGACACGTCCGGCGGGAGGAAGGCGCCGCCGGGGACCCGGCTTCATTGTAGAAACAGGCCGGCAAAAAATCGAGCCTTTTGCATAAATCGGAGTCGGGCGATCCCTATTCAGATCAAGGATTCTACGACCCGAGTCCCTCAAGGATCAGGTGACACTGAAACCCTTTGGTGTCTTAAGCTTAATGGCCACAAAAGGCACAAAAGAGCTCATCGGATCGGCAGGACTCGAAATCAAGAAACTCGTTTTGTGCCTTTTGTGCTTTTTGTGGTTTCTGTTATCTCTTGTACTGTTCGTGGTGAATGCCGGAGCTTGCAGTACATCACCTTCCCCGCCTCAATGTCATTGCCGATTGCGAATTTTGCAAAAGGCTAATAATAAACATGGATGCACAGGATGCACAGGATAACCAGGATGGGACACTGGTACACGAGAAGCCGGCTCCGGCAATGATCGTGTGCGGACTTGCGGATGCTCAGGATTACAGGCTAGCAGAAAAAATCCTGTGCATCCTGTGCATCCATGTTAATCAAAACCTGTTCCGCGCCTCCATAAAACCGTTGCCCACGGAATTATGCAAATGGCTCACTCAATTTGGCTTTGCCGGACCGGGGTGGCCTCGCGGCGGAGATTACTTGTGCCAGAAGGCAGGGGTAAAAATGACGAGCACCGTGTAGAACTCCAGGCGCCCGGCCAGCATGCAGAAACTCAGAACCCACTTGGCGAAAGCCGGCAGCCCCCCATAACCCTCGACCGGCCCTACGTTCCCCAATCCGGGACCGATGTTGAACATGGCCGCGGCCACGGCGGCGATACTGGTAAACACATCCACGCCGGAGGCCGCCAGCAGGATGCAACCCAGGAAGTTGACCAGAAAGGAGAGATAGACCAGGTTCAAAAGGCTGCGGACGGCCGTTTCCGGAATCACACCGCTGCCCACGCGGACCGCGAATACACCACGGCGCTCGACCATGCGTTCGAATTCGCGAATCACCACCTTGTAGAGCAAGACCATCCGAGAAGCCTTCAGTCCTCCTGAAGTCGATCCGGTACATCCACCCATAAACATGAGCGCCAGCAGGATCAACTGCGGCAGGGGCAGCCACTGGGCGAAATTGTCGGTGGTAAAGCCGGTGGTGGTGGTGATGGCCGTCACCTGAAAAAGGGCCTTTCTGAGGGCCATTGCCGGAGCGTAGCCGCTCTTCAATGCCAATATGGCGGCAATCACCAGGCTGGACGAGACCACAATGAAAAGCAACGTCCGCAGTTCGAAATCGGAAATGAATCGCCTGGGACGACGTTCCACCCAAAGACGGTAGTGCAGGGTAAAGTTGATGCTCCCCATCAACATGAACACGACAATGATGCATTCAATCAGGGGACTGTCAAATGCCCCGACGCTGGCGGTTCGGGTTGAAAACCCTCCCGTGGCCACCGTCGAGAAGGAATGGCACAAGGCATCGAAAGAATTCATTCCCGCCCAGCGGAGCGCCACATACTCCGCCAGGGTCAAGAATACGTAGATTTTCCAAAGCGCCTGGGCGGTATGAGCAATCCGAGGCTTGAGCTTTTCCGACCTGGCTCCTGAAAACTCGGCTCGATACAATGCCATCCCACCCATACCGAGCAGGGGCAGAATGGCGATCCCGAGGAGGACAATCCCCATGCCGCCCAGCCAGTGGGAGAAGCACCTCCAGAATTGCAGGTCCCTGGGAAGGCTCTCGATATCCCTGAGAATGGTTGCCCCGCTCGCCGTAAACCCGGAGGTGGCTTCAAAGAAAGCGTCGGTGAAACTGGAGAAATAGGCAGGAGAGAAATAGAAGGGCAGAGCGCCGAAAAAGCTCACCGCCAGCCATACGCAAAAGACCAGCAGCAGCCCCTCGCGTCGGTTCAAGTCGGTGGCGGGACGAGGAAGACCGAAGAAGAGGGCGCTGCCGGTTCCGGCGGTGACCACGGCGGCATAGGCCAGCGGAGCCGGACCGCCATGACTCCAAAGGCTGAAGGCCAGAGGAATCAGGAGGGTGCCACCGAGAGCCAGCAGGAACTGGCCAAGGATATAACCGAGGGCAGCGGGCCGTATCACACCCATTCCCTTCGGGCTTCAGCCAGGAAGGCCGACTCAAGCAGCGGAACGGTACTCTCGAGGGTACAGAAGATGACCCGGTCTCCCGCCTGAATGGTGGCTTCGCCCCTTGGGACCACCACCTCGCCATTGGGTCGAGCGATGGCGCCAACGATGGCGCCGCGGGGAAGGCGAACCTCTCGCAAGCTTCGGCCGACGTACTTGGAGCCCTCGGCCGCAATCAACTCAATCGCTTCCGCCTCCTCTTCGCGAAAGGTGGTCACGGAAAGCACTCGACCCTTGCGCACAAACTGGAGAATTCGGTCGACCGCCGCCAGGCGGGGGCTGACGGTCGTATTGATGCCGAGACGCTGCGCCATGGGGAGGTAGTTCAGCCGATTGATGAGGGCCACCACCTTTTTTGCGCCCAGCTTTCGAGCCAGCAGAGAAGCGATGAGGTTGTCCTCGTCATCATTGGTCATGGCCAGGAACGCTCCCGCGCCCTTGATGTTTTCTTCGGCCAGGATCGATTCGTCGGTGCCGTCCGCGTGAAGGACAATCGTCTTGCGAAGTATCTGAGAGATCCTTTCGCAGCGGGCGATGTCCCGCTCGAAGAGTTTTACCGTCACACCGCGGGGTTCCAACAATTCCGCCACCCGGATGCCTACCTGCTTGCCCCCCACAATGTAGACCCGATCGAGGGACTCCTGTGTTTGAAGCCCCATGAACTGACATACGGGCTCCAGTTCATCGGCCGTGGTGACGATGTAGACATGGTCTCCAGGTTTCAGAGCCTCGGCCCCATGCGGAACAATGACCTGTTGCCCCCGAAAGATCAGGGCAATCAGAGAATTCTTGGGTGGGCCGGCGCGATCCAGGTCCTCGACCGTCTTGTAAGCGACCCAGCTCTTCTCCTCGATATTCATCCCAAAGAGTTTCACCCGACCCTCGGCGAAGTCGATCACGTCCGAAACGCCGGGCAAGCGAACCACTCGCAGGATGCGATCGGCAATCTCGGTCTCCGGGTGAATGATCAGGTCGATGTGCAGTCCGGCTCTCTGGAGTATCCTCCTCCAGTAGTTGACTTCGTGCGTGCGGAGCCGCGCCACCTTGTACTTCACGTCCGACTCCACCGAAGCAATCAGACAAACCAGGACGTTGATCTGATCCTGACTGGTCAGTGCAATCAGCATGTCGGCGTTGCGGATATCCGCCTCGTGCAGGACGCGTATGCTGGCGGCATTGCCGTGAATCACCTTGGCATCCAGCATTTCCTCCAGTTGACGGCAGCGGTCCGGGTTCTCCTCGACCAGCACCACCTCGTTACCCTCGCGAATCAAGCGCGTGGCAACAAGCGAAGCGGCCTGTCCGCCCCCGGCAATCAGGATCCTCATGGCCTTGAGAAATGTCTTGGGAAGATCACCAGCAACAAGAAATCTGTCTGGTTGGAGTCGAGCACGGCTGTCCAAAATTGGAAGGTGGTGTCACGGCCTGAATATATATTGAGGAATGCCGGAGAGGAATGTCAAGGACTGTCGGCGGGAGCCATTCCACCGGCTAAAGGCGGATGTTGTAGAGGTAGGTGAACTGGAGAGTGAGACGATCCTTCTTGAATGCGTCGGGAAAGTTGGGCAACGGCTCCGAGAGCCTCAGAGAGGAAATGGCCGCCCGATCGTAGGGGGAAAAGCTGGAGCTGCGCACGATTTCCAGATCTTCCAGAGTGCCGTTTCCGCGAACGTCAAACACGATCACCACGACCCCTTTGAGTCCGCTGCGGTACACCTGGGGAATCACCGAGTACCAGTTGTTGCGAACCCTGAAATAGACCGCCGTCAACCAGGGGCCGAAGTTGACCCCTTGGGTATCCGAGAGGATCGTGGGACGCTCGACCGAAAAGTCCGGTTGGCGCCGGCCGAAGTCGGCCGCTGTCCGGCCTTCGCCCGAGCTTCCCCTGCTTTGCCGGCCACTGATGCCCCGACCTACCTCGGAACCTGGCGCCGTCCCCCCGGGGAGCCGCAAACCTGCATAAAGATCTTTCAGGTTCGACTTGAGGTCCCTTTCTTTGGGGGTGGCCAGAAAGGGGCTGGTCGACTCGACCCTGCCGGTTTCCTGTGGGCTCCGGGCCCCGGCTTGCCCATCGGTTTCCTCGCTCAACGATGGTTGAGGATCGGAAGGTAGTGGTTTTGAGGGTCGGGGCGCGGGGGAACCAGGCTCGGGGTCCGGAGGTTCGGACTGTGCCGCGGCCTCGGGCTTTTCAGCCGGCCTCAGGCCCGGCTCGGGTGCGGGAACCCGCAGAGCCCTGGGGTTGACCTTGGGGGGCGGCGGCCGAAGCATCCGCTCGTTCTCGGCAACCTTCGGCCTGACCGCGGGAGGCGCTTCAAGGACGGTTTCATAATCCCTGGGGAGAGCCAGAAACCCCAGCCGCTTGGCATCGTCCCGATCCCCTGGTTCGGGGGGATCGGGTCGCGGCAGGATGTCGGGACCCAATGCCACCCAGAGCACAACCAACAGGTGCCCCACGAGCGACATCAGAAAGGCTTCGCGCGTTCTTCGACCGGAATTCCCCTCGGAATCCGGAGAGAACAACCAACGCGTTTCGTCCTTCTTCATGATTCGGAACTTGATTCCGACCACGGGCGCCGGGGAGAAAGCGAAAGACGACTGGCGTGCTGCTGAATCTCTATCGCCACCCGATGAGCCAGGGCCAGTGCCGACCTGCTGCTTTCGGCCGAGACCGCCGGCGGCCTCCTGGTCCGAACGGATTCCAGGAATGATTCCAATTCGGCCTTGAGCGGTTCCGTCCTTGCCGTTTCGATCCTGCGAGGCAGAATGAGGGGCGGCTCACCCGCCGGTCGATTCTCGACACTCAGCACCACTACATCCTGCCGCGAGAAGTCCAGGGATACGTATTGGCTTTTCTGAAAGAAGCGCAGCTTTCGAACCTTTTCGGTGCTCACCCGGCTGGCCGTCACGTTGGCGACACAGCCATTGGCGAATTCAATTCTGGCGTTGGCGATATCCACCTTGTCGGTCAAAATGGGCAGACCGACGGCACTCACCCGTTCCACGGGGCTGCCAACGAAATCCAGAACCAGATCCAGGTCGTGAATCATCAGATCGGAAACCACGTCGATATCCAGGCTGCGAGCTGCAAAGACTCCCAGGCGATGCACTTCGAAAAACAGGGGAGACGTCAATAACTTGCGGGCTTCCACCACCGCGGGATTGAAACGCTCCAGGTGACCGACCTGCAGGATGCGGCGGTGCCGGTTCGCAGCTTCGATCAAGGCATCGGCCTCAGCCAGCGTGGAGGCGATCGGCTTCTCCACCAGCACGTCGACTCCCCCGGCCAGCAGCTCAATTCCGATCGATGCATGCTTCCGGGTGGGGGTGGCCAGACTCACGGCGGAGACTTTGTCCGAAAGAGCCCGGTGACTGTCGTAAGCCCGGGTGGAAAACTCGGCGGCAACCGCTCGGGCCGTCTCCAGGTTCTTGTCTACCACTCCAACGAGCTCAACGTCTGCCAGTTGGGAGAGAACCCGGACATGCTGTCTTCCGAGGAAGCCCGTCCCGATGACCCCCGCCTTGACCTTGTCCATAGGCAGATCCACTCGATTTAATTCAGGCCGCTGGCCGAAACGGCCCCGCTCCCCGCGAACTCGTCCCCTTAGTCCTGGGGATCGAAGGCAACGACGGCAATCCCGTGCTGATCGGCAACCTTTATCAGTTCCGCTCGGTCGAGGAGTAGCGTCTTATGCGCGTCGATCGCCAGTGCCGACGCACGGACCTCGGCCATCAGCCGAAGGGTGGGCACTCCGACAACAGGAACGTCAAAGCGCATGTCCTGCCGGGGCTTGCTTACCTTGATCACCGTGACCGGTTGATTGCCGACAAGGCCGGCGGCTCGACGAATGGCGGCGTCGGTGCCTTCCATGGCTTCCACCGCGACACAGGCCTGGTGCCTTACAACCACGGATTGGCCGATATCCATGCGAGCCATCTCCTTGGCGATGCGCCGGCCGTAGTGAATATCTTTGAACTCCGAATCGCTGGGAGTCCGCCGGGTCAGCACTCCGGGCTCGGGAATCAGTGGCTTCAGGAACGCGGTGGAATCGATCAAGCGGATCCCTTCCTGCTCCAGGACGTCCGCAACCCCTCCAATCAAGGAGTCGGTGTTCTTCGTTCCCAGACTCATCAAGAGTTTCAAGAGGCGTCGGTCCGGCACGATGGAACTGAAGATCTGCTTGTGCTGAACCTGCCCCGCCATCAATGCCTGCTCAGCCCCTTCCTGCTTCAATAGTTCAATCAGCTTCCCGAGCTGGCCCAGACTTATCCAATGGGTCTTGTAGCCCAGGTCGGCAATTCGCGGAAAGGCTTCCTCCTTGATGGCCACCACCACCACATCCACGCCCAGGCTGCGGGCGGCCTCAAGCACCAGGAAAGGAAATTGGCCATTGCCGGCAATAAGGCCGTAGCGGCGCCGGTTCTGCATCAGGACTTCCTTCAGGGAAGCGCTCGAGTCCGACGGACCCTCCGGGGCTCGCTGTTCGCGGGGCATTGGACTCACCGAAAGCTCTCCGACGGCGCAGGGTGGGAGTGGGCACAAGTGTTCCGGGGACTGGGAAGGAACGTCAAACACCGCTGGCTCAACGGATGATCCCTCGTTCGCTGGTCTGAATGAAATCGATCAGTGCCTGTACTTCCGGGTGGCCAGCCAGTTCCTGCTTGAGCTGATCCACAGCCTGGGAGGTATTGAGTCCGGATTTCAGAAGCACCCGATAGGCGGCGCGAATCGACCTGATGGAATCTGCCGAGAATCCGCGTCGCTCCAGGCCGATGACGTTGACGCCATAGTTCTTGGCCTCCCTGGCGCTCACCGTCTTGGAATAGGGAAGGACGTCCTTGGTGATGACGGAGTAGCCGCCGACAAACCCGTAAACGCCCACCCTGCAAAATTGGTGAACCCCCGAAAACGCCCCGATGGTGGCATGGTCGGCGACCGTGACGTGCCCTGCAAGCGTAGCTGCGTTGGCCAGCAGTACATGATCGCCCAGGGAGCAGTCATGGGCAATGTGGCTGTAGGCCATGATGAAGTTGTGATTCCCGATCGACGTCCGTCCCCCTCCCCCGGTCGTGCCCCGATTGACTGTGACATACTCTCGAAAAGTATTGTGGTCGCCGATCACCAATTCGGTTCGCTCCCCCCGATACTTTAGATCCTGGGGGGGGAACCCAATAGAGCAAAAGGGAAAGAAATGACAGTGCGCCCCGATACGGGTTGGTCCTTGAATAACGGTGTGGGCATCCACCCGACAGTGGTCTCCCAGAACCACGTCGTCTTCCAGGATCGCGTAGGGGCCGATGGATACCTCTTCGCCCAGGGAGGCCTTGGAGCTCACCACCGCCGTGGGGTGAATGCTCATTGACTCACTCGGTCCACAATGGTCGACAGGATCTCGGCTTCAGCCACCCGGGTCCCATTCACAAAGGCTTCACCGCGAAGCTTTCCCAGGCGCGGTTTCAACCGCAGCACCTCGACCACCAGCTCCATGCGGTCCCCGGGAGTCACGGGCCGGCGAAATCGCGCCTTGTCTATTCCGGAGAAGTAGACCAGTTTCTTTTCCCGATCCGGAATCTCGCGAAGCACCAGGACCGCCGCTACCTGGGCAATGGCCTCGATGATGAGCACCCCCGGCATGACAGGAGTCCCAGGAAAGTGGCCGCTGAAGAAGTGTTCATTCACGGTCACGTTCTTCAGGCCGACGATTCTCTTGCCGGGGTCCAGTTCGGTGATGGCATCCACCAGCAGGAATGGATAGCGGTGCGGAATGATCTTTTGTATCTGATTGGAATTCAAGAGCATCGGTCTAACCCCGAGTCTGATGTCACCCAGTGTGGAGGCGCAAGAGAATATAGCACAGGCTTTCTCGGACTCTTGACTGAAACAACCCGACTTCGCGCTGCATGCGACGGGGTAAAAAGAGTTATCCACGAAGACACACGAAGTGAGACGCCGAGGGGAGCCGGCACCTTTCCGTGTTCCCGATACGCCATCCGGATCTCCTGTTTCTCTCTCGAATGATCCGCCCGTCGTGGGGGCGGGGGCGCGGCTTGAGTGAAAGGGAGTTCGGGTTGAGCTGCCTTGCAGTGTTCACCGCCACCGGCTCGAACGCGGGCTTCGCCCATATCACACCGACTCCCTACTTCGGGCGGTGTGGCAGAATCGGAGCCTCAGGCGTATTTGATGCGGTGGGGGATGAAGCCCGATGCAACAGGGGGACAGGACATCCCCCTCCGGCAGGACTGTCTTCGTGACAGCGCGACCCACTATTGGGCAGGTGCGGGACTGCCGGGGGAAGCCTGTGACAGGATGAACCGCTTGATTATGTCCGAGGTGATGTCAACCGAGTTGTCATTGAACAGCACCTGGCTGTTCTGGCTGGATGAATTCAGAATCAGGTAGAAGTTGTTCTCCGCCGCATATTTTTGAACCTCGGCGGCTATTTTTCTGCCGATCCGGCTGTAGATATCGGTCCGGAGTTGATTGAACTCCCGCTGAGCGTCCTCGGTAGCCCGCTGGAAAGAAATCTGCTTTTTTTCCAGGTTCCTGGCGAGGGCCGCTTGCGCCTCCTGGTTCAAGGTGGCTCCCTGGCGTTGAATCTGGCCCTGGAGATCCTGGATTTCCTTCTGCTGCTTGGCGAACTCCTCCTGCTTGGCATCCACCTTCTTCTGAAGATCGGCCATCGCGGCCTTCCCCTCCTCCGACTCGAAGATGGCGCGGTCTATCTGGATGACTCCCACCTTTACCATCTCCTGGCCGCGGATCTGCGATGGACCGATCAGTCCAAGCAGAAGAACAGGCAATAACGCGGTGATCCCTCGATGCTTCCTGGTCATGACACACAGACTCCTTATCACTGTTTTTGCATTGCTCTACCCAAATGATACGGCCCTAGCTTACCAGTCCTTTCACCATATTTGAAGGGCCACCAGGATAATCTATTCATCCGTGACCAGAGGAAGATCGACCGGGGCGGCCACCAGGAACCCCCCGGTGCGCTCGGTGCTGGTGATCAGGGCCACGGCGATCATGGGCTGCACCGTGGCGGAATCGATCTCCAGGGGACCGAAGCTGCTCCCCAGGCCAAGGTCGCCGAGAACATCGTCGGTTACATGAAAACCGTTGGGGGGAATCTGGATGCCGCCCACCAGACCGGTCTCTTCCCCGGTTTCCGTGTCCCTGGCCCGAATCCGGGCGGCCGCGCTGAGGCTGCCCAGGTTCATGATGACCAGCCTGGTCCGGAAGCGCCCCTGGTTGGTGGAAGAACTGAGCAGCAGTCTGGGCGAACCCTGGGCAACCCCGACCTGCAGGGACGGGTCCTGAGTTTCGTTGTCGATCAGGGAAATAAAGCTGTTGAAGGGCCGGTCCGAGATCACGCGCAACGAGCCGGAGGTGTCGGTGACTGAGCTGGCCCCCATCACGAACCTCAGGACGTGGTTGATCTGCAGGAAACCTCGAGGTCCCACCGTGACCGTGCGCTCCCGGCTGCTCTCTCCCTCCTGATTTCCCCAACTGATGGAAACGGTGGCTTCCTGTTCGTCCAGGTTCCGGATTCCGAGATTGGTCCGAAATTGCGATGTGTCGGAGACCAGGGGAAAGTAATTGATGAATCCCATGGACACGATTTCGACGGCATCGCGGGGCGGGTTGGCCACCAGCAGGGTGTTGTTGTTGGGATTGGCGGAAATGTGAGTGGGATTGGCGCCCACGAAAACCGACGGGGTGGTGAGCTTGCGCAGGGTGGCCGGATCCATCAAGCTGAACGTTCTTGTCTCGGGCAGCAGGGCGGCGATCAGGCCGGTCCTTGAGTTGATGGCGACGGACCCGGGAGCCGTGTTCAATGGCACCAGGCCCGCCAGAGTAGCAGGGAGGCCTGAGGTGTCCAGCACGGCAACGGCCCGGCCGGGGCCAACGGCAACCGCGGCAAATTCGCGTTCCTGACTCACGACGACCTCCAGGGGCCCGCTGCCCAGAAAGATGTTGCCCACCACGGTGGCGATATTCCGCTCGAGGTTGTAACGGACCATCTGCAGGCTGGCGTCGCCGTGAGTGGCTACCAGCGCCAAGTGATTTTTCTGGTCGTAAGCGACACTGATGGGGTTTTGCCCGACGGGGATCGGCGCCGGCAACACCGGTGTATTGGTGTCGAGATCCAGCAACTGCACGCTGTTGGCGTTCAACAGGGTGATGATGGCAATGTTGTTTTCGGTGTCAATGGCGACGCCCCGGGGACCGCCCCCCGGCTCTCCGACCGGGACCACCGCTTCAGTGGCCTGGGTCTCAAGATTGACGATGGAGACGTTGTCGCTCCCGTAGTTGACAACCACCGCCTTCTTGGTGATTTCGTTCACCGCCACCACCAGGGGAGAAACCACCGGGATGGGCTGTCCGTCCCCGTCCAGAAAGGGATTGCCGTCCCCATCCAGATCCAGAAAGATCTCGGTGTGGGTCGGGGCCGCTTCGCTCAGGTTGACCACGTACAACGCCCTGGAGTCCCGCCCCACCACCAGGGCCTGGTTGGTGGACGGCCTCACCAGCGAATAGACCGGAAAGGTCCCCGGAGAAAAGAGCACCTCCTGCGCCCGCCCGTCCTGGGGAGCACACACCACCAGCAATATCAAGAAACCGAAGAAACGCTTCATGAAGGAATATCCTTGGATGGCAGTCGTTTCGGCAAACTCAGAAAGTCCGGCCCACCGAGAACTTGATGTCGCTGCGCTTTTCGAAGATTATGGGAATGGGAGCCGCGCCGGTCGGATTCGGCACAAACTCGTTGAACCGCAAGGGGTTGTATCCGAAAATCAAGCGGAAGGGGGCGTTGACCACCGGCATGATGATCTGGAGCTCGACCCCCGTGCTGGCCCTCCAGTCGTCGGTCCCGGGAATGACCTGCACCTCCTCCCCGGCTCTGACCGGCCGGAAGGCTCCATCCTCCAGCACCACCAGCCCCGCGGTGGAATTGTCGGCAACGGTCAGGGCGGCCCGCCTCATGACCCAGGATCTTCCGATATCGAAAAAGGGAGCCAGCGTGACCGGCCCCATGATCGGAATTCGGTATTCCAGGTTGTAGACCACCTGGGTGTCTCCGCCCACGAACTGAAAGCTGCTGAAATAGCGGGGTTCCTGCCTCGTCAGATTCTGACCCGTAAGGGGATCGATCTGGGGGGTGCCGTCCGGATTGAGCACGGGCACCGTTTCCGTCCTCTCGAAGGTGGTCAGAGCCAGCGGGCTGATGAGGCGGATATCGAAACCGCGGATGCTGTCCTCGCCGCCGATAAACTGCCGGTCGAAGACGGGAGGCTGCAGACCGTCGAAACCGCTGACGAACGAATACAAGCCGCGCATGCCAATGGTGTTTCTGCCCTTGTTGACCGGCTTGAACCACTTGGCTTCCACCGTGGGCCGTATGATGTTGGCTCCTCCCCTCAGGACCGGTCCCCCGGTGAGCTGCAGGTACAGCGCGAAGCTCTTGCCCCTGGTGGGCTGGAAGGGGTTGTTGACGGTGTTGTAGGTGAGCGACGGGGTGATGGTGCTGCGCACCAGGCCCTCGAAAGCCGTCCGGCCGGAGAAGCGGTCGGCGGGCCAGAGTGCGCTGAAGAAGGATTCGTTATCATCGGAGCTGAACCCGGTCGAGGACTTGTCCAATCCGTAGCTGATGCCGAAGTGGGTAAAGGGACGGACCGGGTAACTGGCGAAAGTGGTGAAGCCGGTGCTGTTCTGGGAGAACAGCTCCGACCCCAGCGGCACCAGCCCGCTGAAGAAGCCCAGGGTGTCGGCCTCGTGAAAGCTGTAGCGTCGATGGAATACCGTAAATCCGGTCGTCAAGGGCCGATCGCGGAAATAGGGCTCGGTGAAGCTCAAGACATACTGGGAGGCCCGAGTCCCCCCCTGGGCCTGGATGCTGATGGACTCGCCGTGACCCATGAAGTTGTTGGTGGAGTACCCGGCGCCGATAAAACTGCCGCCAAAGCCGCTGGTGCCCCCTGAAAAGGAGACCGAATTCTTGCCCTTTTCCTTCACCTTGAGGACGACGTCGACCTGGCCGGTCTTTTCGTCTCCAGCCGTGGGGTCGGGCTTGATCTCCGCGTCTTCCTCGGCCTTGAGCTCGTCGAAGTACCCCAGTTGGTTCAACCTCAGGACGCTCACGTCCCAAAGCTGCGTGTTGAATATCTCGCCTTCCCGCACCAGGACTTCCCGCCGGATCACCTTGTCCCTGGTGGTGGTGTTGCCCACGAAATCCATGCGCCTCAGGAAGAACTGCTTGCCTTCTTCGAAGTCGAAGACGACGTTGACCACCTTCTCGACCTCGTCCACTTCCTGTCTCGGGATCGGAGTCCAATTGATGTAGCCCCTGGAGCCGTAAATCTTCTTGAGGTTCTCGAACCCCTCCCGGATCAACTCTCCGTTGAAGACCTCGCCTTCCTTCATTCCGAGCACCCTCAACAGGATCTTGTCTTCGAACAGGGTATTGCCGGTAAACTG
>JAJECY010000081.1 GCA_022821775.1 Acidobacteriota bacterium
GGCAAGAATCCTCCGTCTCGGGATTGGCATGGACCACCGGCCCGGTGCTCCGGCGTCAGAGAGGATCAACACTAGCACTGGCGCCGCGCTAATTCCAATACTTTGTAGAATATGAGCCTGGGGAGCAAACGGGGCTCCTTCGCCTCGCCTGAGACAACAAAAAAAGAGGGACTTATATACCAAAGAACCTGAACCCACTCTAAGCCGGTTTCTTCTTCAGATATCGCCACTTCTTCTTTGGCGGTCGCTGCATGATGGCGCGGGCGATGGCTTCAGGGGGAGCCAGGATGGGGTCCGGCATGTTGGTATAGGTCGGCGGGCGGCCTACTGGACGCTTGGGGGAAGGGGTTTGATTGGCAGTTTTAGGTGTCGGTTTCATGAGGGTTTTCTTCTCCTTCTTTTATTCACTAAGGGGGATTGGATAAGTCAAAGTCCCGTCTTGTGATTCATTATCCACTTCCACGATATACGGATAATAGGACTGAAGATCGTTTGGGGAATTCCAAATCACAAAACCATTTTTTAGTTGAACAGAAATGGATTTTTGGGACCAAGATTTGGCAGGCAAATCGAACTTGATTTCTTGAAGCTTGTTTGATGGCCGATAGATGGTTGCCATAATAACCTGTCGGGAAGGTGAAGCATTAAACACTCCAATGTTGGTCCGATAATCCTCATTGACTGTGACCCCAAGGGCCAATGTAGGTGTGGAATAAGGCCGCAAAGGGAAAGGTAATGCAGAGACTACCGTGATATTCCTTCCTGAATCAGTGTCAATATAGACTTCGACCCTGGACACGCTGAACGGGTCTGGCGAAGTCAATTCCAAAGCCCCTCCTCCTTGGTAATCAAAGATGTTCTCAAGAAAATTGGGGAAGTTGGAATAGGTCATTGGCTTCAATTGAATGGGCTTTTCATCAACCAAACCTTTTGAACCATAAAGGCTTGCTGTAACAGTCAATTCTTTGTCCCGATGAGAATTCCATAGAATCAAGGACGTTTTGAAGATTCCACCAAACCTCCCTGGGGAGTTGACGCTAGTGGGTATGACCCAATGCTTGGACACGGATTCCAAGAATTCCCTTGGAACATCTTGAACAGGCGGATCTTGAGGGGAATCTGTATCGCCCAAGTCATCATCCCGATGGATAGAAGTATATTCAGATAACCATTCATGAATAGCAGAAACCTTGGTTGCTATAGTGATTCCACCAAAGGAAGGAGCCCCGGCGCGTGAGGATACCAAGGTATGGATGACTCCAATTTGATTCCAATGGTCTTGCCCTGTTCGGACTAGTAATGGCCCTCCACTATCCCCTACTCCAACAAAAGCCCCGGACCCGACACAGACTTGTTCCACGTTCATGGGGAAATGATCGGCGCAAAAACTCCATAAAAGGGCCGTTGCGTCTCCCTTGCGGGCCGTAGAAACTGGAGAGTTTCCAGTTTCATCCTTGCCAAATCCCATTAAAGTAACCGGGTCATTAACTATTGGTTCCCTAAGAGAAAGAGGGATGGGGTCTACATGAACAGGCCGGTCCAGTTCAATCAAAGCAACATCATAGGCGTGAAAATCATAATCGGGATGTAAGTTGATGGCCCGGGATGAACGTGTTTCCCCTGTCCCGATGAATTCCCCGAATTTGACAAGGGCCGGGTCGCCGTTTGATTCATCAAAACAATGCGCGGCCGTCAACACCCAATAAGGATCAATCAGGCTTCCGGTACAGGAAATTGCCTGCTCGTTGTTTTTTGGAATTACCACCCAAGCAAGCCAAGGGGCTTCTTGGGATTGAAGAGGGGATCCTCCAATAATTGGGTGTTCATCCCTTTCCATTCGGGATTCACCGAAACAGAAAATAGGGACAAGTAGAACAAGACACAGAAAGGGCTTTTTCATGGTTGCTATCCTTTTCGCAAAAGAAAGGGGTGCCGGGTCTTTGCGATGGCGATAGCATTTGGCCACTCTGCCTATTTCCCATACCCCGGGAGCTACCCGGGGCAGGGTGAGGGTGTTGTATTCAGCAGAAGACCCGGCCCATGAAAGGGCAGGAGCTATCGGCATCGCAGCCGGGATCATATAAAGAAACCGGCACAATTGGATAGGGGAAAGTTAGGGACTCTGTTTTAGGGTGTTATAATGAAAAACGCCACGGCTGGAACCATGGCGTTTTGACAAACTCAAATTTTCAAACCCGAAAGGCCAGGCCAGGCAAAAAACGGGTTTCAGATAGGGGGTGTAACTGTGTCTACTTGGAATAGTAACCCAATTCAACAATATCGGTCAAGGATTAATCGTGCTAACGCATCAATTAAAGCACTTAGGCGATTGGATTTACAGGTTAGGGTGTTTCGCCAACAACAAGAAGCCGCCCAACAAAATATCCTCAATCAAATTGAAAGGATTGAAAACGCCAAGAGGTTTTTGATCAGTCTTAGCCCCTTTGTGAATACACCTAAGCCGGGAGATGTTGATTTTGGAGCATTTGACCGTGTTTTGGAAGAAAGGGTTTGGATTGGAGCGGCTTATTCAGGGATTTAGTTTTTGATTAAGTCCCGATACCGCAACCGTTTTTTGTCCATCCGAACCACAACCGCCTCCATTTGTTCAATGGTATCCAGGGGCCGGATGTTGTGGCGTCCGGCAAATTCATTGACATACCGCTGAAGATGCTTCGGACTCATGCGGTGATAGGTTCCGTAGTATCCCCGCTTCAGTAACGCCCAAAAGGATTCGATGCCGTTGGTGTGAACCTGCCCCTTGACGTATTCCCCGACTGAATGCTTGACGATCTCATGATTCGGCAAGCTCTGATAGGCTCTATGGTCATCGGAATATATGGCCGTTCCTTTTTCCGTTCGACCCAAGACGAAGCCATGAAGCTGTTTCTTTCCTGCACTGGAAACCACTGAAGCATTGACGAAGTTGGAATCCCTGTCTTTGATGCCCGCCACAACCGTTTTCCCGACAGACCCGCCTCCCGCGTTGATTTTCTTGCTGGCGTGTTTGTTAGGCTCGCGTCCACCAATCCACACTTCATCCACTTCCACCGGACCGGCAAAGACAAACCATTCATCATCCCAAGCCTCCCGGATACGGTGCATTAAGTGCCAGGCCGATTTTTGCGTGATTTTGAAATGACGGGAAAGGGCCATGCTGGAAGTTCCCTTGATGCCGGTTGCATGGAGGTAGATGGCAACCGCCCAAATCCGCAGGCTTAACTTGGTGGAGTGCATCAAGGTTCCGGTAGTTACCGAGAAATTCTTGCCGCAATCATGGCAACGGTAGGGCTGGCGACTTTTCCGGTGTCTGATATCTACGGACCCGCAAAAAGGGCAAGCAAGATGAATAGGCCAACGGGTCTTGACAAACCACTCGCGGGCGGATTCTTCAGTCGGGAACATGTCCAGGACTTCAAAGAATGACAACCCTTTCCGCCAGAATTTGCCAGGTGCCTTTTTCTTGTGCTTTGCCATGATTGCCTCCTTAATTATGGAAGCATTTTACCTGAACGGCTAAGGGGTGTCAAGGAAAAAAGAAAGTAAATCGTTGATTTTGAGGGGGTTATTCTTCGCTTGCTGCTTCGATTTTCGAGTTCAGGTTCTTTGGTATATAAGTCCCAAAAAAGAGTTATCCACGAAGACACACGAAGGACGACCTAGACACACGAAGCGAGATGTCGAGGGGAACCGGAACCTTTCCGTGCTCCCGGTAGGCCATCCGGGTCCCCTGTTTCTCTCTCGGATGATCCGCTCGTCGCGGGGGGCGGGGCCGAGGCTTGCCTGAAACCTGTTGAGAGCGTTATCCACCAAGGCGCAAAGATATCCACGAAGGGGAACGGCGAACCACGAATGAACACGAATGAACACGAATGAACACCAATAAACGGAGCCTTTTGCAAAATTCGGATCTGCACGGGCCGCCCCAAGGGATCCCCCAGTGAGCGCGGGCGCTCCGCCCGTACAAGGTCCGGCGCAGCCTTGTCCCTCTCCGCCACTTGGATTGACCCGGAACTGCGCCGGGGGTCGCTTTGGTTCGGCCGTTGAGGTTGCCGGCGACAGGTTGGCTACCTTCAGCACCGGACGAAGGCTCAGCGCCAGCCAAAGGAACGAGAGATAAGGATGCGGGCGGGACGCCCGCGCTCCCGGGTGGGCATCCCCTACACCATAAACCGGGAACATGGTTTCCATCCTGCCCGGGAATCAGGCAAGAAGCCTTATGCAGGCCTCAAGTATCACTCCCCCCCTTGAGGGGGAGTCGGCGAGAGGGCGAAGCCCGTCTTCGAGCCGGTGGGGGGCCAACGCGGCGTCCCGTGAGTGCAGCCCGCAGTCGAGCCGGTGGGGGTAGACTCTCCGTCCCAATGTCTCTCCCGGGGCGGGAAGAGGGGGACGGCCGCATCCTGGGGAACGCTGGCGTCGGCCCCCCACCGCATCAGCCGTCCCCATTCGGCTTGGCTTATGCGACTCCCCCACAAGGGGGGAGTGATACAAGGTACAGTCCGCAGTCGAGCCGTGAGGCAGACGCCACGTCACAGGAGTGAACGTCAGCCAGCACGGCACATGCATCCTGTCTATCGATTTTCATAAAAAATGTCGATTTTCGGCGTCGACCCGCGGTCGAGGCAGAGGGGCAAACGCCACGCTCCGTGGGTGAATATCAACATTCTGACCTTGCCGACGCTTCCGCCACGCCAGCGCCTCCAGACCCGATTGCTTCCGCTTCGGGAACATGCTACATTGGCTCGGTTATCCGCTGCCGGCCCCGGAAGCGATCACACCGCAAGGAATACATCCGTGCCAATCAGGAAAATAATTCTGGCCAATCCCAGGGGGTTCTGCGCCGGTGTGGTCCGCGCCATCGAAGTGGTCGAGCGCGTGCTGGAACTGCTCCCTCCGCCCATCTACGTCTTCCACGAGATCGTCCACAACAGCCACGTGGTGCAGCGTCTCGGCGGCCGTGGGGCCGTCTTCGTGAACTGCCTGGAGGAGGTCCCGGACGGTGCGGTCTGCATCTTCAGCGCCCACGGGGTGTCGCCGGCTGTCCGCCGGTTGGCCGAACAGAAGCAGCTACAGGTAATCGACGCCACCTGTCCCCTGGTCACCAAGGTCCACCTGGAGGCCATTCGGTTCACCCGGGAGGGATACTCGCTGGTTTTGATCGGCCACCCCGGCCACGACGAAGTCGAGGGAACGATTGGCGAAGCGCCCATGCACCTGGTCAGTTCCGTCGAGGATGTCGAAAGCCTGCGGGTCTCCAATCCCGACAAGGTAATCTACCTGAGCCAGACCACTCTCAGCCTGGACGACACCGCTCGGATCGTCGATGCGTTGCGGGTTCGCTACCCTCGGCTCACCGCACCCCCCAAGGACGATATCTGCTACGCCACCCAGAACCGCCAGAACGCCGTGAAGGACGTGGCCCGACAGGTCGACCTGCTGCTGGTGGTGGGATCTTCCAACAGTTCCAATTCCCTGCGCCTGACGGAGACGGCCCAGGCGTCCGGGATTCCCGCCTACCTGGTGAACGATGAATCCGAGATTCGTTCCGACTGGCTGGACCAGGCCGAGGTGGTGGGAGTGACCTCCGGAGCCTCGGCTCCGGAAGAGATCGTGCTGCAGGTGGTGGACCATTTGAGATCCTCCCGGGCCGTACAGGTGGAGGGGCTGGAGCTCGAGGACGAGCAGGTTCACTTCTCCATCCCCCAGGAACTGGTTCAGATCGCGGCTGACTGAGCGAGGGCCCATTTGGCTCCCCGGTTGCCGGCCCGTTCCATGGAAGGAATTTCCATTGGATGGATAACCGCGAACCCCTTCACATCCTGGCCGCCTCCGGCAGTTCCCGTCCCGACAACTACACCCGCAGGGTGCTGGCCCTGGCCGTCGAAGAGCTGCACAGCCGACACCAGGTCCGGGTGGACCTGATCGATCTCTCCACCACCGATTATCCCTTTCCGGGACAAGGCCCTTCCCAGGCCACCCACCGGGCGCAGGAACTGGTGAAGGGGGCTGCCGGGATCCTGTTGGCCACCCCCGAATACCACGGCAGCTACAGCAGCGCCATGAAGCGGTTCATCGAGAACCTGGGATTCCCTTCCACCCTGGCGGGCAAGCCGGTGGCCCTGTTGGGAGCCGCGGCCGGCCAGATCGGCGCGGTCAAGGCACTGGAGCATCTGGGCAGCGTCTGCTCCCACGTGGGAGCCTTTGTTCTCCCGGGACCGGTCTCGGTCGCTCGGGTCCACAAGGTCTTCGACGGCGAAG
The DNA here is from genome assembly GCA_022821775.1 of Acidobacteriota bacterium. GTDB lineage: Bacteria > Acidobacteriota > Terriglobia > Versatilivoradales > Versatilivoraceae > Versatilivorator. Next base: position 6,259 of record JAJECY010000081.1, read on the forward strand.
GCCGATGCCTGAACCCGGAAATCGAGAAGCGTGTCCGAGGACTGGCCACCCGGCTGATGGACTACATCCAAACCCGCATTTGTCCACGCGCTGCGCTGGAACAATCGGTGCGCTGAGGCCGCACGGAACAGACCCTCCAGTCATCCTCCTGAACGATAGAGTGAAGGTCCGGTGCTAGCCGGGACGGGGTTACCCGCCGGAATCGATGGGGATTTGCGGGCGCTCGGGATGGGGCCAGTCCAGGTGGAAACGGACTCCTCGGGGCTGGTCGATACGCTCGTAGGTGTGAGCGCCGAAATAGTCTCGCTGGCCTTGCAGGAGGTTGGCGGGGAGGACCTCGGAGCGGTAGCCGTCGTAGTAGGCCAGGGCCGACATGAAGGCCGGAGCAGCCAGCCCCGCCTGGGCGGCCAGGCTGACGACGCTGCGCCAATGAGACTGACCCGTCCGGATCTGCCCCTCGAAATAGGGATCCAGCATCAGGTTGACCAGGCCGGGATCGCGAGTGTAGGCCTCGGTGATCTTTTGCAGAAAGCGCGCACGAATGATGCACCCGCCCCTCCAGATCCTGGCGATGGTGGCGAAGTCCAACTTCCAGCGGTATTCGACCTGAGCCTGCCGCATGAGTTGAAAGCCCTGCGCATAGGCGCAAATCTTGGAGCAGTAGAGAGCGTCGCGGACGGCGGCGATCAGTTCCCTGCGGTCGCCCCGGTAGCTGAAGTCGGGGCCCGACAATTGCCTGGAAGCTTCCGCCCGCTCGCTCTTGAGGGCGCTGAGGTAGCGGGCAAAGACGGCTTCGGCAATGGAGTTGGCCGGAATCCCCATGTCCAGGGCGTTCCCGCTCGTCCACTTTCCCGTGCCCTTTTGCTGAGCCGCATCCAGGATGCGATCCACCAGAAAGCCGTCGGGATCGGCCGGATCGGGCTGGCGCAGGATCTCCGCCGTGATCTGGATCAGATAGGAATCGAGATCACCCCGGTTCCAATCGGCAAAGATCGCCGCCAGCTCATCCGATCTCACATTCAGCAGCTTCTTGAGGAGAAAGTAGGCTTCGGAGATGAGCTGCATATCCACGTACTCGATGCCGTTGTGGATCATCTTGACGTAATGCCCCGCTCCGTTCTCCCCGATGTAGCTGGTGCAGGGCACCCCTCCCTGAACGGGCTTGCCGGGCTCCGCGGTCTCAATGGGCCTGCCGCTGGTCTCGTCCACCTTGGCCGCGATACTGTTCCAGATCGGCTCCAGGTGCCTCCAGGCCGAGGCCTGCCCCCCCGGCATCAGCGAGGGTCCGAAGCGTGCTCCCAATTCCCCTCCGGATACCCCCGACCCGAAAAAAAGACAGCGACCCGAATACTCGCGCTCCCGGCGGATGGTGTCGGTCCAGAGGCTGTTGCCGCAATCCACCACCAGGTCGTCGCGCTCGATGCCCGCCTCCAGGAGCTGTGAAATCACCCGGTCCACCGCCGGCCCGGCCTTGACCAGAATGATCACCCGTCGCGGTTTCCTGAGGGCTGCCGCAAAGTCGGGCAGCGAGGCGCAGGCCACCAGCCCGCCGGGAGTCCCCGGGTTGCCGGCCACGAACCGCTCCATGACCGAACGTGTGCGGTTGTAGACCGCCACCTTGAATCCGTGGTCTGCCATGTTCAGGGCCAGGTTCTGGCCCATCACGGCTAGGCCGATCAATCCCACGTCCGCGTTAGCGTGATGAGCCATGCGTTCCTTTTTTTCGGGGAAAAGAACAGGAGTGCAGCGGCAGGATCTTTACGATGCTACATGGTCTCGGAGGCGGCCGCCTGCCCCTGGTCCACACTCAATTCATCCTTGGAGATCTTGTGGACACTCTTGGGGTTGAAGGTCTGGCGGGTTCCGACTCTGAGAGCCACCTCGATCCGACCGCCCGTCAATACGAAGAACTGCAGGAGGTATCCGTCCCCTTCCATCACTTCCACCTGGTACTCGTCCGCGGGTGTTCCCCCCAACGAGTCGGCCAGTTGCGCCTGAAACTCGGGAGCCTCGGCCACTCTGCCGGGCAGAGCCATGATCAGGGTGCCCGGGTCTTCCCGCAGAAGTTCCCGGATCCGTTCCCGAATGTCAGCCATGCGGGAAATCAGGCCGGCGGCGAAGGCGATCTCGCCGTCGGGCGCTTGAGCCGGGGGCCGGATGCCCCAGGTGATGTGATGGATGAAAGGATTTCCATACCCCTGGTCCATCATGCGGCGGTAGCCCGTCTCGTCCAGGGGGTGAACCACGGCGATGTGGTCGGGCCAGCCCTTTTCCCGAGCCGGGCTGACTTCCGGCAGCGAGGCCGCCACGTTGATGTAGTCACAGCCGTCCACCGGGGAGGGATAGCAGCGGTTGTCCGATCCGACCACGTACCCCAAACTTCGCAGCGGCTCCGCCAGCAGCCGGGGCGGCTCCGAGAAGATCGCGTAGTGGTCGGGGTGATCCATCAACGGGATTCCCGCGCCCAGCAGCCGATCGCCCACTTCGCCGGCCTCCCGCAGCCGCTCGGCGGCGTTGGGGATGGCCATCCTCTCTTCAAATCCCTCGGGCAGGGTCACACGGGTTCCCATGGCTTGTGTCATCAGTCAGTCTCTTGGTGTTTTTCTCATTACCCCGGCTTGGCGGTCCGAGACACGGCCGGTCAGGACCAGAGATCCAGCACCGGATGACCCTTCACCAGTTCCCGGGGCTGTTCCAGGTGGTTGAGCACTTCCATTTCCGGGTTGATCCCCAGGGTGAAATAGACGGTTGCCAGCAGGTCGTTGGGATGCACCGGCTTGTCCTTGGGCGCGGAACCGGTTTCGTCCGAGGCCCCGTAGAGCCGGCCTCCCGGAATTCCGGCCCCGGCGATGACGGCCGTATAGCAGTAGGGCCAGTGGTCCCGGCCGTCAGGGGCGTTGGTGTTGCCCGAAGTGCTCACGCCCAGTCGAGGCGATCTGCCGAACTCTCCCACGGCCACCACCAGCGTCTCTTCCAGCAGCCCGCGCTGGTGCATGTCTTCCAGCAGCGCCGAGAGGGCCCGGTCCAACTTGGGACAGTGGAGGTTGCGCAGGGGCTTGAAATTGGAGGCGTGAGTATCCCAGGCATCCACCTCGGGATTGCCGTTGGCTACGGCCGGCCAGTTCAACTGGACGAAGCGGGTTCCGGCTTCCACCAGCCGGCGGGCCAACAGGGCCCCTTGTCCGAAGGTGGTTCGGCCGTAACGGTCCCGCATTGCGTCGGATTCCTTGTCCAGGTCGAAGGCATCCCGAGCCTTGCCGGAAAGCACCAGGTCGAAGGCCTTTTCGTAGTACTCTCCCAGGGCGTGCTTGTCCACTGCCTTTTCCAGCTCGGGCATGGACTGGTTGAGCCCCTTCAGCAGCGTGTAGCGATCCTTGAGCCGCTGCTCCGACACCTCCTTGCGCAGCGTCAGGTCGTCCAGGTTTATGGACTCATTGGGATCCTGGTAGAGACGATAGGGGTCGTAGGCCTTGCCCAGAAAGCCGGCCGCTCCACCCTTGCCGATCACGCTGGATTCCTGCAAGGGGCGGGTCAGCTCCACGAAAGGCAGAACCGGCTCATCGGGCGGAAGCATCTTGGAAACGTGCGAGCCGGCCGTGGGAAAGTCGGCCGGAGAGGGGGGCTCGAGCTGACCCGAGGGAGCCACTTTATCCGGAGGGTAGCCGGTCAGCATCTGATAGATGGCGGCGGTGTGGTTGAAGAGCCCTTTGGGCGTGTAGCTCATGGATCGGATCAAGGTGCACTTGTCCACCTGGTCGGCCAACAGGGGCATGGTCTCGCTGAGCTGAATACCGGGGACCTTGGTCTTGATCGGCTTGAACTCGCCGCGGACGTTGGAGGGAGCCTCCGGCTTGGGATCCCAGATGTCGAGATGGCTGGGACCTCCCTGCAGGAAGAGAAGCACCACGTGCTTGGCCGCGCCAAATCCCCGGACTCCGGCGAACCTGGCCGCCAGGTCGGGCGTGGAGGCCGCCTGCGCCTTCTGCATGGCCAGGAAATGAGGCAACCCGAGACCGAACAGACCGACCGATCCGACCCGCAGAAACTCCCTTCGGGTGGGTCCATCACAGAAACTGCCGCCGCGGCCTGGAATCACTAGCATTTTGTCCCTCCTTCCGAAAACGCCTGCCTGTTTTTACGGATGATCATACCGATTCATCGGTTAAAGAGAAAGCCATTGCTGTTGAGTAAAGCCCAAAGCAGATCCTGAGCTCCGGCGGCCCGGCTTCCGGAACGCTTCAAATGAGCCAGGGCAACCTGCATCTCCTGAGAGGTCGGGGGGCGACTCAAGGTCGACAAGTGAAGATCCTCCACGAGTTGGCGGTCCGACTTCCCTTGCCGGATGAGGGTGGAGATACGTCCCTCGGGAGCGGAGACGGCATCGGCCAGAATGGGGCCGTTCACCAGGTTGAGGGCATGAGGCAGGCTGACATCACTGCGCCGCTCGCATTCGCAGGGTTCTTCCCGTTGCGGGCGACCGAACAGGTCCAGGAAGCCGCCCTTGCCCACGTGGGGATCGGGCACCTGCACCGCGCTGTAATCTTCCGGCATTTCGGGGAGTTGGAAACGGACGCCCGTCGCCAGGGCGATGGCGTCGGCCAGGGGCTCGGCGCCCAGACGGCGGGGGACCTGGTGGGAGAAGTTGCGATCGTCATGCCGGTTCCACCGGTTGGTGCGGAAGGTGGCCTGGTAGACGCGGGAATTGGTGATGGTCCTCATCAGGTGCTGCAGGTCGAAGTCGTGCTTTTCGAAGTCCTCGGCCAAGGCCGCCAGCAAGGCCTCGTTGACCGGGGGGTTGGAGGCGCGGATATCGTCCACCGGACTGATGATCCCCCGGTGGAAGAAGTAGCTCCAGACACGGTTCACGATGGCCCGGGCAAAGAAGGGATTCTCCCTGGAAGTAAGCCACTCGACCAGGGCCGACCGACGGTCTCCCTCGGCCGCCGCGGGAATGGAGGACGGGCCTCCGGCGGGGACCAGGAATTGAGGATTCACCACTCGCCCGTCCTTGGGGTGCTTCAAGTCGTTGTCAACCCGCTTGAGGTAAACGACCTCCTCGCCGCTTTCGAACCCCGGACGCACCCCGATGGCCGAGAAAAAGGCAGCCATTTCGAAATACTGGTTCTGGGTCCACTTCTCAAAGGGATGGTCGTGGCACTGGGCGCAGACCATCCGAACTCCCAGAAAGAGCTGGGTGGTCGTCTCCATGGCGGCGGTAGCACCGCGAGCCGACAGGAAGAAGTTGGCCGCCGGATTCTCGAAGGTGCTTCCCTTGGAGGTGAGCAGCTCCCGGACCAGCGCGTCGTAGGGCTTGTTGTCGGCAATGGACTGGCGCAGCCACTCCCTGAAGGTCCACATGCCCTTGTAGCTCATGAACTTGCGATTGCTGCGCAGCAGATCGCCCCATTTCAGGGTCCAGTAGTCGGCGTAGGCCGAACCGCGGATCAGCTCGTCGATGGCGCGGGAACGCTTGCGGCGGGTTTCGGTCGGATCCTGCACGAAGGCGCGAATCCGTTCCGGCTCGGGGATCTTGCCGGTCAGGTCCAGGCTGACCCGGCGCAGGAATTCGGCGTCCTCGGCCAGCGGAGAGGGTTGAATCCTGAGCCGCTTCAGCTTCCTGTCGACCAGCTCGTCGATATAGTTGTTCTGGGGCAGGGCCCCCCAGACAAACCCGGGACTGGGGTTTAGCACGGTCACGGGGACCATCTCGAACTGACCCTCGTATCGAACCATCAGGGTCGACTCCCCGCCACGGATGCCCTTTACCCCGCTTCCCTCGACGGCCACCGCTTCCCCGTTGCTGCTGCCGAGATGAGACTCCCGGGTTACGTCCCGGGTCGAGCCGTCCGCGTAGCGGGCCACCACCGCCACCTGCTGGCTGCGCCCGGGGGCGTGCATGAAGATTTCACCGGGATGGACTTCCAGCCCCTCCACCCGATCGGCCGCGGGATCGCCGAAGGGACCCTCCTGTTCGATCCAGGCCAGGATGGATTTGTAGTAGGAAGAGCCCGGGTCCAAGCGCAAGCCGCCCCCGTGGGCGACCTGCTGGGTGGGCTTGGCCAGCATCAGGCTCTGCGGGGGGTCGGCCCGATTGAAGCGCCGGCCCGACATTTCGTAGAGGAGCGCCCGATAGTCGAACTCGGCATCGTAGCCCCGCAGGGAGAGCTTGAAGCCGTTCTTGCCCTTGGCCGCCCCGTGACAGACTCCCTGGGAGCATCCCACCTTGTTCATGATGGGAAGGACGTCCCGCAGAAAGGTGGTCTTGAGGGGACCGGGCGAGGCATCCACCCGCACGGCGATCTCGGCCGAATGCCCGCCGGCCCGGACCGTCAGGCGGGTCTCACCTTGCCGCACCGCCCGCAGATAGCTGTCCGGTCCCAACTCGACGATCCCGCCTGGCGGGTCGATCGCCATTGTTTCGCTCAGGTCCAGGCGTTCGCCACTGGCGGCGATGCCGGTGACCAGGATTCTGCGAAGCTCGCCGGGCCTGGTGAAGACCAGTCCACCGGGCTGGACATGCAGCTTGCGGATTTCGGACGGCGCCCCGGCCGAACCGTCAGCGGCGGACAGATCCGTGCCGGCACCTGTCAACATGAGGCTGCCCGCCCAAAGGCAGGTCGCTATCGACTTGGAGACCATGAAATGCTCACCTCTCGATCGGAATCACCCTGGCGGTGTCCTCCCCGGCTGAAACCACGATTCTGGAGCGCAGGGGAGCAATGCGGTAGGGGACCTTTTCCTTTTCTCTCCCCGCCAACATGGAGGAGGAAGTGATCTCGAACTCATATTCGCCCACGGCGGCGGAATCTTCCGCCCGGCACACCACTCGAAATTCGTCTTCATCGGCGGGGACTTCCACCGGGGGGCAGGATACGCCCAGCGGAAAGTTCTCCGGCCGGATGCTCACCGGCTGCTTGAAGGCCGGCTCCCGCTCGACCCTGCCGAGCAGTGCCCCGCCCCCGCCAGGAGTCAGCCCGATCCCTTCCCCTGCCAGGCTGAGCCGGTATCCCGGCACCACGTCAACCGTCAGGGGCCTCGAATAGAGGGTCACCTGGGCGCCATCCACCTCCACCGGGCCGGAAAGGACCAGGTTGAACTTGATGACAGGCGTTCCCACGGTGGTGCCGATCCGCACCCACCCCTCGCTGATGTATTCGGCGCCGACCTCTCCCACCCTCACGTTCACCTCACGAGATCCGACTGAATTGGCGATTACCCTCTGCGGAGGGCGCAGTCCGGGTGCGGCGCTCTCGAACTTCCACGGTAGCTGGGTCTGCATTCCCTGGACCAGTCGGATGGACCGGGGGCCTTCCACCTTCAGGACGGCCACGGCGGATTGGGAAACCGCGGCCGGGAGTTCCATTCCCAGCCAGTGGGCAGCGAAGGGGGCCTGATCGTCGCGGTTGTTGGGATCGGGACGTCCGGTTCCCCGGCTGCTCTGAACCTGGGTGACCAGTCCGGGGCCTCGCGCCCGCCGGCGCAGCCGGGTGCCGTCTTCCAGCACCGCCTCTCCCCAGACGGACAGTTCTCTCACCTGAGACCCCGCACCCTTGCGGGCAGTCAAGGTCAGGAGGCCGGAAGCCGATCGGGCCCTCTCACCCTGCACCAGGGAGGCGGTCGGAACCAAGCCGCCTTCCACCTGCAAGTCTTCTCCTGCGTCCGGAATTCCCAGCCGTATTTCTCCCAGGTACCCTCGGCGCTGAATGCTGACCTGGACCCCCGCCGTCCCCTCGGCCGGAATGTTGATGTAGGGGGTCTCCAGGCTCACCAGGAAATCGGCCGCCTGGCGGTGGGCCCGGAGTCGGTAGGAGAACAGGGAACCGCCCCGCTCCACCAGATCCTCCACCGCCACCACCAGCTCCCGTACTCCCTCGGGCACCTTCACCTTGAGAAACGGATCGGAACTGGTCCTCAGGCCACGCAACACCGCCGAGAAGACCGCCACTTCCGGTATATCGTCCCCCGCCGAGGCCAGGCGATTCCCCTCGGCATCATAGGCGGTCAACCGTCCGTAAAGACGCGAAGTTCCCAGTCCGCCGGCTTCCAACTGGATCATCCACTCTTCGCCGGGATTGACGGCCAGGCGGTAGCGGTCGACCTCGCCGGGCTTGGCTATGCGTCCGTTGATAACCATTCCGGGTTCGAGCCTCGCTTCGCCGCCGCCGTTCGGTTCCATCGTCTCCGGAAGATCACCCACCGCAAACAGAAGCGGAAGGCTCCCCGGAGAGCCCGGCACCGACACCGTGGCGAAATCGGCCGCCGGGCCGACGCGGCTCAAATCGACCGTCACCTCCCTGGATCCCCCGAGGTTGCCTCCCACCAGCCGGACCGGAACCTTTTCGCCTCTCCGGCCGCCCAGGGGAAAGAGGCCGGCGGCGTAGGCGAAATCTCCGATCTTCAACCGGTAGAAGTTCTGCTCCTGCTGACTGAAACGGGCATCGTGCACCATCAGGTAGTACCGGCCCGATTGGGGCAGGGAGACATCCAACCTGCAGTCCACACCCAGGCCGTGGGTGTCGTTGGAGATGGCGATCTGCTTCTTCTCGGCCGTCAACAGCCGGATGACCGGGTCCAGCGCAGAGCCGGCCCGGCGGGCTTCCACTTCCATCACCAGGCGCTGCCCCTTTCGGCCCTCGAACCGATAGACATCCCGGTCGGGTCCGGCGAGCGTCCCGTTGACCGTGACCGGAAGCTGCAGCGGCTGGCTCCCACCCACGGAATTGTTCACTGCCTGGTGGACCGTTTGCCGGGACTCTTCTTCGGACACTTCCGGCAAGGCGCCAACGCTGAACAGCAGCGCATTGGAGAGCCCCTCGGAAGAGCGGAGCCGCAGGGTGTAGAGCCCCACCGGCGCGTCGGCGGGCAACTCCACCAGGAAGGGCCGTCTTTCGTCCGGCCCGCCCGGAACGGCTCCTTGGCCGGAAACCGTCAAGGGAGTGAATGTGCCCGGCAGGCTGGAGACGATCTCGGCGGACTTCAACCGGCTACCCACCAGGGTGAGGGTAAAGGCGGTTCCCTGCCGCGCTCCCGGCGGGTCCAGCCGTTTCAGGGTGGGGCCGGCTCCCTGGGCCGATAAGGTCAGAACTCCCAGCCACAAGGCTGCGAGCAGGCCTGCGCTCCGGCAAGCTCTCCGGTTATTCCGACGGTTTTCCATCATCCACTTCTTCCTTCCTGCAAGGCGGTTGGATCCGGTCTACGGACCCGAGGCCGCCATCTCCGCCTTCATGGGGACGGGAACAAAGTCCCTCAACAGCTTCCCCGTTGCGACCTGGTGGATCCGGACCCGCCCTTCGAACCCCGCCGTGGCCAACTCCTGTCCACCGGGGTGGAAGGCCAGGGTATAGATCCCGGCTTCATGACCGGTGCAGGCCGCCAGGCGCTCTCCGCTCTCCGCCTCGTAAATGGTGGCCTCGGCTCCCGCGCCGCCCACCGCCAGCTTCTTTCCGTCCGCGCTGAACTCCAGGGCGAAAATCTCTCCCGATTGCCGTTCGAAGGCGCGAATCAAGGTGCCCTCCTGGCCCGCGAAGATCTTCTTGGGCCGATCCATCCGGTAATAGTAGGGGATGCGCTCCTCGCCGCCGACCACCACCCGGTCCCGGCTGGGATGGCGCGTCACGGCCGCCAGTTCCTTCCTCAGCTTGTTGAGGTTTTCGATAAAGGCCCCCGACTCGGCGTGCATCAACTTGGCGGCGAAATCCCTCCCCACCGAGACAATACGCTTGCCGTCCATGCCGAAGCGGGTCCCCAGGACCCAGTTTTCATGGTGGTTGGTTTTCAGCAATTCCCTTCCCGATGCCACCTCATGGATCCGGACGGTGCTGTCCGAGCACCCGAAGGCGGCCTGAGATCCATCGGGCGAAAGGGAAACCCCGAAGAGGGTGTCCTGACAGACGGTGACCGAGCGTTTCAACTTGCGGGAGGCGACGTCCCAGATCTGCAGTTCTCCGAAACGGGCCGGTGTGCCGCCGCCCGCTACCAGGGTCTTTCCGTCCGGGGTGAAGGCCAGCGACTGGATGCGATCGGAAAGCCCCACCAGGCGGCCTTGCAGCCCGCTGCCGTCCGAGCGGTGCAACAGGACCTCCCGATATCCTGAAACGGCCAGCAGAGAACCGTCAGGCGAGTAGGCCAGGGCCGTAATCACGGGAGGCGAGGTGTAGACAGGGGGCTCGTTCTGCGACACCCGGCCGAGCTGGACGGGCGTGTCGTCGGGGGCGCCTGCCTTCACCCAGGCGCGAAACTTGTCGATGATCTCCCGGTCCAGCGGCGGACCGCCCAGAGGCATCAGGGGTGGGCGCCTGCCGTCCATCATGGCGATCAGGAGACTTCTCGCCGGATCTCCCGGGACCAGGCCCGGACCGCTGTGGCCTCCCCGGAGAAGCGTCCGGTACTGGGTAAGGTCGAGATGTCCCTGCATGATGGCCGGCTGGTGGCAGCCCTGGCAGTGCTGCTGGATCACCGGCCGAATGTCCCGAAAATAGCTGGGGGCGGCCGCCGGCTGTTTCTCCTCGGACTCATCCGCTCCAATGGCGACCGGGAGCGCCGCCCAGGCAAGCAGACAAACCCCCGCGGCTTTCATGAGGAACGACCGACCATAGCCTGTCATCGGCAAACGACCTGCAGGTTGAGTAATCTGGGATGGAGCCGTGTTTCCAGATGAAATGATAGGACTTCCGGAGCCCACCGTCAAGGCGGCGGCGGGCTTGAAACAACAGTGAATAGTGGTTAGTGAGCCTTTTTCAAAATTCGTCGTCGGGCAGGTCTTATAGCCCGACAAAGGCGATGATTGCAGGTGACTACCCGACAGCAAAGACCCTTGTGAATGGAAATGCCTGGATCTGAAGGCCAGATCACAGGGGGTTGCAGAG
>JAJECY010000293.1 GCA_022821775.1 Acidobacteriota bacterium
GGACAAGGTCTACCTCCGTTCATCATGTGGTTTTGGCACCTTCATGATACAACAGAGTGTGGTCTTGTCCCTCCTCGCACCTGTCCTCTTATCCCTTACAACCCAAAAATCCCCCTACCTGAGGACTTTTGCAAAAGGCTCATAAGATATTAACCAAAGAAAATCACTTGCAAAGAGGTAATATTACCGTATAGTAGAGGTGAGAATTAGGGTATGTGCCTAGGGGCGATGGACATACACACAGTATAATGCAGGGCAGGTCCGCGTTTTTCTACTTGACAATACGAGCACACCCACCAGGAGGGTTTCATGCTCCACAGACTTGCTGTCCTGACGGTTATGTTGCTGCTGGTCGGGGTTTCCGGCGTCGCCTATGCCCAGGGAACCGCTACGCTTAGTGGCGAGGTGAGCGACAATTACGGCTCGGTCATTCCCGCCGCTGATATCATCGCAACCAACAACGCGACCGGATCCGAGGTGACCGGCTCAACGGATGCCGTGGGCAACTACCAGTTGACCCTCGAGCCCGGGACCTACACGGTGACGGTGGAGGCGTCCGGCTTTGAGGCGGCCACCGCCAGCGACGTCGAACTGATGGCCGGCCAAGCGGTCGTGCGCAACTTCTCGCTGGAACTGGGGGCGGTCACCACCTCGATCGTCGTGGTGGGCAGCCGTGCCGAGCCTCGGTCGGTGACCGAGTCCACCGTGCCCGTAGACGTCATTCGTACCGACGATTTCACCAGCCAGGGGAGCCGGGACCTGGCGACCCAGTTGCGGACGGTGGTACCCTCCTTCAACATCAACACCCAGCCCATCAGCGATGCGGCCACCGTCGTTCGTCCCGCCAACCTGCGGAACCTGGCGCCCGACCACACGTTGATCCTGGTCAACGGAAAGCGCCGTCATCGCGCGGCCGTCATCACCTGGCTGGGAAACGGCATCGCCGACGGCTCCCAGGGACCCGACATTTCCACCATTCCATCCATAGCCGTTCGGCAGTTGGAGGTGCTGCGCGATGGGGCGGCCGCCCAATACGGTTCGGACGCCATCGCCGGAGTCATGAACTTCCAGTTGAAGAACGCTCCCTCGGGCGGCAGCCTGGAATTCCAGACCGGGGCGTACCTCGATTCAAATCCGGGAGACCTGGCGACCTGCGGGTCGGGGATCATCGGCGACATCAAGCACTCCTGTAACGGAATCGGCGGACACGGCCAGAACTTGTCGGTAGCCGGCAACGTCGGGTTGCCGATGGGGGAGAACGGCTTCCTGAACCTCAGCATGGAATACGGCACCGCCGACCCGACCAACCGGGCCATTCAGCGCAACGACGCCCAAGGCATTATCGACGCGGGCAACACCAATTTGCGTAACACGGCCCAGGTTTGGGGATCCCCCAGGATCAACAAGGACCTCAAGCTGTTCGCCAACTTCGGCAAGATGTTCGAGAACAACTGGCAATTCTACGGTCACACCAATTACACCACCCGCAAGGTAACCGGCGGATTCTACTTCCGGAATCCCCACACCCGGGGCGGGGTCTTCCGCGGCCCCAGGCTCCATCCTGTTTTGGGCATTCACGTGTACGACGCCGATGGCAACCGCACCAACTTCCCCGACCCCGACGACCCTGACGACCGGGACACTGTCGTTTACGACAAGTTCGGTGCGAACGTGAGCCTTCCCGGAGAAGCGGGGACCCCATCGCTGCTGGTCGGTGACCGAGCCTGGGCGCAATCGGGAGTGGCAGAGGCCGGCAACTGCCTCCCGATCCCGATTATCAATAACGTTCCCGATGCGGCGGCGCTGGCGGCCGTCGAGTCCGACCCGAACTGCTTCACCCTCTACAGCCGCTTTCCCGGAGGCTTCACGCCGCAATTCGGGGGCGACCTGATCGATTACTCACTGGTCACCGGTTTGCGCGGGTTCGCCGACAACGGTTTCACCTGGGACGCCAGCGCCGGCATCGGCACCAGCGAAATCGACCAGTTCATCTTCGATACGGTCAACGCCTCCCTCGGCTACGATACGCCCACCTCCTTCAGGCCGGGCATCTACAAGCAGAACGAGGTCAACTTCAACTTCGACGTCTCCTACCCCCTCCACGAATACGTGCACCTGGCGGCGGGCACCGAATGGCGGCAGGAGAAATTCACCATCGGCGCGGGCGGCCAGCCTTCGTGGGAAATCGGTCCCTACGCCGCCCAGGGCTTCAGTTCCGGTTCCAACGGCTTCAACGGCTACCGGGCCGACACCACTGCCGGTGAATGGAGCCGAAGCAACGTGGCCGTCTATGGCGACGCCGAGTTCTCCGACCCCGCCGACAAGTGGACCATCGGTACGGCCCTCCGCGTCGAGGACTTCGAGGACTTCGGCACCACCGTCAACGGCAAGCTCTCCGGGCGTGTGGAAATGAATGAAAGCGCCGCACTGCGCGCGGCCATCAGCAGCGGCTTCCGGGCCCCGACGCCCGGGCAGCAGAACGCCTTCAACGTGACTACGGCCTTTATCGGCGGCCAGTTGACCAACAACGGCGTGGTCCCCGCCACCTCGGGGGTGGCCGTGGCACGGGGCGGCGCCCAGCTCCAACCGGAGAAATCCATCAACTTCAGCGCGGGCCTGGTGGTCGCGGAGGGTCCCTTCACCTTCACCGCGGATTATTTCCGGATCGACATCGATGACCGCGTGGCCCTGTCCCAGGAGATCGAATTGGAGGAGGATGAAATCCTTCAGTTGCTGGACGAAGGCATTCCGGAGGCGCGCAACTTCCCGGTGTTCCGCTTTTTCCTGAACGACTTTGCCACTACCACCCAGGGCATCGACCTGATCTCGACGTTCCTGGTGGGCAAAACGACCTTCAGCGCGGTCTACAACTACACCGATACGGCGGTCAAGGACGTTGAATCCTCCGTGATCGACACCTTCCGCATCACCACGCTGGAACGGGGACTGCCCAACACGCGCTGGAACTTCAGCGTCGGCCACGACGCCGGACCGTGGAGCCTGACGGGGCGCCTGCACTACTTCGGCGCCTTCTGGGACAGCGAGGACGGACGGAACGCCAATGATGTGGCTCCGTCGCAAGTGGCCGAGTCCTGGCTCTACCCCTCCTATTCGGGCAAGGCTCTGCTCGATCTGGAGTTGGGAATCCCGCTGGGAGAAAGGGTCCACCTGGCCCTGGGGGGCGAAAACGTGCTGAATACCTACCCCGAGGTAAACCAGTACGGCGCACGCACGGTGGGCAATCAATACGGCCAGTTCTCACCTTTCGGGTTCAACGGGGCCTACTACTACGTGCGGCTGAACTACCGATGGGGCGGGGACTTCTAAGATCAGGTTCTTTGCGGTTCCCCTGCTCTCGCGCCGAAATAGTCGGCCGTCTCGGCGCCGATCAGTCCACTCAGGCCGATGAGTCCGATCAGGTTGGGAATGGCCATGGCGCCATTCATGACATCGGAAACAGCCCATACCGTATCCAGGGTCAGCGTCGCCCCGAAGAAGGTGGCCACGACCCAGGCGACCCGGTAGGCCATGGCCCACCGGGTGTGGCCGGCAAGATACTCCAGGGCCTTTTCTCCATAGTAGTTCCAGCCCAGAAAGGTGGAGTAGGCGAACAGCACCAGCCCCAGGGAAACGACCAGACCACTGAAATCCCCGGGAAGGCCCAGGCTGAAGGCTCGGGTGGTCAGGGCCGCCCCCGAATCCCCACTGTTCCAGATCCCTGTTCCGATAATGACGAATCCCGTGATCGAACACACCACCAGTGTGTCGATGAAGGTCTGGG
>JAJECY010000156.1 GCA_022821775.1 Acidobacteriota bacterium
AACCCCTCCCGTTCGGCCATTTCCTGTAGCTTGGAACCGGGGTCGGTGATGGCGACAAACCGCCTTCCCACTTCGGATTCACCGAGGGCCTGTTGCACACGCTCAAAAAAGTACTGTTTCAGAATGTTGGGTTCCAGGGTACCGCCGGACTTGCTGGAAACGATGAAAAGGGTCCGCAACAGGTCGATTCGGGAGGCAAAACGCAGGATTTGGGCCGGGTCGGTGGAGTCCAGGACGTGAAGTTCCGGGTGTCCCGGCTGCTTGCCGAAGGTCGCGGCCAGGACCTCGGGGAAGAGGCTGGAGCCTCCCATTCCCAGTAGCAAGAGGTGGGATATTTCTTCCCGGCGAATCTCCCGGACGAGTTGCTCCAAGTGCGAATTGCGGCCGGGTCCGTCCGTCATCCACAGCCAGCCGAGCCAGCGACTCTCATCGGCCCCCGTCCAGAGCGAGGCGTCTCCGGACCACAGGCGGGAGGTTTTGTCCTCCCTGTCCCAATAGCCGAGCGCCGCCGACACGGCATCGGCCAGCCTCGGGCTCAGGGAATGGGTTTGAGAATTCAACGGAAAGGAACGCATTGTTGGACCGGCGCCGCATCGCAGGGAAACTGAGCGGTACGCAACGGAATAGCATGCGGGCGGGACGCCCGCGCTCCCGGGGGGCGCCTCCTCCCATCACTCTTGCTCCACAAGGAGGCCCGCGCCGGCTTGCCGGGCCGCAGCCCCTGCCGATGCGGCAGAGCCGTCACGCCTGGTGGCTCCTCGCGGTCCTTCGTGTGCTTTCGTGGATAACTCTTTTTTTCAGGTGTTTCAGCCCATCGGCGCCGGGAGTGCTTCAGCGATAGCGGGTTTCCAGCGCCTCGACCTTTCCCAGGCGCCGCCGGTGGCGTTCCTCCTCCGTAAACCTGGCTCCCAGGTAGGAGAAGACCACTTCACGAGCCAACTCGATTCCGATGATGCGAGCCCCCATAACCAGGACGTTCATGTCGTCATGCTCCACGCCCTGGTGGGCGGAATAGGTGTCGTGGCAGACGCCGGCTCGAATGCCGGGGAGCTTGTTGGCCGCCACCGAAGCGCCAACGCCGCTGCCGCAGATCACGATCCCCCGGTCCGCCTCCGCCATCCTCAATGCCAGCCCGACTTTCTCGGCGTAGTCCGGGTAGTCCACCGGGGCGGCATCGTGGGTGCCGTAGTCCCGGACCTCATGACCCTGATCCTGGACGAACCGTTTGATCTGCTCCTTGAGGCCGAATCCGGCGTGGTCGGAACCCATGGCTATGCGCATCCTGTCCCTCGACTTTCCCGCAACCTGTGGGTTGGCAACCCGATCCGGTGACGATACCACGAAATGCGAATCGGATGCCGCGTTTCCCGGATGAGAGGCAACCAAGGCATTCAGGGATAGGTTTGTGGGCAGCAGAATGCTGAGACCAGGTCATGCCATTTGTGGCAAGAAATACGAGCCGACAGGGCGGCTGTTCCCTATAATTCCCGGGAGGTGTTGAAAAATCCTTACACTGCCGAAACTTTAGGAGAATTGACCATGATTCGATCCACTAGTCTTTCCCTTCTGGTTTCGTTGGCCACGATCCTGGTGTCGCCGGCCCTGGTCTCGGCTGACTCCGATACCTGTGCGGACCGCTCGGTCGCGGCCGGCGCCGTGCGCACCCAGGATGACGTCCGGGCCTTTGTCCAATGCGCCTACGAGTTGGTCCAGGAAGTGGGCGCCGAGGAAGCCCGCAGGGCCTTCAACGAGGACGAGCGATGGAAGAGCGGCTCCACCTACATCTTCGTCGACGAAGTGACTCCCATGACCGACATGGCTCGAGCGTTCGTCTTCCCGCCCGACCCTTCCAGGGAAGGGCAGCCCTGGGGACTGCTGATCGACGCCTTCGGCAACGACTATTACAAGGAGCTGACT
This sequence comes from Acidobacteriota bacterium, assembly GCA_022821775.1. Lineage (GTDB taxonomy): Bacteria > Acidobacteriota > Terriglobia > Versatilivoradales > Versatilivoraceae > Versatilivorator. The sequence goes on from JAJECY010000156.1 coordinate 1,918, forward strand.
CGTGTCATGGGCCACTCCGACGAGGGCTGGCTCTACTACTCCTTCACCAATCCGGCCACCGGCAGGGATGAGCCGAAGGCTTCCTATGTCAAGGCACTCGACTGGAACGGAACTCCGGCGGCGGTCGGCGCAGGAGTCTATCGCCGTGACATGCCGGGCACCTGCTGGAGGGAGGAAGTCAGCGCCATGAGGCTGGAGGAGGATCCTTCCCCCGAAAGGCTGCAGGAGTTTGTCCGTTGCGCCGCCATGGAACTGGATTCAATGGGGTATTTCGCCACTGTCAGCCTGGCCAGGGATTCCCGTTGGCGCAGCGGCTCGATCTACCTGTTCGGCCTGGATACGTACGGCTATTCCCTCTTTACCGGTTCGCCCGCAAACCCCTTGCTCGGCTCCGAGTTGTCCTCCGATCTCATCGGTACTTTCGGGGAGCGAAACGTGCTGGGCGTTGCCGATGCCTTCGGTGAGACCTTCCTCTACTACGCGAACCGGAATCCGGCCGCCAACCAGTGGCAGCGCAAGGTGACCTTCGTCAAGCGGATCACCTCTTTTGGAGTTCCCGTCCTGATCGGCGCCGGCTACTACCTGGATTGAAGGGGAGGAACAACCTCCCCCCGAATCGGAGCTCACCATGGACCCGCTGACCCGTCTGCCTCATCATGTCCAGCGCCGCTATCTTCCCGAAACCCTCGACTATGGACACTGGAGCCGCCTGGCGCCGTTCTTCCGGGCCTTGGAAGAGCGCGAGCTGGACTCGGTGGAACGGCTGGAACAGTGGCTGCTGGACTGGAGCGAGCTGAGCGATGCCGTGGGAGAAGAGGGCTCGCTGCGCTACATCCGGATGACCTGCGACACCGGGAATCCGGAGATCGAAAAGGCCTACTTTTACTTCCTGGAGGAGATTGCGGAAAATCTCAAGGCTGCCGAAGATCGCCTCAAGCGCTGTTTCCTGGCCTCTCCGGCAAGGAAACGGCTCCCGGCTCGGCGCTATTCGGTTCTGGACCGCAGCCTGCAAAATGACGTGGATCTGTTCCGCCAGGACAATATCGCCCTGGAGACCCGGGAGTCCAAGGGAACCCAGCGCTACCAGAAGCTGATAGGGTCCCTGACAGTGTCCTTCGAGGGCAAGGACCGGACCCTGCAGCAGATGAAGCGCTACCTGGAGTATCCGGAGCGGAGCCGGCGGGAAGCGGCCTGGAAGGCGGTTGTGGAACGCCGTCTGAAAGAGCGGGACCGCCTGGAGGACCTGTTCGAAGAGCTGCTGGGAATACGTGCGGAGATTGCCGCCAACGCGGGTTTCGATTCCTATCGGGACTACATGTTCCGCCGCCTGGAGCGATTCGACTACGGCCCCGAGGACTGCTATCGGTTTCACCAGGGAGTCGAATCGGTGGTTGTGCCCCTGGCGCGCAAGCTGCAGCGGTTGAGAGCCGAAGAGATGGGCTTGGGGGCGCTGCGCCCTTGGGACTTGAGCGTCGATCCCCGAGGACGGCCGCCGCTAAGGCCCTTTGTCCAAACCGGGGAACTGGTGGATGGCTGCGTAGAGATCGCCGGGCGAGTGGACGCCCGTTTCGCCGAATTCCTGGCTGCCATGCGCGGCCACGGACTGCTCAACCTGGACAGCCGCAAGGGCAAGGCCCCCGGAGGCTACCAGGCCACCTTGCAAGAAGCCCGCCTGCCCTTTGTCTTCATGAACGCGGTGGGGGTCGACGGCGATGTCCGGACACTGCTGCACGAGGCAGGGCATGCCATTCACGTGTTCGCCACCCGGGAGGAGCCACTCGACCACTACCGTCACGGACCGATTGAATTCTGCGAAGTGGCCTCCATGAGCATGGAATTGCTGGGGGGGGAGCACCTGGAGGTGTTCTACGGCCGGGAGGAAGATTTCAAACGTTCTCGGAGGCAACATCTGGAGGGGATTGTGGACATTCTTGCCTGGATTGCGCAGGTCGATGCGTTCCAGCACTGGATTTACACCCATCCCGGACATACCTCGGCTCAGCGGCGAGATCAGTGGGTGGCGTTGAACCGGCGGTTCGGCGGTATCGAAGACTGGTCGGGATTCGAGGATGCCCTGGGCTGCGGCTGGCACCGCCAACTCCATATTTTCGAGCTGCCCTTCTATTACATCGAATACGCCATCGCTCAACTGGGCGCCCTGCAGGTCTGGTTGAACTCCAAGAAGGATTTCAAGGGAGCCGTCAACGACTACTGGGCGGCTCTGCAGTTGGGCGGAAGTCGTCCGCTACCGGAGCTCTTCCACCGAGCGGGAGCCGCCTTCGACTTCGGACCAGCCACCCTGAAGCCCCTGATGGAGACGGTGGAAGAGGAATTGGAGTCCCTCTGACCTACGAGGGAACTCATTCGGGAGCCAGCCACACCTTGCGGAAGTGGAAGTGCTGGAACCCCAGTGAGTTGATCTGCAGTCCCCGAACCTGCCGTCGGTGTACCAGCGAGTACCGGACCAGGGCCAGCGGGGCAACCACGTGGTCACTCAGGATCTGCTCTTCGATCTGCCGGTAGAGTTGGGCCCGCCGTTTCTGGTCCAGCGTTCCCCTGGCGCGGCGCAGCAGCCGGTCCACTTCGGGATTGTCGTACCCGAAGGGGTTTCCGTTGCTGCGGGAATGGAACAGCCGGCTCAGCAGGGCATCCGGATCGGGAAAATCGATCACCTCTCCAAGCAGAAACATGGGGGCTTGTCCCGCATAGATTCGGTCGAGGAGTTCCCCCATGGAATCCACGCTCCGGACATCGATCTTCAGTCCGATGGAGCGGGGGCCCTCCAGCAGACGTTCCAACCTCCGGCGGCCCTCCGGCAGCCGGACGGAAGTCCAGAGGCTCAGCCTGGGTAGCGGCCCATGCCGGTGCCGCAATTCTTTCAATGCCCGCCTGGCCGCTTCCGGGTTCCGGGTCCGGGCCGGTTGCCGCCGGGACCCCAGCAGGGAGAAGGGTATCAGGCGGCCGGTGGGCTCGAAGTCGGTCAATCCACCATAGACGGCGCCCGGGTCGATGGTCAGGCAGACAGCCTTTCGCAGCAACCGTCGGCTGGCGGCGGGGGCCTTGACATTCATACCCAGATAGAGCAAACGCAGGACGGGAAAGGTCCGGATCGCCCAATCCGCCCTGGTCGAAGCCCGGGGGATCTGATCGGCGGGAATAAACGACAGGTCCAGGCGGCCTCGGGCAAATTCCCGAAAGCTCCCGCGGTCGGTGAGAGCGGCGACGGTTCGTATGTGCAGGCCGTCCAGGTAAGGCTTCCCCAGGAAGTGGCGTGTTTGGCTTTCCAGGTGTATTTCCTGGGCGGGTCCCAGCCTCTTCAGGCGAAAGGCCCCCGTGCCCAGCGGTGATCGGCCGAACTGCCGCCCCTCCGATTCCACTGCCTCGCTTGGAACCACCGAGGCCGAGGGGAGCGCCAGCACCTGCAGAAAGGGAGCATAGGGCTGCTCCAGGGCGATCTGCAGGGTGTGGGAACCCAGCGCTCTGAGTCCGCTGACGCTGTCGGACTTCCCCGAACGGAAGGCGGCAGCACCCCCTATGCGGGTGTAATATTCAGAGTCGACCGCCTTCCATCGCGGATCGACCAGCCGGGTGAGGGAGTAGACAAAATCCTGGGCCGTGACCGGCCGTCCATGGTGGAAACGAACGTCGCGGCGCAGGTGGAAGGTGTAGGTGGTGCCGTCGAAGGAGATCCGCCAGTCCCTGGCAATGGCGGGAGCCACCGCCAGATGCTCATCCAGTCGCACCAGTCCGTCGAATAGCTGCAGGACAATGGCCGATTCCCAGTAGTTGCGGGAGTGGATGGGATCGAGCGAATCCACCGCCTGGGCCATGATGCGCAAGACCCCACCGCCCGCCGGCGTCGGCGCCGGATTTCCGGGCGGACTGTCTGGGCCGCGGTGGGCCCAATAGACCAGGACCGGCACCGCCAGGGCGCCGGCCAACCATGCCTTGGCTTTCATGGCGTCGTGTTGCGATGAGCAGGGACTGGCAGTCCGGGGAATGGACCTGGGGAGAGAGCCTCAGAGCACTGTTTCGGCAAGGGGAGTTTGCGTCCTGCTCGGAGGCCAAGCGTCCTCGGCTGGGCGGAGCCCGCTCGGTCGACAGGGATGTCGGCGGCTATGCTTGCCGTCTGGTTGATCATACCTGAATCCATTGTGTTCATGCCTCCTTTGTGCAAGGCTTTAGCCTGAATCCATTCGAAAGTAATCCGCGGTGATGAGACTGTTCCCAACCAAGAGCCTCGCTTCAGGGGGCGTCCTGTGCCTTTCCGCCCTCTTGTGGTGGGGCGGGATGTCCGGCTGCCGGACCCGGCAGCAGCCGTCGGTTTCCCTTGAGTCGCAGCGCAAGGCGGCGGTCGAGCGCCAGCGCCGGGTCATCTTCAACAACGACGGGGACGACCTCCTGCACCTGGATGGCCCGGCAACCGCCGAGAAGTTTCTCGCAGTGCGGACCGACCATGCGGCCGGCACCATGGTGGACAGTGTCTTTTATTTTTCCCGCCGGCCCATCAGCCCTCTCTACACCGGAGCGGTCAGAAGCGAGCCCCTGGCCGGCCGCCTGCAGGACCTGGCCGGAGAAGGCACCGACGATCTACGCCTGGTGATCGAGGCCTCCCGCAAGCAGGGGATGGAAGTCTTCTGGTCGATGCGGATGAATGACATTCACGACAACGCCAAACCCGAGTCCGAGATTGCGGAATGGAAACGGGAACACCGTCACCTGTTGATGGGCCGGCCGGGGGACAAGGAGCGTTTCCCCTCTTCCGATCCGCGTAACGTCTGGACGTTCGTAGACTTCTCCCATCCCGAGGTTCGCGACCTGATGGTGGAGACCTTCAGGGAGGTATTGGCCGGCTACGACGTGGACGGCGTCGACCTGGACTTTTTGCGCCATCCCGCCTTCTTTCCGGAGACTCGCCTCTTCAAGCCGGTCACGCGGCCGCACCTCGAGATGATGTCCGAGATGGTCGGCCGCATCCGCGCGGAGGTGCTGGCCGCCGGCCGGCGCAAGGGAAGGCCCGTTCTGATGAGCGTTCGGGTCCTCCCCACGCTGGCGCAAAGTCGACACTTCGGTTTCGACGTCGAGGAGTGGGCGCGGCGCGGCTACCTGGACCTGATGGTGGTGGGAGGCGGGTACGACCCCTTTACCATGCCTGCCAAGGACATGATCGATCACGGAAACCGGTGGGGGGTGCCGGTCTATGTCTGTTTGAGCTCCTCCGGCTTCGAGCACGCGCTTGGTGCCGGCCGCTTCTACTCGACCGACGCGGACCAGTGGGGTCGGACCCTGCCCGATGCCGATGAGGAAGTGGCTCTCAAGGTCTGGAGGGCCGCCGCGGCCAATGCCTGGCTGGCGGGCGCCAGGGGCATCATGACTTTCAACCTGTTCCCAAGACACCCTGGAAGCAGAGCCACCAGGATGGCACGCAGGGTTTGGACGGAGATCGGGGACCCCGACGCACTGGCTTTCACCGACAAGCTCTATGTCGTCGAAAACGTGAAGAGCCTGCAGGCGGGCTTCATGATGGGCTCGGTGCCGGTCGAGGGACGACTGCCGATTCAGATCGCGCCCGGCTCGGCGGTACGGCGCCTGCTGCCGGTGGCGGATGACCTGGCCGCCTCCGGGGACCGCCTCCACTCCCTCGAGTTCCGGCTGAAGCTGGCGGGCCTGCGAAAAAGGGATACCGTTACGGTTCGTCTCAATGGGGAACGGTTGCGCCTGAACGGCCGCCGGCCTGACTGGATGATCGGCCCCGTTCCGGCGCGGTCGATGCGGCGGGGAAACAACGAGGTGATGGTGGAGCTGGCGGCTACGGCGCCCTCGGCGCTGACGCTGGCGGCGATGGAGCTGGAAGTGACCTATCGACGCTGAGGAGGAGGCTGGAGGATGGGCCAAACATCGGATCCGAGCAATTCGGTTTCCCGAAGAGGGTTTATCAGGGCGGTGGGCCTGGCCCCTGCCGTGTTCGAGGCGGTGGGAACCCGCAGCGAGGGCGGCCCCAGGGCGACGGCCCCCGGCTTCTGGCACTCGCCCCGCCACTCGGGGGTGTTGCTGGCGGACCTTTCCACCGCGCGGCCGCTTGAGGCAATCAGCCCAAGGCCCAGGAAGGGGTGCTGGTACACCATCCCCTACCAGACCGAAACCGGCATCCAGGGGGTGATGGTGGCCAGGGGGCAGTTGACCCATCCTCCCGACCTGAAGTTGTCCCTGCCGGTGCAGGGATGGCACGCCATCTACGCGGGGCTCTTCGGCGGGTCCAGGATCGACGAGTTCCGACTGAGGCTGAAGCTGAGCGATGAGAAACTCTTCGAGAATCTGGCCCCAAGCCGGCTGGGCTACCAGCGCAAAGCCGACGGAAGTTGGCTTCGCCCGCGACCGGCCATCGGGGTGACCGACATCGAGGAGGTTTTCTGGAAAGCCGCCGACCTTGATGGCCAGCAGTTGGTGATTTCCCACCTGAGGACCAGCCATCCCAGCGTGGCCCAGCTTGCCTTTGTGCGGCTGGTCCCGTTGACCGCCGAAGAAGTCGAGGAGTACCGGATGGCCGGCGGGCGCCCCGAAACAAGACTTCTGGCGGCGGAGATGGACGGGCAGGGCCCCTTTCATAGGGGTGCGCGGACGGTGCAGGACATCCAGGAAAACCTGGAGCCGCTTCGGGGTACCGACGTGGGGAAGCTCTTCCTGGGAACCGGGGGCATCGGCGCCGGCCAAACCCTCTATCCCAGCCGGGTGGGGAAGATGATGGGCGCCGGAGAGGAAGACTATCCGGTAGAGGCGGGGAAGCGGGCCGCCGAGAGCCTCCGCAACTTTCAATCCCGCGGCATCGATCCGCTCAGGGTGGCCGTCGATCATGCCCATTCCATGGGCATTGAGGTCTACCTGGGTTTTCGCATGGGTACCATGGCCTCCATGCCTCCGGTGTGGTTCGAGCCCGTGCATTTCTGGAAAACGAACGCGCAGTGGCGCTGCCGGGACCGGGAGGGGCACGGCATTGTCCGGCTGAGCCTGGCCTACAGGCAGGTGAGACGGTTCTACCTGGACCTGTTGGCGGAACTGGCGGGGTATGGAGTCAAGGGCGTGCAATTGATCTATATACGCAGGCCTCCTTTCGTGCTGTTCGAGCCGCCGGTGGTCGAAGACTTCAAGAAGGCGTACGGGATTGATCCCCGCCGGCTCCCCGAGCCTGCCCCGCAGCGGCGGGGGGACCCACCGGCGGCGGACGAGCGATTGGAGAGGCACCGGGCGACCTACGTCACCACCTTCATGCGGGAACTGCGCCAGAGGCTGAACCGTCAGCGCCCCAAGGGACCGCGGATAGAGGTGCTGGCCAACGTGGGCTACGACGCCGCCTGGAATCGCCACGCGGCGCTGGATCTGGAGACCTGGACTCGAGAAGGCCTGGTGGATATCCTCTGCGCCTATACCGGAGGGGACGGGAGCCAACGGGTGGACTACGACTATTTCCAGAAGATTACCCGGGGCACCCGAACCGTCTTCTTCGAAGACATCACTCCGCGCAACATGCCCGGCAGCCGGTATGCGCGGCAGGCACGCAAGGCCTATGCAGGGGGAGCCGCCGGCCTGGCCTTTTGGGACAGCGGCGGCCGGATCATGCGCAAGACCCAGTGGCACACGATTCGGCGGCTGGGCCATCGCGAGGGCCTGGAGGCATTGGCACTCCAGCCGCGGGAGTATCGCATCCATCCCCTCAAGCTGATCGACGGTTGGAGCGTGGAGCTGCGGTACCGGTAGCGATAGAGACACGCATGGGAGGTGGTTTGGATGCCGGCCGGGACTCTCAAAGGACGATCACGGGAACCAAGGGCGCTGAGCCGGCCCACGCGGCCCGATTCAGTCGGCCGGGCCGGGCGGCGACGGCCCCAAACGGGGCGGGCGCGGAAAGCCAGAATACAGGCCGCGGCCGCTATTGCCAGGAACCTGACCGCCGGGCTGAAACCGGCGGAAATCCTCGAGGTGATCAGTGATCGGACTCGGCCTGTTATCGGTGCTGGCTGCTGGGCCTTGGTCCGACCGGATCGGGGCAATCAGGTCTGGGAGGTGACGGCGGTGGAGGTCCATTCCGATAGCGGCCCGGAAGCCCGGGGGCGGGTTCCGCTGGACCACCCGTTGCTGGCGCCCATCCTCGAAGTTCCCGGGGCACCTGTTTTCGGACTCCGTAGCCCCGGCCCCGGAGCCGGCAACCGGGTTCTTCCCTTTCCAGTGGTTGCTCCTGTTCATACTCTGCTGCCCCTGGTGACCGGGAAACAACTGGCGGGCGCCCTGGTCCTTGGGCACTCGACCGGCGCCTCCCTGGACCGTGCCGATCGGGACTTCCTGAGGCTGGTGGCGGATCAGGCTGCCCTGGCCCTGGAAAATGCTCACCTGTGCGAGCAGGTCCGGGCCTTCCAGGCCAAGCTTGTCAGCCGTCAGGTTGCGCTGGAGCACCAATTGAAGCGGCTCACGGTCACCGATGATCTGACCGGCCTCTACAACCAGCGGGATCTGTTCGAGCAATTGCCGAGGGAAATGGAACGAGCCAAACGGGCCGGCAGCGCCTGTTCCCTGTGTCTGTTCGACCTGGATGGATTCAAGGAGTACAACGACACCCACGGCCACCTGGCGGGGGATCGTCTGCTTCGAACCGTGGGGGCCGTTGTTTCCCGGACTATCCGGACCAGCACGGACCGGGCGTTTCGCTACGGAGGCGACGAGTTCGTGCTGTTGCTGCCCCACACCAGTCGGGCCGAAGCCCAAGTCCTGGTGGACCGGCTCCGCCGGGCCGTCTCCCAAGCCCTGGCCGGAGCGGTCGGATTCAGCGCCGGCATCGCGGAGTACTCTCCCGGGATGGAGAGCAGGGACTTCATTGAAGCCGCCGATCGACTCATGTACCGGGCCAAGCGCAAGGGCGGCAACCGCCGGGAACCCGAAGGCGCTCTGCGGAGGAGATCAGCCTGAATGGCCATGAAGGGACGGAAATTCCTGGAGCTGGTAGCCCTGGTGGATCGGCTGCGGGGTCCCGACGGTTGCCCCTGGGACCGCGAGCAAACCTTCGATACCCTCAAGCCCCTGCTGCTGGAGGAAGCCTACGAGACCCTGGAGGCGCTGGACAGCGGCGACCGACCGGCCTTCCGCGGCGAGCTGGGCGATCTGTTGTTTCAAGTGGTCTTTCTATCCCACGTGGCCGAATCGGAAGGCGCCTTCGACATCGACGAGGTGGCGGATGGAGTCGTCGGCAAGATGGTGCGGCGCCATCCCCACGTGTTCGGCGATGCCAAGGCGGACAGCGCCGAGGGAGTGTTGCATCAATGGGAAGACATCAAGCGCCGGGAACGCGCCGGCGGGTCGGACGGCGGAAGCGGGGAAGACTCCATCCTGGACCATCTGCCCCGGCTTCCGGCCCTCCTGACCGCACTCAAGGTCACCGCCAAAGCCTCCCGGGTCGGATTTGACTGGTCTCACATCGACGGGGTGTTCGAGAAGCTGGAAGAGGAAATCGGGGAACTCCGGCAGGCTCTGGATTTGCCTCCGGCTACAAGGAAGGTACGAGTGGAGCAGGAGGTCGGGGACCTGCTTTTCGCGGCGGTCAATGTCGCCCGCTTTCTGGACATCGATCCCGAGACGGCTTTGCGGCAGTCCAACCGGAAGTTCGTCGAGCGATTTCAGTTCATGGAGGCCGTTCTGCGGCGGGCGGGCAAAGACCTGGGAAGCTGCACCCTCGACGAGATGGAAGCGCTCTGGAAACAGGCCAAGAAGGCGTTGTGACATTGACGCCGCCGGCAGGGCCAACGCCCAGGACCGTTAGAGGGAAGCTGCAGCGGATTCGATGGATGCGGCCTATCCGCCGGCAATGGCCGGAATGATCGACAACTCGTCCTCTTCGGTGACCGGGGTCTGGAGATTATCCAGAAAGCGAATGTCCTCTTCATTGAGGAAGATGTTGACGAAACGCCGAACCTTCCCCTCCGATTCGCAGATGCGGTCCTTGAGGCCGGGGTATTGCCGGTCGATGTCTTCGATGATTTCCAGCACGTTTCCGCCCATTCCGGTGATCACCTCCTGACCCCCGGTGAGCGTTCTCAGTTGAACGGGAATACGTACGGATGTGGGCATAAAACCTCCTCTCTTGATGAGTCCTACGAAGCGGCGGCTGTCATCATTGTGCCACGGGTTTCGGTGCTCCGACCGAGGTTCCGGGTCCCCGGCCGGCGATTCTACTGTTTGCCTTCCAACATCCCCCGAGCCAGCAGAAGCTCCGCGTTGAGGATGGCGGCTCCCGCCGCCCCTCGAATGGTGTTGTGCCCCAGCAGGTCGAACTTGTAGTCCTGGACGGGGCAGGGACGGATGCGTCCCACCACGGTTGCCATGCCCTTTTCCAGGTATCGGTCCAGGCGGGGCTGGGGACGGTCCGGTTCGTCCAGGCAGACCACCGGCCTGCGCGGTGCGCTCGGCAGGTTCAACTCCTGGGGGAGGGATCGGAAAGAGGCCAGTGCCTCCACAAGCTCACTGCGGGAGGGCCGCTGCCGGAAGCTCGCCGAGACTGCTTCCAGATGCCCATCCTGAACATTGACCCGGTGGCACTGGGCGCTGATTCCGAACTCCGCCCGATCGACTTTCCCGTCCTTGTATTTACCCAGGATCTTCAAGGGTTCGGTCTCCACCTTCGCCTCTTCTCCCTCAATGTAGGGGAGCACGTTGTCGGCAACGTCCAAACCGGCCACTCCGGGATAGCCTGCGCCCGAAAGCGCCTGCATGGTCACCACGCTGACCCTCTCCAGACCGAAGGCCCGGTGCAGCGGCGCCAGCGCCAGCACCAGGGCAATGGTGGTGCAGTTGGGGTTGGTGACGATATATCCTGAGGACTGCAAGCGGCTTTGCTGCAGCGGAATCAGCTCCAGGTGGCGGGGGTTGATCTCGGGGACCAGCAGCGGAACGTCCTCGTCCATGCGGTGGCTTCCGGAGTTGCTGACCACCGGATAGCCGGCTCGGGCAAAATCGCTCTCCACCTCTCCGGCAATCGAGGAGGGCAGACCGGAAAAGACGAAGTCCACCTCCAGCCCGGGGCGGCAGGGGCCGAGGACCAGGTCTTCTGCGTACTCCGGCATGGGCTCCGGGACCTTCCAGGAGCATGCCCGGCGATACGGCTTGCCCACTGAGCGGCCTGACGCCGCAATGGCTCCCAGCTCGAACCAGGGGTGGTCCTCCAACAACTGAATGAATCGCTGGCCGACGGTGCCGGTGGCCCCCAGAACCGCCGCGCGCAATTTTCTGGTCATTGCCCGGCTTCCGTGTAGAACCCCTTCATTGCTCTGTCGTTGTCCCGCGCCACCTGGGCTCGATACCCGGATCGAGTTCCCGGTGGATCTCGCCGCATTACAGTTGCTCCAGGGCTGAGAGGCAGCGATCGACATCTTCCTCGGTGTTGAAATAACCGGGGCTGATCCGGACGGCGCCCTCGGGTGCCGTGCCAAGGTGCCGGTGAAGGTAAGGGGCACAGTGCAGGCCGGGCCGGACGGCGATTTCAAACGAGTTGTCCAGAATCGCTCCCACCTCGGAGGAGCTGTAGCCCTCCCGGTTGAGCGCCACCGAACCCACCCGGCGGTGCGGGTCCAGGGAACCGTAAAGGCGGATCCTGGGATTCTCCTTGAGGGATTCTGTCAATCGAGCCAGCAGACGCTGCTCGTGACCTCGGATCCTGTCAAGGCCCTCGCCGGTCACAAAGCGCAGGCCGGATCTCAGCGCCGCCACGCCCAGCGTGTTGGGTGTCCCTCCTTCGAGAAGATGGGGAAACCGGCGGGGCTGCAGGGGATCTTCCGAATCGAAGCCGGTCCCGCCTTCCCGCCACGGGAGCGGCTCGACCCGCCGGCCCACCAACAGGACACCGACGCCGGGCGGGCCGAACAGGGCCTTGTGACCCGGAAAAGCCAGCAGGTCGATCTGCATGGCCTGCATGTCGATGGGCACGATTCCGGCGGTCTGGGCTGCATCCACCAGAAACAGTGCCTCGTGCCGGCGGCAGATCCTGCCGACCTCGGCAATGGGTTGCAGGGTTCCCAGGACGTTGGAGGCGTGCAGCAGAACCACCAGCCGCGTCCGCGAGGTCATGGCCGTGCGAAAATCTTCGGGATCGACGAACCCCTCCTGGGAGAAGGGCAGCTGGGTCAGCCGGATGCTGCCGTCGGCTTCCATCTGCTTCAAGGGGCGGGAAACCGAATTGTGTTCCAGCAGGCTGGTGACCACGTGGTCTCCGGGCCGAAGCACCCCCTTGATGGCCATGTTGAGAGAGTCGGTGCCGTTGAGGGTGAAAACCACCCGGCGATGGTCGTCCAGTCCGAAAAAGCGGGCCAACAGGTTCCGGGTATCATCCATGGTCTTTTCCACCCGCATTGCCCATTGGTGTCCGGCTCTGCCGGGGTTGGCTCCGTCGTGGCGCAAGTAGTCCTGCAATTCCCGATAGACCGCCTCCGGCTTGGGAAAGCTGGTGGCTGCGTTGTCCAGGTAGATCATGGTGGACGCCGGCTGCCGGCAATCTCCCGGTTTCACCGTGACGGGGTTTGTCCGCGGCGTTCCGGTACGGTCCTTCAGGCCCCGACGGGATCTCAATTCCCGATATACCTGGAGTAGAGTGAGCGGGCTTCCTGGGGATCCCGGGTGCCTTTGACGATGCCCCGACCGTCGGGAAAAACGGCAATTTCAAACTCCTTCAGCCGGAACCTGAGCAGAAACCGATTGTAGGAAACGCTGCCCAGAAGTTCCAGCCTCTGTCCCAGTTGGGGGAAGTCCAGATGTTTCCCGGAGGGCTGATTGATCTGGACCGAGTCTCGCCCACAGAGAATCGCTGCCGAGGACCCGCGCTCGCCCTCCAGGAAATCGTAGCGGCCCAGATGGCAGGCCGGACAATCGCCACCGGCTCGACCGCTCTCGATCTCCAGGCGCCTCCAGGTATTCTGCCAGACGTCCAGGCTGACCAGGTTCCGGTTGATGCGTTCCAACCTTCCGGACAGGATCTTCAGGGCCTCGGCCACCTGCAGCGAGGCCACCAGGTTGACGGCCGGCGCCAGCACTCCCGCCGTGTCGCAGGTAGGCGTGGTTCCAGGCGGTGGAGGGGACTCAAAGACACAGCGCAGACAGGGAGTCCGGCCCGGAACGATTGTCATGGTCAGGCCCTGGCTTCCCACCGCGGCTCCGTAAATCCAGGGGACTCGCTGTTTCTGAGAGAGGTCGTTCAGCAGAAAGCGGGCCTCGAAGTTGTCGGTGCCGTCCAGAATGCAATCGGCACCCTCGACCAGGGACTCGGCGTTGCGATAGTTGAGGTCCTCCACCCGGTCCTCCACGGCTACCGAGGCGTTGATGGCCTGCAGGCGGCGCCTGGCGGCGACCGCCTTGGGAAGGCCCTCACGAACATCCTGTTCCGTGAACAGGGTCTGCCGCTGCAGGTTGCTCTCCTCGATAAAGTCCCGATCGATCAGGCGGAGTCTTCCGATGCCTGCACGGGTCAACGCCTCGGCCTGCACCGTTCCCAGAGCCCCGCAGCCGACGATGACCACGTGGCTGCCGAGCAGGCGTTTCTGTCCGGCTGTGCCGATTTCCGCAAAGAGGACCTGGCGGGAATAGCGGGATGGAAGATCCGGCATGAACGTTACTCCGGGGGGCGAGACCGCCCGGAAGAAAGACCAGGGAAAATGATCGCGACCGCCGCCGGGAGGTGGCTTGATGGTCAGGCCGATTTCAGCCGACCGCCGACACCTTCGGGAGGGTTTCTTCGAACTCGCTCAGCCTGGCCGGAATCACCGCGGGCTCGTCCAGGCGGCCCTGGACGGCCTCCTGGGTCTTCAGACCGTTTCCGGTGATGGAGATCACCGTAAGGTCGTCGCTGTTGATTCTGCCCTGTCCGATCAGCTTGCGCGTCACGGCCACGGTGACTCCACCGGCCGTTTCGGTGAAAATGCCTTCTTCCTCGGCCAGGAGCTGGATGCCCTCCACCACCTCCTCGTCGCTGACGTCCTCTCCCCAGCCGCCGCTATCCAGCATGGTCTTGAGAGCGTAGTATCCATCGGCAGGATTCCCGATGGCAATGGACTTGGCGATGCTGTCGGGCTTCACCGGCTTGATGAAATCCCGGCCCGACTTGACCGCGGTGGTAATGGGTGAGCAGCCGGTGGCCTGAGCTCCGAAGATGCGGCAACGGCTGTCGGGAATCAGATCCAGCTTGTGCATTTCGATGAAGGCCTTTCGGATCTTGGTGATGAGCGATCCACCCGCCATGGGGACCACGATGCAGTCGGGTGTCCGCCAGCCGAGTTGTTCCGCGACCTCCAGGCCAAAGCTCTTTGAACCCTCGGCATAGAAGGGGCGCAGGTTGATGTTGACGAAGCCCCACCGGTACTTTCCCACGATTTCGCTGCACAGCCGGTTCACGTCATCGTAGTTTCCATCGATCTTGATGACGTTGTTTCTGTAGATCAGCGTGCCCAGGACCTTGCCCATCTCGAGGTCGGCGGGGATGAACACGTAGCTGTTCAGTCCCACGCTGGCGGCGTTGGCGGCCACGGCGTTGGCGAGATTTCCGGTCGAGGCGCAGCCGACGGTGTCGAAGCCGAATTCCAAGGCCTTGGAGAGGGCCACGGCCACTACCCGATCCTTGAAGGAGAGGGTTGGAGCACAGAC
>JAJECY010000058.1 GCA_022821775.1 Acidobacteriota bacterium
CAGTTGGCCCCCATCATGACCCAATGGCTCCGGGACCTGCGCCGGGTGGCCGACAAGGCCCAAGAGGCTCAGGGGAGGCGCAAGCGCATCTATGCCCGGGTTCCGGCCCACCCCGGCTCCTGGAAGACCATGGGATATGAAGTTCCCGGATGGGTCTCGGAAAAGCTGGTGGACGGCCTGTTCTGCGTCAGCAGCCATGGCGAGGACGAGGCCATGGACCAGGACCTGGACCTCAAGCCGGTGGTCGAGCTGACCCGAGGCACCGGCTGCCGCGTGCTCTACGCCTTCCACAACACCTTGGGAAGACAGTTGGCGCGCTACTCCACCCCCACCATGATCTGGGCGGCCGCCGCCAACACCTATGCCCAGGGCGCCGACGGTTTCGGTATCGGCGACCACCACTGGACCCCCAACGGATGGCCCTGGACTGCCCAGGAATACGACACGCTACGCCTGTTGGGGCATCCGGAGCTTTTGGCGACCGCCGACAAGCACTACCACGTTCGATCCACCCCCCGCAGGATTGCCTCGAGGGCATGGTGGCCGGGACGTTCGACCCCCCTTCCCAAGGAACTGCTCCAGGGAGAGGAGACCCAGGTGTCTTTCAAAGTTGCCGACGACCTCGCCCGCTGGCACGCTCTGGGTCGGGTCAAGTCGGTGAAGCTGCGGGTGCGGCTAACCAACTACCAGCCCCACTACGACCAGGTGCGCATCGAGCTGAACGGCCGGGAGTTGCCCGAATCCATCCTGCAGAAGGTGGACATGACCTACCGGCTCATCCGCGGGGGCGCCGTGGGACCCTACGGCTACGCCTTCGACTACTATCTGGGGCCGGACCAGTTCCCCAAAAAAGGCAAAAACCGGGTGAAAGTGGCACTGCTGAAGAGGGATCCGGGAATCTCCCTGAAGCTGTCGCTATACGACGTGGACTGCTTCATCGAGTACCGATTGCACCGGCACTTCGAGCGGAAGCCCATCGAGTACTGACGATTCTTGCCGGAAGCAACCAGAGAATAAGAGCTATCCACTAAGACACACGAAGAAAGACGAAGGGCCACCAAGGGGTTGAGGTTGACCGAGACGGGATAGCAAGGTCACAAAGGCATGGTCGTTTGAACTTCCTGAAACAATAGAGCCTTTTGCAAAATTGGGGAGGGTGCGGGATTTGCTGCCGGGAAGGGTCGTGCCCCCCGGGAGCGCGGGCGTCCCGCCCGCATGCTCTTCCTTCCGGTGTTTTCGCCACCGCCTTCGGGCTTGCACCCGTGGGCAGGTGCTGTCGCCGCCTACGCGGTTCGACTCTTAAGCCAACCTTTTCCATGGGCTTACGCCCACGGCTAAGTGCTGGCGCCGCTTCGCGGCTCGACTCGAATCCAGGCTGTAGGGATGCACAGGATTTTTTCAGGAAAAGGCCGGCTTGCAATCCCGGGCATTGGCAAGCCCGCACTGGATCATCGCTCCAGCCGGCTTCCAGTGCCACAACCCCTCGTCCTGTTTATCCTGTGCATCCTGTGCATTGATGTTCATAACAACTATCGATTCCCCGTCGGCGTTGCGTTCCGGAGAGACCCATGACCCCAGGGAAGTTGCTTGACATGTTCCAGACGAGAACCCTCCTGTTCTATTTGATCCTCTGCGCCTGTCTGTGGCCGGGTTCGACCCTATGGGGAACGGATCACCGTTTCCCCGTCTCCGATCCGCCCCGCAACGACATTCGCCTGGAGAACCGGGTCCCCGTCCCCATGCGGGATGGGACCATTCTCTATGCAGACGTCTATCGCCCGCTGGCCGAGGGCCGCTACCCGGTGCTGGTGGCCCGAACGCCCTACAGCGCCGAGGCTCGACCGGAACCGGCCTTCTTCTCCAGGAGGGGCTACGTCTTCGTGATTCAGGACGTCAGAGGCCGATACGAATCGGAGGGGCGTTGGGACCCGTTCCGCCACGAGGCGCAGGACGGTTACGACACCATCGAGTGGGCCGCCCGGCAACCCTGGTCCAACGGCAAGGTGGGCATGCAGGGAAAGTCCTACCTGGGACTGGTGCAGTGGCAGGCGGCCAAGGAGGCGCCCCCGCACCTGGTCACCATCTTCCCCGACGTGGCCTCGGTCAGCCCCTATCACGGCTTCGTGACTCTCAACGGCGGTTGGCGGCTGTCTTTCAACTTTGGCTGGGGCGCGGTGCGGCAGGAGTCCCGCATCGGGCAGAATCCCGGTCTGCACCGGAAGGAAGGCGGCTCGGAGAACCTCGGCTACGACCGGGTGGTCTGGCACCTGCCCCTGCTGGACATGCAGCGGCTGCTGGGCCGGCGGGCCAAGTTCTACGACGATTGGATAGAGCACCCCGACTATGACGACTACTGGAAGGTTCTCGACGCGACCGCGCGGTTCGACGAGATCAAAATCCCGGTCCACACCTTCGGCGGGTGGTTCGACATCTTCACCCAGGGCACCATTGACGGTTACGTGGGAATGAAGGAGAAAGGAGGATCGGAGGTCGCCCGCCGGCAGAGTCAGATGACTATGGGCCCCTGGGGGCACGGGCCCTCGCGCAGAACAGGGGAGGTGGACTTCGGCCCCGAAGCCCCGGTGGACATCATGGCCGTACAGCTCCGCTGGTTCGACTACTGGCTGCAAGGAAGAGCCGGGCTGGACCAGGAGGCGCCGGTCAAGATCTTCGTCATGGGCCGGAACCGATGGCGATTCGAAAAGGAGTATCCGCTGCCCGGGACCCGCTACCGAAAGCTCTATCTCCACAGTGACGGCGGGGCCAACAGCTCCAGGGGCGACGGGCGCCTGGGCTGGAACGTTCCCGCGCCCGATGCCGCGGCCGACCGCTACCTCTACGATCCCGATAATCCGGTGCCCAGCCTGGGGGGGAACAACTGCTGCGGGACCCCGACGCCGGCAGGACCGGTCGATCAGCGCCCCATCGAGCACCGCCGAGACGTGCTGGTCTACACCTCAGATTTTCTGCAGGAGGAAGTGGAGGTGACCGGTCCGGTTCAACTGGTGCTGTATGCTTCTTCCGATGCTCCCGACACCGACTTCGTGGCCAAGCTGGTGGACGTCCACCCCGACGGCAATGCCATCAACGTCGCCGAGGGAATCTTGCGGGCCCGCTACCGAGACGGTCCCGACCACCCGCAGCCGCTTCAGGAAAACCGGGTCTACGCCTTCACCATCGACCTGGTCGACACCAGCAACGCCTTTCAGCCCGGACACCGCATCCGCTTGCACGTGACCAGCAGCCACTTCCCCCAGTTCGACCGCAACCCCAACACGGGCGAGGCGTTCGGCACCGGCGCAACCACCAGGCAGGCCCGACAGACCGTCCACCACTCTGCCGCGCGCCCCTCACACCTGGTTCTGCCGATCATCCCGGCTGAGTAATGAACAGGTATTTGCCGCCCCCAATCCGGCCTGGATCAGGAAGTCGGCCAGGAGCCGGTTGAAGCGGTCGGGCTCGTCGACGAACAAGGCGTGGCCGGCCCGTTCGAAGACCTCCACCCGGGCTGAAGGAACGTCGGCCGACACTCCCTCCGCCTGCTTCCTCTGCGGCTCCGTCACCACGAAGAGGAGCGGCCGGTCGATGTTGGGCAGTATCTTGCGCCAGTCGCCCACGGCGGAGAAACCGGCGCCCAGGGTCACCGCCGTATTGGTCGGGACCCGCAGAGAGGCGGCCATGACCCTCTGAAGGTAGTCCTCCGGCTGCGGCCGCTTGTACATGCCCCGCACGAAGCGATCGGTCACTCCCTTGCGATCGGCTTGCAGCTCCAGCCGTCCCTTGCCCCGGCGTCGGGAATCGATCCAGGCGTTGGGGGGATATCCCAGAACTTCATCGACCAAGACCACTGCGCTGAGCCACCCGGTCCCGAACTGCTCCACGGCGGTCAGGACCTGCAGCGCTCCCATGGACCATCCAACCAGGACGGTCGGGGACAGTTCCAGGTGTTGTGTCAACTCCCGGATGTCCCGGGCCAGCCGGTTGGGGTAGTGTCCCTCGGTCACGCGCTCCGAATCGCCGTGTGAGCGAGGATCGAAGGCAACCACCCGATAGTGCCGGGAAAAGTAGGCGATCTGGTGTTCCCAGATCCAGGCAGGCATGGTCCATCCCGGCACAAACAGGAGGCTGCGCCCCTGCCCGGTCTGTAGGTAGTGCAGCCGAACCCCGTCACTGGTTGTGAAAAAGCCGCTTTGGGCTGCAGGGGGATTCTTCGCCGCCGGTTGGACCGCCAACACCATGATCGTCAACCAGCCCAACAACATTGGCCGCACTGCACTCATCAGCCTACTCCCCAGCCGGCTCCGGACTACCTCTCCCTCCGGTAGACGTAGACCTCCAGTTCATCCAGGATCACTTCCCCCTTCTTCCCCGAGCTGTTTCCGGCGAGGCGAACTTCCAGACGATTGTCTCCATAGGTGAGCAGCGGTTTCGGAGCCCCCGAATCCAGATCCAGGGTGAAGAGGTGGAAAGCCGGCAGCACCTTGCCTTCCCAGCGGTTCTGTCCGTCCTGGTCGACGTGGCGGGTGATCTGCCGGTTCGATACCGGATGCCCGTTGAGCGCGATCTCCAGGGACTCGTCCGCCGCCAGTCCCACCGCCTTGAATTGCAGGGTGGCCCTCAGACGCTTCTCGCTCAGGTCCTCGGCCAACCGAAAACCTTGGGAGCCCGACGGGTCGGACGCCGCCCGGTCCAGCCTGATTCGGTCATCCTTGGGGCCGGTTTCCGTAGGCGCGCCTTCTTCCCACAACGCATAGTACCTGTAGTGCCGATCGTGCCTGCCGATGTCCTCCGGATCCCTCAAGTGGCGCAGGTATCCCAGGGCGGCCGGCCACAGGTAGGCCGGCCAGGGAGCGTTGCGGCCGATGCGGCGCCCCCAGTGATACTGATAGTTGTAGGTCTCCACCCCGTGGGCTCCGTAGGCGTAGAAGTTGCGGGCGGCGGCCCGATAGTGGGACAGGTCGTTGATTCCCACGTCGTCCCCCCGATAGGTGATCGGGTGGATGGCGGGATAGATGCGGCAGTCGGTCCCTTCGGCCAGCTTGACGAAATCCTCCACCCGGGTGTTGAGGTCGGTGTAGAAGAAATCGGAAGGCACCACGAAGTTGACCAGCCCCTGCCGGATCCAGGCGGCCAGGTCGAAGCCGAGGTACTCGCACTCCTCCAGGGTCTGGGGCACGCGCACGCCCAGGACCAGGGAATCCCGGCCCTTCCGCTTGGCGGCCGCCTCCAGCAGAAGGCGTGTCTTCCGCATGAAGTCGGTCAGCAGGTGGGCGTTCCCGCTTCCCTGTCCCGGGGGAAACATGTGGCACCAGCGCATGTAGTCCAGCTCCAGCCCATCGAGATCCACGGTGGCCAGCAGCTCTTCGATATAGTCCAGCATCTTTTGGCGCACCGGTTCGGGAGCGAAGTCGATGGCAGGCCCCCTGGGCAGCTTGAGATGCCACTGGGGGTTCTCTTCAATGAACCGCCCCACCGGACCGCCGTGCCGGTCGTTCATGCGGATGCAGCCGATGAATTCCATGCCGCTCCGATGGGACAGGTCCGCCATCAACTGCCGGAAATCGACGCCTGCCTCCCGCAGCGACCGATAACCGTCTCCCTTGTCGGCCTGCCTCCAATGTTCCTCCAGGACCCGGGAGGGACCGTAAAGCGAATGGAAGCGGTGGCTGACCACCATCGACAGCGTATCCACTCCAGCCCGGGCCAGTTCGTCGACGCCGCGGGCCACCACCTCGCGGACGGCTTCCGCGTCCATCTCTCTCAGCGGAGCGCCCGAGCCCCAGAATTCGGCAAAGGCGTTGCCGGTATCGCTGTTGTACAAAATGCGGCGTTCACCCGCGGGCCCCCCGGAGGGCTCCTCGGTGACCGCACAGCCTCCGGTCAGGATGAGCAACACCGCCACCATTCGCCATGCGTATTTCATGGGAAACTCCCTTTCACCCAGAGCCGGGTTCTATCCTTCTACGGCAAAGATTCTGTTCTTTGCCGGCAGACTTATAATGCGCGAATAGTGGTGGACCCGGGTCAATTCCTGGTCGTCCTGGAGGATCGGGGTCTCGTCCTCAATCACAAAATCGGCAAAGTGAGGAGCGTTGAATGCGACGAAGGCCAACGACAGCCCGTCAGGCAAACGCTCATGGCGCCGGCTCAGGTCGGGAAAGGCAATCGGCCCCGTATCCACTTGATAGGTCGGTTCTTCATCTCGAATGTTCATGGTCTTGACGGGAAACTCTATGATGGCCGTCAAGCCTGTATCTTCCTGGTTTATTTCGGTTTGGGCGACCAGGGGAAGAGCTTCGGCGGTAGCTCGGTGGATTTCGTCCGTCGTCGACACCAGTCGGCTCGTTCGAGGGGCTTTCACTTGATAGATCTGTCCTCCCCAAAGGTCCTCCGCCTTTCTCCATTCCCGGTAGCGAGGATTCAGATAGGCTTTGCGTCGAAAGAGCAGGCCGTCCTCGGGACCGAAGATGGGAATAAAGTCGTAATTGTCCTCCATGAAGAGATCTTCTCGGGCAAAGGTGTTCTCGCTCTTGCAAGAAGCGCACTGATAGTAGTCATGGGTCTTGCCAGTGCGTTCGTCAAGGATGCGCGTGCGAGACTCTACCTGGAAGCGAACCCGGTTCGAAGAGACCGTGCCCGAGATGAAGGATTGACCATAGTCGATCACCGGCCACTGGCCGCCCGAGGATTTCCCGGCAGTACCACATCCCCCCATCCAGACGCCTGCGGCCCCCGATAGAGACGAGGCGGCGCCGGCCTGAATAAAGGCGCGGCGACTCAGGAAAGGCTCCGATTCCCGTCGAGGCGCTCGTCGGAGTAGGTATTTCTTCACAACGTCCTCTCCTTTCCGGGATCAAGCGAGAAGGCTCAAAGGCTCCAGAGCTAACATGTCAATCGTTCAGTGGAGGGGAACGCTCCGGATAAGCCCGCATTTCTTGCCATCCGGAGGAAGAATGGAGCGCCAGGCCGCCTGCGGTCGAAGCCGTTCAGATCAAGTCCTCAATCGGCTTTCCGGTTTCGTCGTTGATGGAGTTGGCGATCTTGAGGGGACGGCCAATGGGGTGCATGTACTCCCGGGTCCAATCGATGCCCAGGGCCTTGTAGATGGTGGCCAGGAGATCTCCGATGGTCACCATGCGGTCCGCCACGTAGGCTCCCCGCTCGTCGCTGGCGCCGATGATCTGCCCTCCACGGATGCCTCCTCCCCCCAGGACCATCGACCAGCAGTGGCACCAATGATCCCTGCCTCCTCCGGGGTTGAGATCGTAGGTCCGGCCGAACTCTCCCATGGCAATCACCAGGGTCGATTCCAGCAGGTCCCTTTCCTCCAGGTCCGTCAACAACGTGGATAGGGTCTGATCCAGCACGGGCACCAGGACGTCCTTGTGCTGCTTGTCATTGGTTCCGTGGGTGTCCCAATTGCGCCCGGTCTCGACCCGCTTCCGGTCGTAAGCCGTCACGAAACGGCTGCCTGCTTCCACCAGCCGCCGGGCAATAAGCACGCTCTGGCCGAACATGTTCCGGCCATAGGCGTCTTTGAGCTTTTCAGGCTCCCGGGACAGATCGAAAGCTTGCCGCACCGACTGCGACAAGACCATATTCAAGGCCTGCTGTCGAAACTCATCCAGATTGGCGTACTCGATGCTCTCGACTGCCTGGCGGTAACGCCCATCGACCAGCTCGAGAAAGGCATTGCGAGCCTCGATCCTTTCCAGCGTGAGCGACTCGGGCAAGCTCAGCTCGGGAATGTTGTAGTCCTGCCGGTTGGGGTCCGGGATCTGCAACGGATCGTACTGGGCCCCCAGAAAGTGGGACCTGAAATAGTCGCGAGCGCTGGCGCTGATCTCCGGAACCATGACGTTGGGAGGAACGTTGTGGCGCTGTCCCAACTCCTTGGTAATGACGGAGCTGAAGGCGGGAAACTTCATGGCCGGGCTGGGCCGGTGTCCCGTCATGGCGTAGTGATGGGCCACGCCGTGGTTGTTTTCCTCGGTGTGCATCGAGCGGATGACCGCCAGCTTGTCCATCTTTTTGGACATCCTCGGCAGCAGCTCAGAGATCTGAATTCCCGGCACGTTGGTGGAAATGGGCTTGAAGGAACTGTTGGGCTTGGGGTCCCAGGTGTCGATGTGGCTCGGTCCGCCGTCCAGCCACAGAAGAATACAGGCTTCGGCCTTCTTGCCCGTCGGCCCGCCCTTCACCGAACCCACTGCTGCTTCGAGTTCCAGGATTCGACCGAGGGTCAACCCCAGGAAACCCAGGGATCCCGCCCTCAGGACCGCTCGACGGCTGATCGGGCCGCCAAGGCTCGTTCCCTCCAACTGGTTCATGAGTACCCCCTCATCCGGATCTAGTGGTTGCTGGCGAACTCGCGAGAGCAGATCACGGCCCAAAGCAGATCTTCCAAGGCCTCTCGCCTGGATGACTGGTTTTGGATCAGACGTTCCAAACCGGCCTGTTCCTCTTCGTTCGGAAACCGCGAAAGGGCAGCCAGGTAGAATTCTTCAATAATCTCTCGGTTGGAAGCTCCCCGTCGGAGCAACCGATCGATCCGCCCTCCCTCTTTCCCAAGCTTTTCGTTATAGGTGGGGCTCACCGTCATATGGAGAGCCTGCATGAGGTTTACCTTGCCGTCTCTGGCCACGACCACATCCCGCTTGGGGCGTTCGAAGACCTCCAGAAACCGATTGGCATAGCTGGCAGGATATTTCAAATTGATGGCCCGGGTCCCAGGCGGCGCCGTTCCGCTCAACATCCCCTCGGCCTTGTACAACTCCGGCACACCGGTTACCGTCGAAATCGCGTCCAGAAGAACCTCCGCCTCCAGTGGACGGGGGTAGGCGTGCGAGTAATTCAGGCGGTCCCCCCGGTTGTTGGCATTGGGTCGACTGGCAAGTTGGTAGGTCCTGGAAGAAACAATCCGCCGCATCAGATGCTTCAGGTCATAGCCGTGCTCCTGAAAGTCCCGAGCCAACCGGTCCAACAAATTCGGATGGGTCGGCGGGTTGCCCAAACGAAAGTCGTCGACCGGATCCACAATCCCTCTTCCGAAGAAATGACCCCACATCCGGTTAACCGTGGCTTGGGCAAAGTAGGGATGGGTCGTCATCCAGGCGGCCAACTCCCGCCGGAGGTCGCGACGGTCCCGCCCGGGTAGCACTCGACCATCCAGGAAGGTCGGCGGCACCAACTGCTTGGTGCGCGGGTGGCGGTTCTCTCGGAAGGACAGCGTGCTCTTGCCCTCCCCGAAATTCACCTCGTGCCCGTCGGGATCGTCGAAGACGACGTTGTCGAATGCCCAATCGGTATTGGTTACCCGGCGGTAGAAAGCCGCCAGTCCCCAGAACTGATCCTGGGTCCAACGGTCATAGGGATGGTTATGGCACTGTGCGCAATCCATCCTTCGTCCCATGAAAACCCGAAACTGCTCGGCCACGACCCGTTCCAGGGCCGGGGGCTTGTTGTTGTCGATCAGGTAGATTCGCGAGGGGCCGTCGTAGCCTTGAGCCGCGATGCTTTCCCGCACCATCTGATCGTAGGACTTGTTTTCGGCCAGGCTCCGTCTGACCCATTCCCAATAGACATGAACCCACCGATAGTGTCCCCTGACCCGGAACAGGTCGGCAAAGCGGAAGGTCCAGTAATCCACATACTCCGGCGATTCCAGCAGCGCCTCGATCAGCTTCTCCCGCTTGTCCTCCTCCCGGCTGCCCAAAAACTCCCGTACCCGTTCCGGCGGCGGCAATGTCCCCGTCAGGTCCAGACACACTCTCCGGATGAATTCCCCATCCCCCGACAACTCCGACGGAATCAGGTGAAAACGCCGCAGCTTCTCAAACACCCCCTCATCGATGAAGTTCTGCCGCGGAACCTCCGGATACTCCCGTATCGCCTCACCAATCACCCCAATCCGCGCTTCGGCCGCCCGGCCCGCCGTCCGGATCATGACCGCCGCCTCTCCCTTGCCTACCCCTTCAACCAGCCCCTCTTCACCGATGCGCACGACTTCCTCGTTGAGCGACTCATACCTCACCTGCCCGGTGATGTCTTCCTGACGACCATCCGAAAAATAGGCCGTGACCGCCAACTGATGCTTCCCTTTCTCCTCGATCACCGCTTCGCTCGGAAACACCTCCACTCGCTCAACCCCGAGTCCTTCCTCCCCGTTCCCCTCGAAACCGGCTCCCCGGCTCACCCAGTTCAATACCGCCTCATAGTCCGCCGTCCCCACTCCCAGCCGCTCCCCTCCTCCGTGAGCCACCCTGAAGCTCGGTTTCTGCAACAGCAGGCTCTCTTCAGGCCGGTCAAGGTCAATGCGGGAATGGCGCGGACCCAGCGGCTCGGCCGTCAGGACCTGATATCCCCCTCCGCGCACAATCCACTGGTAATCTTCCGCTGCATCGGTAGCGTCGGACGACAATCGGAATCCTCCTCTTCCCTTCACTCCTCCGTGGCAACTGCTGCTGTTGCAGCCACGCTTGGTCAGAATCCCTCCGATGTCCCAATTGAAGCTGAACGGGCGCCTCCGCTCGGTGTCCACTGTCGATATCCCTGCCCGCGCTTTCCTGCCTCCCAACTCGGCTATCAACTCCGTCCGGCCCGAACTCACCGAAACCACTTGCCCCAACGCTCCCAGACGCGCGGTCGACGGGTCCGCAATCCTTAACCGACTGGCAGCAGTCACCTCTCGCTGCAGGCCATCCGAGAATTCTCCCAGCACCAGAAATCGCCGTGTCGCACCCGCCCCCTGCAATTCCACCGCCTCAGGCTCCAGCCGAATGGATACCAACTCCGGCCCACTCGAATTCAATCGCACACCCTCGGAGCCCGCCTCCCGATGGCCGAGGCTCAGTATCAGCACGGTCAATACCGCTCCCTTGACCCAATGCCGGCCCGCCAAATTTAGTCCTGTGCTCACAAGGTTTTCCCGGTTCGGTGAATTGGAATGCATCTCAGTTCCTTGCGGCCTCGGTGGCCTGCTCCATCTCCGGACGACAGATCATCAAGAGGATTTCCTGCACCGCCAGCGCCTTGCCGATCTTCCCATCGACAATGGGCCGAGCCGTCAACTGGATCCGCTGGGGCATCGGCGTTGCGGGGGCGTCCCGGCCGGCCAGCAGGACGATGGTGGCCAATTGGCGAGGTGGAAAAAAACGCTCCTTGTGCATGGCCCCGCGTCCGTTTCCCGTCTGCAACAGGCGAGGGTTGACTGTGGTGGTCGCCGCGGCAAGAGCTTGCACGCCGGTGGGAAGATTCTCCAGTGTCAGGGCGATTTCCCCGTCGAAGCCCTCCTCCGACTCGGTCACCACGGTGAGCTTCCGGGTTTCTCCACTCCGCAAGTTGATGTGATCAACCACTTCCCCTCTCCCCGTCTTGACGGCAACCTCTCCCACGTGGGGCACCTGCGGGCGAACCAGCACGCGGTATCGGAAGTGCGGTGCAGCTCTTCGGGTGGTCAGATCGCGAATCTGCAAGAAATACTCCCCTGCCTGCTCGAAGGTGTAAACGGTCTTGGCCTTTATGGACTTGATCCAGTCGTCTCCCACGCCTGCGACTTCCCGGTAGATGTTGCTCACCAGTTCCGTTCCCGTACCGTCAACGATAACCAGGTGCGGACTGAAGAAGGGCGGCAATGTTTCGGGTGTCTCGATTTCGAAGGCCAATGCCTGTCCCGATCCCGCTTTGAATCGAAAGATGTCCACGTCACCCGGATGTTGTATGGCCCCCTCCACGGTCATCGGTATGGACAGTTCCGTTGCCCGGGAAGCCCAGTCGTTCGGTTCTTCTTCTCGGGTCGGGCTCGGCAACCGAAGAGTGTTGGATCGATTGATGCTTTCCGCCAATGGTGTCCGATTGGATTCTTGCGGGCGAGCGGCATCTTTGGCGCCAACGGCGGTCTTGCCCCCTTGGCCCGATTCCGAGACCCGGATCGCCCGCGACCACAAACGGCTGAGGTGGTCGCGATCGATCCTCCTGGAAAAGTCCCGCTCCTGCCATACGACGGGACTTGACCCGTGGGCGGGCTCGCCCGGAAACCGGCGGCGGTTGACTCCCGAATTCCGAGCCGGCGCGGGAACGACCCGAAGCTGGTAAGAATAGTCGGGGCCTCCTTGACCTTCCAATGTCCCGACCTCTGCCAGGTAGCGACCCTTCCTGTCGAATCGGCGAATCAATCTCGGCAGGAAATGAGAGGTCGCCCACCGGTGAGTTCCCGGACCGGGGCCCGTTTCGTCCCTGACCTCCAACCGCTTGATCCGCTGCGGATCAAACCAGCTTCCGGTGGGCTCGTAGAGGATCAACTGCGGATCGCCGGCCACGGTTGCGGCGGTAAAGGTGGAGGTGAGAACTTCAAAACGGAGGCGCTCCCCTTCGGCGACTTCAAAAGCATAGTAGTCCAGTTCGCCCGGGCGACCGAGCCTGCCGTTCACAACCACCGGAAATTCGATGGGCTGGGCGCTCGAGGGGGAATTGATGGATTGCTCGCTTTCATGGATCTGTGGCTCCGGATTGACCAGCAGCGACAGCGGATTCGAAAGTCCATGGCGGGAGACCAGTCGAAGAGTATGAGCCCCCACTGCCGCCTCGTCGTCCACATGGAGTTTCAGGACGACGTGGTGGAACTCCTTGGTGTCTTTGGCCGTTGTACCGGCCTGTTGAACCACGTCGACCTCTTCAACCGTCTTCTCTATCTTCCGGACTTCCGCCGCAAGCCCGTCGGAGTCGAACCAGACACCATAGACGCTGCCCAGATTCTCACCTCGAATACGCACCTCGAAACTCGTTCCCGGCTGCCCACCCAGCGGGAACAGGGAGTTGACTTGGGGATCGGCTTTCTCCTTCGCAGATACCCAGTTTCCTGAAGCGGCCAGGAACAGGGTAACGACCAGGAACGTAGGGAGACGCAGCCTCATGGACCTTTTTCCCGTCAGCGGGCCGGGCGAATGCTTGCCAAGTGTAAGCCTTTTAGTGTGCACCGGATAGCCCCAATATACAGAGACTGGCCCTACCTGACAACTCGAAAGGGCGCCAGTGACGCAGGACCACAAAAATCTTGACAAGTGCCGCAGAAAGATCACACTTGAGGCCCCATCATGAAACCATACCTTTACATCCTGATTGTCCTGTCGGTCGGAGGGGTCATCGGCTTTTTTGTGGGCCGGGAAATGGTTGCCCCCCTGCCCCAAGTCGCAACCCCGGTGGAGACGACCCAAGCCGATTCGGAGGAGATTCAACGGATCCTGGAACGGCAGGTCGAGGCCTACCGGCTCAAGGATGCTCTCCTGCTGATGCGGGACTGCGAGGAATCCTTCGTGGAAATCGATGGAAACAGCGGCAGGAGCTACAGTCTGGCTCAGGCGCTCGTCCATTACCACCAGATGTTCCAGCCTGATGAGGGCATCCGCCTCCAACTCGGACAGCCGGAGGTGACCATCACCCACAACTCGGCGGTGGTTCGATCCCGCTATGTCAAGACTTCGGACAGGTACGCCGATCAGGGCATCGAAAGGGTGACGGGAGACGGACAGTGGCTGCTGATCAAGGATGGAGACGTCTGGCAGATCACCGTTTTCTTCAGAACCGAAACCATACAGCGGTAGCATTCCAGGAACTGCCGCCATCTACCCTGAATCGGCCTGGAATCAGGCCTGCAGGGATCTCCGGGAGGGCTCGCCTTGCTGAACTTCGAGACCTATTACCTCATTTCCATCCCCGGTTTTGTGGTCGGCATCATGACCGGGCGTTTTTTTGCCGGGCGCCACTGGCAGAACCTCCGCGGCCGCATGGGCAGTGCGGCGAAGCTCATCGGCGGGCTGGTCTTTCTGGGCTACCTGGTCTCCATTCCCCTCATTCTGGCGATCATGCTGATCTACCTGGTCCATTTGCCGGACCCCCAGCCGGCAAAGATAGCCGTCACCCTGCTGGCCGCCCTCTGGATGGCGGCCAATTTCGTCCTGGAAATCCTCAATCTGATCAACCGCCGGCCTTCAAATTCACCTTCTACTGGCACCGCCTCAGCCGATTGAACACCCCTGCCGGAAGACTCGGCTGCAGTCACAGGGTCTGCGGCCTCCTCCGCTTTGGAGTGCGTCTTGCCGACACGATGACGGTTAATCGCCGCGCCGAAAAGGAGTTATCCACGAAGGCACACGAAGGCACACGAAGAAATCAGGAAGGGGAAGAGAAATCCATGAAGGACACGAAGTGATGCCCTTCCTGCGCAGCAACCTCTCGTCCTGTTAATCCTGTGCATCGATGTTTCTTTTATTTATTTAACATGGATGCACAGGATGCACAGGATTATGGTCCTCAACCGCCTTGCCCCGATTGCGGGCATCCTGCGTCTCGTTTGGCGCGAGTCGGCTTTTCCTGCAGCAACGTCCCGTCCTGCTTATCCTGTCCATCCTGTTCATCCATGTTTCTTGTTTTTTTAACAACATCGATGCACAGGATTTACAGGATTAT
>JAJECY010000232.1 GCA_022821775.1 Acidobacteriota bacterium
GGGGTCCGCAAGATGATCGTCTGAAACCCCGCAATCTCCGGTTTCAACCCGTTTGTAGTGCCACTTGCGGTTTTTTGTCTTTGTAACGTGTTGATAATAAACGTGCGATCAGAAACGTTGTTAAAGATGGGCTAAAGGGAATGGTGACCCCACCGGAGGCAGTGAAGACGCCCACCTGATCCTTAGGGCCCATCTCTTCTGCAACGAACTTCTTCAGTGCGGAAATGGCCCGCCCAAAGAACTCTGGCGTTCGCTCGGTCAGATCGTCGATAAAGTAGCTGATGAGTCTGCCAGACTCTCCCCCCGAACCTTGCAAGGGCTGCGGAGCGGGCGTCTGCGCAGTAGCCGTCCCGGTAAGGGCCACTGCCTCCGGACTGACCGGGGGCTGACTGGACTCGATCTCGATACTCTGGATCCGCTGGCGCTTGCCGTCTTCAAAGAGCTTGAAATCGTCAGCGGTCAGGTCCTTGACCGGACGACCCGCATCGTCGGTGACGCGCACATTGACCAGCACCACGTTCACCGGCACCTTGATTGTAAATTCCGGGCTGGACTTGGATTCCCCGCGGTCGCCGGTTTCGCTTCCGCTGTTCCGGACCGCACCGGAGGCCGCCGGGACCCACAGGGGCAGAAGGAGACAAAGGACTGTATGGAGCGTAAAGGAAGGATGACAGGACCGAAGCTGCATCGTCTCTACCAACGCAGGTGTTGAAGCGAAGACCTACCATTCCATTGTGCGGCGCCTCTCGCGGGAGGTCAAGAAGTCGGCGGGGCGGGCGTTAACAGAGGGATGAGACAGGAAAACTCCTTCCCGGGAGCGCGGGCGTCCCTCCCGCACCAGTCCTGGCACAACCTCGGAGGAACTTGGAAATACGGCGGGGGGAGAAAACAGCGCTTGGCCGTCATGCTTGCGGAGTGTCTCGCAACCGAGTAATTGCAGCTGTCCCACCGGAAGCTGTCAACGCTGCCGGCGGGTGGCGTTGATTTCGGCGTTGATGTCTTTCAGCGGGCGTCGATCAGTGCCGGCACGCACCGAAGCTTGTTGCATTGCTGTGGCGGCGGCCTGGCCACGGAACCTGCGTAGCGAGCACAGTGATTCTTTCAGGTTCTCGTCCGAAACCGCCCAAAGAAGTGCGATAGGCTTGCCGTTGGAGGTCACGACAAGGTCCTTCTCTTTGGCGAGCGTCTTCCAGACATCAGCCGATTGCCCACACAACTCGCTGACGCTCACAAATCGCATCAGAATCCCCTTGTTCCATGTGAATGCGATCCGGAGAGCCTGCTACTGCAGCACCGTGACCGTGGTCCGGGCGCCGACCGACTGGCCGCTGGCGCCCGGCGCCCGGGTCATCAGCGTCAACTTGTATTGGCCGGGCTGGACGTTCTTGAAAGACAGGTTGAAGGCCACGTTCACGGCGCCTTCTTCCAAGGGTTCAACTTGACCCTCACTCAAGGTGATCAGCGGAAACCGGCTGACCTTGCCCCAGCGGTCGGTCAGTTGAATTTTGGCCGTCATCCCCTGGCTCTCCTGGGGAAACATCAGGTTGTAGAGGGTATAGAAGAAAGTGACGGGGTATTGGCGGTCGATTTGGTCGTCTAGCGGAGGATGAATCTGGATGTCCCCAAAGATCATGGCCTCCCCACCCTCCAGCAGACTGGCCTGCAGCTCGGCGCTCAGATCGGCCAGCGGCGTGAGCTGCTGGGTCAGCACCAGTTGGCTGCTCTCCAGGCCGCCCGCGGGCAGGGATGGATCGGGGTCTTCTTCCGCCGGGGCCGGTTCCACGGATTCCGAGCGCACGAACTCCTCGGGAAGGGTGGTTGCAGCTGCTTCCGCAACCCCGGAGTCGGCCGGGGATGGCAGACCTTCCGCGGCGCTCTCGGGTATGGGCAGGGTGACCGTCTCGTCGAGGGACCCCATCCGGGTCCGGTGGCTTTCTCTGACCACCGCCTTGACATTGTATTCGCCCGCAGGAACCTCCCACTCCGTCCGGGTGGTGAAGCCGCGCTGGAGCATGGAGCGGTAGCTGGATTCGCCCAGATTCAGCTCGATGGTCTTTTGCGACCCTTCCACCCGCTGGCCGTCCCGGTCGTAGACCATCAGCACCAGGTGGAGGAGATTCTGGCGCCGTTCTCCCTCCTGCCGAAAGGGCATCCCCGCGATATTGACGTTGGTGAAGACCTTCAGGCGGTGGCGATCGTCCCGGATCGGGGAGGAGCGATAGGCCAGTCGGAGCGGAATCTGGTCGAAATTTCCCGGAGCGGTCAGGGCCAGTTGAATGTCTTCGTTCTTGCGATCCTCCTGTGAGAGTGTTTTCCGGGGCGCAAAGTATCCCCGGCGGTAGCTGAGCTCCACGGTGGGCCGGTCCACGTCCACCCGAATCTTGTGGTATTTTCCGTCGGCCTTCTGATCGGGGGAAGCGTAAGAGAGCACATAGTAATAGGAATGGGTATTGCTGATTTGGCTGAGGCCCGACACCAGGTCGTTGTTGTCGGTGAACAGGATGCCCCCGGTTTCCTCGGTCAGTTTCTCCAGGGGGCGGCGCTGATGGGTCTGGTCGCGGTAAAGATGGGAGAATTCCCTGCCCATGGTCAAGCCCGCGTTGAAGTCCTCCTGGCTGATTGGCTCGCCGGTCAGGTTTCTGACCTGGTCGTTGTTGGCGGCCTCGAAGCCGACGGTATGGAGTCCGCGAATGTCCACCACGTTGACGGCGACCCGGGAGCGCAGGGCGCGGCCCACGACCCGGTCCAGCCTCCAGCGCATGGAACGCGTCGGGACGAATCCGTCGGAAAACAGAACCAGGGATTTACTGGCCCTGAAATGCTGCAGGGTCTGGACATGGTGGCGCAGTGAGGCCACCAGCCTCTGAATGGCCCCCTGGGCTCCCGAGTACTGGTGAAAGGCTTCGGCGCGAACGTGCTGTTCGATGTCGCCCGGGTCCAGATCCCTCACCTCAGCGCACCTGCTGGCCTCCCTGAAGGCCCGGGTAAAATCGATTCCCCGGTGCCCGTCCACGATCCGGATCACCTGCACGTCGGTCATGACCGGGCAGCGGCTGCGGTAGGGGCGGGACAGGTAGAATTTCCCGACGTGGAGGGCCTCGATCCGCTCCCGAAGCAACTTGCGGTCGCTGGTGAAGGGCATTCGGACGCGTCCCGAAGCTGAAAAGACGCCCACCTGGTCCTCAGGCCCCATCTCCTCGGCAATGAACTTCTGCAACGCGGATACGACCCAGAAAAAATACCTGGGGGAACGGGCCGTCAGGTCGTCGATGAAGTAGCTGATCAGCCGGGTGCGGTCTTCCGGCTCTTGGGCCGCAACCTGCGCACCGGGGGTGGGCGGCGCCGTTCCCTCTCCAGTCAAATTCGTCCCCGCTTCCAGTTGGCTGGATTCCACTTCGAAGCTTTGAATCGGTTGGCGCTTGCCGTCCTCAAAGAGCTTGAAGTCCTCGACGGTCAGGTCCTTGACCGGCCTGCCGGCCTTGTCGGTGACGGTGACGTTCACCAGCACCACGTTCACCGGGACCCTGAAGGTGAAGGCGGAGGATGACTGGTCGGATGCGGGCTCCGTTTCCTGCTTGTCCGGAGCAGCAGGGGCAGCAGCCGGCGCCGACAGCGCCGCCATCAGCCCGATGGCAGGCAAAGGGGCGCAGAGTCGAAGCCAGGTTCGAAGATGCATCTTCATTCGACCCACGATTGAAGGATACGGAATATGGTTTCCTATTTTATACCAGGGGCTGGTTTTAATCCTTGGAAATGTGCAATATGAGAATATCCCACCGCTCCGGAGCAGGCATGTCGGCAAAAACCCTCACTTCGGCACTGTTGGCTGTCCTGCTCGGCCTGCACCTGGCCGGGGCCTCCGCGACCCCGCCCGAGGGGGCGACTCCCCAGGGAACCGAGCGTCAGAAGCAGGTGGTGCAGTACCTGTTCGACTTCCTTGACCAGAAGGAGGGGGCCCTGGATGCCTTCGAGGCCCAATGGGAGATGAACCTGGCTCCGATGGTGGTGGAAACGCTGCGTTTCTTCGCCCCGCGCCAGGAAATCCTGTTCGACGACGAGACTCCGGCAGGCAAGTTGTGGGACCTGCTGGAGAGAAAGACCGGCCAGGATGTGGACCGGGATCTTTACCCCATGATGGAATGGCTGTGGGAACAGGATTTCGAAGTGCATCCCTTCTACCCGGCCTTCAAGGCGGAAATCCACGCCCCCATCGACGAGCGGTTTCACTGGTGGTTCTATCCCGGCATGAAGCACACCATCCGCCTGGACGAGATCGTGTGGGGCGGGGTGAAGGTGGACGGCATTCCCCCTCTGGAGCATCCCAGGTTCATCGAGGCCGGCGAGGCCGAGTATCTGAACGGGACCGACGTGATTTTCGGGGTATACCTCAACGGGGAAGCCAAAGCCTATCCCAAGCGCATCCTGGCCTGGCACGAGCTGTTCAATGACACCGTGGGCGGCATGGATGTGACCTGCGCCTACTGTACCCTGTGCGGGTCAGCCGTTCTCTACGACCAGCGGATCGGCAAGCGGCAGTTCGATTTCGGGACCAGCGGCTTTCTCTTCCGCTCCAACAAGCTCATGTGGGACCGCCAGACCCGCTCGCTCTGGTCGGCCCTGGAAGGGGTCCCCGTCACCGGCAAGCTGGTGGGGTCGGAACTGAAGCTGAAACGGCTTCCCATCGTGACCACCACCTGGAGCGCCTGGAGAAAAAGCCACCCCCGAACCCGGGTGCTCTCCCTGGAAACCGGCCACCGGCGGGATTATGGCGAGGGCGTGGCCTACCGCGCCTATTTCGCGACTCAGGAACTGATGTTTCCGGTCCGCTACCGGGACCAGCGCCTTTCCAACAAACAGGAGGTGGTGGCCCTGCTGCTGGAGGGAGAGGCGGTGGCCTACGACACCGCCTTCCTGGGCAAGAACCCGCTCTACCAGGATCGGATCGGCTCGCGGTCGGTGGTCATCCTGACCGACCGGTCGGGCGCCAACCGGATCTACGACGCCACCGGAGTGACCTTCACCCGCTGGAACCGCAAGGCCAGGCTGACCGACAGCCGCGGGCAGTCCTGGAAGGTCAGCGAGGAAGCCCTGACCAACAAAGCGGGGGAGAAGCGCTTGCGGCTTCCCGCCCATCGAGCCTTCTGGTTCGGCTGGCACAACCAGTTCCCCAACTCCCGCCTGGTGCATTGATCTTGTAATCAGGGAGCCGACTGGCGGTTGATATGCTCCATCAACTCTGCCGCCCTGGCTTCATCCAGATCCCTCAGCTTGCCGTACTGCTCCAGGGCCAAGGCCCTGTCCCCTAGTGCCAGATGGGCCAGCCCGAGATAAAGGCGGGCCTCGACGTTACCAGGCTGAAAACGAAGAACCTGCCTGAAGGCGGGGATGGCTTGGCGCGGCTGTCCCAACTGGGCGTGGGCTTCCCCTATGAACTGGTGCAGTTGGACCAGGTCGGGCTTGATGCGTGTGGCTCCTTGAAAGGCCCGGATGGCGTCCGGCAAGCGCCCCATTTGCGCGTAGGCCGTTCCAAGACGAAGGTGAGCCTGCAATGAATGGGGCTGCAGGCGCACGACTTCCTTGAAGGCTTCACTGGCTTCCTGGTGCCGCCCCAGTTGGCCAAGGGCCGCCCCCAGGTTGGACCAGGCTTCGGCAAAGTCGGACTTGACTTCGATGGCCTTCCGAAAGGCCTCTACCGCTTGCTGGAATTCTCCCGCCTGACCGTAAGCCAGCCCCAGTTTCAGCCGCGTTTGGACATCCCCCGGATCGATGCGGACCACTTGAGCCAGGGCCTCTGCAGCCTCCCGCCATCGCCCCAGTTGGCCCAGAACCAGACCCAGGTTGGAGTAGG
>JAJECY010000169.1 GCA_022821775.1 Acidobacteriota bacterium
CTTCACCCTTCAAACTTCTTCCTTCAAACTTCAAACTTCTTCCTTCAAACTTCCCCCTTCAAACTTCATACGATAGACCATCAGTGCCAGCAACCCGTAGAGGATGCCGTCCCCCCAAAAAACCCAGTACAGGTTGATGGAAGCCAACAGTCCGGCCAGGATGGGACCGAAGGCGTTGCCCATCATGGTGAAGCTGGAAAGCAGGCCAAAGCCTGAAGCCCGCCGCTCGTTGGGGATGACCCGGCTGGCGAGGCTGTAGGCAATGGTGACGATGCCCCCCGCCAGGAATGCCTGCGAGACCCTGAGCACCAGGAGCTGGGAAGCGCTGGTCGCCAGGGTCAGCGCCAGGCAAAAGGCAAGCCCGAGGCCCAGTCGCTGCAGAAGGAGTCTGCGGGCGGAGGATCGGACCATCCTGCGACCGAAGTACCAGGCGGCCAGACTCTCTCCGAATGCGGAAAGGGAGAGGATCAGGCCCGCCATGCCGGCTGCCTGAACCGGATTGGCGGTGACGGAGGTGACGAAGAGCGGGATGGTCGGGGCAAAGCTGCGTTCGATCACGGTGGCCGCGAGCAGCAGAATGGCCAGGACCTTCAGGCTGGGCAGTCGCCACAGGGAGAACAGACTTCCGCGGACGGTCTCGTCTTCGGGAACTGATTGAGAAGAATCGCGATTGGGGTTGTCCCGGTACAGAAGAAGAAACAACACCAGGGTGAGGAAACACATCGCCGCAGTGACGAAAAAGGTGTTTCGAATGCCGATCCAGGCCGCCAACACTCCGCCCAGGAATGGACCCAGGGCCATGCTGAAGGTTTGGGTGGCCTGCAGGCCGCCGATCGCCCGGGTGATCCTGTCCTTCGGGGCGGAGTGGGCCACCAGGGCAACCGAGACCGACCCGAACCCCCCGAAGAACCCCGAGAGAATCCTCAGAAACAGCAGCTCCTGAACGTTTCTGGCCAGGCCCATCAGGAACCAGATCACGAACAGGACCAGCGAGACGCGGATGGCCATGATCCTGAGGCCGTAGCGGTCGGCCAGCTTTCCCCAAAAAGGACCGACGAACGAGGTGATCAGAGGGCTGATTCCCAGGATGAGGCCGGACCAGACAGCCACCGCCGCCTTGGACTCGACACCCAGTTGAGCGACGTAGAGCGGCAGGAAGGGCATGACCAGCATGAACCCGGCGCCGATGAGGGCGGCCGAAAAGGTGGCGGCCAGGTGATTGCGGCGCCACTGTTCAAGCAGCAGCCACTGCAGAGGAATGAATCGAGTCATGGAACGGAGTTGATCCGGCGCGCTCCCGGGGCCTGCCGGCTGTCAGTCCGAAGCGGTGGATGGAGCCGGGTCCGAGTGGTTGAGCAGCCAGATCATGAGAAAGTTGACGGCGACATGGGACAGGGTGTTGGGGAACAGGGTGCCGCTCAGCTCGAAGAGACTTCCGAAGAGAAGGCCTGCGAAGGCCGCATAGGCCGTCCAGGGGAGAAAGACCCTGCGGGGAATCAGGTGCACGGCTCCAAATAGCAGGCTGGTGGGGACCAGGCCCAGCAGGGGTTGAATGGCTCCCCGGAAAAACACTTCTTCGGCCGTGCCGCTGAGCAGGGCGATGGCTCCGATCTGCCAGCTTCCCAGCGGCACCAGGATCCTTCGAAACTCCCGGTCCAGTAGTTGGGCCCAGAGAAAATTCCTGCTGGCGTAGAGCGACAGAGCAATCAGCAGCAGGGCTGCTCCCAGGCCCCAGAGCAGGTAAGTGGCGGCGGTCGCCCTTTCGGTCGGGAAGAAAAGCCCCAGGGACAGACGGTCCTGCAGGGCAATGATTCCCATGGCCAACAGCCCCAGAACCAGGTAGAAGCGCAGGGCCGGTACCAGGATGGTTTTCACTGCCGGGCGCTCCCGTCCTTGGAGACCTGGTCTTGTCGGGGGAATCCAGGGATTGCCGCTGCCTCTCCACCGCCTCAGGTGCGGTAGTCGGCATTGATGTGAATATATTCGGTGGTGAGGTCGCAGGTCCAAAAGGTGGCATCCGAACTGCCGAAATTCAGGTGAACGGTCAGCTCGATGTCCCGTTGACGCAGGATCTCGCTGGCGCGGCTTTCCTCGAAGTCCACGGCTCCACCCTCGCGGCAGACAGCCAGATCTCCCAGATAGATGGAGACCCGGCGGCTGTCGAAGGGAACGCCGGCATAACCCGCTGCGCAGATGATCCTTCCCCAGTTGGCATCCTCACCCGCCAGGGCCGTCTTCACCAGGGGTGAATTGGCGATGCTGCGGGCGATTCGGGCCGCGTTCTCCTCGGAGGAAGCGCCGGTCACCCGAATGGTTACGAACTTGCTGGCGCCTTCTCCATCCCGGACAACCTGCTGAGCCAGGCTCTGGCATACCCGGGTCAATCCCTCCACGAAAAGCTCCTGAGCCGGACTGTCCGGCTCGATGTCCGGAATCCCCGAGCCGCCGTTGGCCATGATGGCCAGGGTGTCGTTGGTCGAGGTGTCCCCGTCGACGGAAATCCTGTTGTAGCTGAGGCGGCAGGCCTGCTCGAGTGATCGTTGCAGGAGGGCGGGGCCGATGGCGGCGTCGGTCAGCACGAAGCCCAAGGTGGTGGCCATCTGTGGATGAATCATGCCGGCGCCCTTGGTCATGCCGGCAATGCGCACCGGCCGGCCGTTTATCGAGGCTTCGGCGGAGCAGACCTTCGGGGTGGTATCGGTGGTCAGGATGGCCCGTGCCGCGGCTCCCAGCCCCTCGGAACTCAATCCCAGTTTCAGGTCATCCAGTCTGGCGGTGATGCGGTCCGCCGGGAGGAGAACTCCAATAACTCCGGTGGAGCACACCAGGATCCGTTGCACCGGAACGTTCAGCGCCCTGGCAGTGGCCTCCGCCATGGCCCGGGCTGCCGCCATGCCGGGTTCCCCGGTGCAGGCATTGGCATTCCCCGAATTGATGATCATGGCTTGAAGAGCGCCCCCGCCTTCCACCAGATGCCGTTGGGAGACTTCCACCGGCGCGGCCTTGACCGCATTGGTTGTGAACACGGCCGCGCCCCAGCAGGGACGAGTGGAGTAGAGCAATGCCACGTCCAGACCCGACGGCTTGATCCCGCACGCCGCCGCGGCCGCCTGGAAGTCCTTAGGAGGAAAGATCTCGGTGGAATTCAGGGTCCAGCTCTCAGACACGTTATCCCCTTTCCGAAGGATTCTGGAGGGTCAAGGACTGCTCGGCACGGGACAAGGCCGCGGCGACACGCTCCGGCGCCGTCCCTCCCGTTACCGACCGCGCCTCGATGCTATGCCGGGCGGACAACACTTGGTAGAGATCTTCGGCGAAGAGCGGAGACAATTGCCGGTAGCGGCTCAGGGACAATTCCGACAACCCGATTTGCCGCCCCTCGCATTCCAGGACGATCCGCCCCACCACCCCATGGGCCTCGCGGAAGGGCATCCCCTTGCGGACCAGGTAATCGGCAAGATCGGTGGCGGTCATGAAGTCGCCCTCCAGCGCTTTTCGGGCCGCCGCGGCGTCGATCCTGAGGGTGCGTACGACGACCTCGGCCACCTGGAGGCTGTCCAGCAGGGTGTCCAGCGTATCGAAGAGAGCCTCTTTGTCTTCCTGCAGGTCCTTGTTGTAGGTCAACGGCAGGCCCTTGAGCAGAACCAGCAGTCGGGTGAGACTGCCGATCACTCTTCCCGACTTGCCGCGCAGCAGTTCCAGGGAATCGGGATTCTTCTTCTGCGGCATGAGGCTGCTGCCGGTGGTGACTTCATCGGAAAGCTCGATCCAGCCGCACTCCGGCGTCGAAAAGAAAATCAGATCCTCGGCCAGTCGGCTGAGATGCACCAGCGTGAGCGAGCCGGCGCTGACGAAGTCCACCAGGTAGTCCCGGTCGCTGACGGCGTCCAGGCTGTTGGCCGTGATGCGCGAGAAGTTGAGCTTCTTGCGCAGGGCCTCGCGGTCGACGGCGAAGGCGTTTCCGGCCAGCGCTCCCGCTCCCAGGGGCATGCAGTCGGTGCGGCGGAAGCAGTCTTCAAAGCGATCGCGATCCCGGGAAAACATCTCGAACCAGGCCAGCAGATAGTGGGCCAGCAGAATGGGCTGAGCCTTCCTCAAATGGGTGTAGCCGGGAACCACCACATCGGGGTGCTTCCCGGCCTGGTTCAGCAGTTCACCCATCAGTGCCTTGAGGCCTTTTTGGACCTGGCCGATGGCCTTCTTGAGAAAGAGCCGGGTGTCTACCGCGACCTGGTCGTTTCGGCTTCTTCCGGTGTGCAGCTTCAAGGCGGCTTCTCCAACGATCTCCACCAGGCGGGCTTCCACGAAGCTGTGAACATCCTCGTCCATTGCCTCCTCCAGGAAACCGGGATCCTGCTGGGCCCGGTCGCGGATTTTCCCCAACCCGTCGAGGATCTGCCGGAGCTCCCGGTCGGAAAGCACACCGGCCTTTTCCAGCGCCTCGGCATAAGCCATGGAGCCCTCGATGTCTTCCGAAATGAGCCGTCGATCCAGGCGGAAACTGTTGTTGAAGCGCTCGAAAGCTTCGTCCATGCCTTGGGTAAACCTTCCGCCCCAGATACTCATGGCTCCAACCTTCCGTTTCGATGGACGAACTTCGTCCCGAGATGTTGGGACTGTCCGGTCCAACGCCGTGGGACAACGCCGGTCTCAGCGGCGCGATTGTTGCCGCTCAAGCAGTGCCCGGACTTGTGCCGGCAGACCGAAGAGGTTGATGAACCCCTTGGCGTCCGCCTGCCGGTAGCCGCCGGCCTGGTCAAAGCTGGCCAGGTCTTCCCGGTAGAGGCTGTTGGGCGAGGACCGGGAGGCGACCGTGAGGTTGCCCTTGTAGAGTTTCAGTCGCACGGAGCCGCTGACCGGCTGTTGAGTCGACGCCACAAAGGCATCCAGGGCCTGGCGTAGCGGGGTGAACCACTGCCCGTTGTAGACCAGGTCGGCGTAGGTGAGCGCCAGCATGTCCTTCACCCTTAGGGTGTCCCTGTCCAGGCAGATGGATTCCAGCTCTCGATGGGCCTGCATCAGAATGGTTCCACCCGGAGTCTCGTAGGTCCCGCGGGACTTCATTCCCACCAGGCGGTTCTCAACCAGGTCGACCCGCCCGATGCCGTGTTCTCCTCCGATTCGATTGGCACGCGCAACCAGCTCGGCGGCCGCCAGGCGCCGGCCGTCCAGGCCGACCGGAGTCCCCGAGTCGAATTCCACTTCCAGGTAGCGGGGCCGGTCGGGGGCCTCTTCCGGCGAGACGGTGAGACTCCAGACGGACGCCTCGGGTTCGGAGGTCGGGTCTTCCAGCGATCCGCCTTCATGGCTGAGGTGCCACAGGTTGCGGTCCTCGCTGTAGATTTTTTCCTTGCTTGCCGTGATGGGAATCTGCCGCTGGTGGGCGTAATCGATGGCATCCTCCCGGGACTCGATGTCCCACTCCCTCCAGGGAGCAATCACCTGCAGGTGGGGGGCCAGGGCCTTGTAGGTGAGTTCGAAACGGACCTGGTCGTTGCCCTTGCCGGTGCAGCCGTGAGCCACCGCGTCCGCCTCTTCCCTGAGGGCGATCTCAACCTGCCTCTTGGCCAGAATGGGGCGGGCAATGGAGGTTCCCAGCAGGTATTTGCGCTCAAAAACGGCGCCGGCCCGCAGGGTGGGCCAGACGTAGTCCCGAATGAA
Organism: Acidobacteriota bacterium; assembly: GCA_022821775.1. Taxonomy (GTDB): domain Bacteria; phylum Acidobacteriota; class Terriglobia; order Versatilivoradales; family Versatilivoraceae; genus Versatilivorator. The sequence continues at coordinate 5,662 of JAJECY010000169.1, forward strand.
CTCTTCCCGGAGATCCTCGACGTAGAGCTTGCTGGCCCCGGTTTTCAGCGCTTTTTCCTCCAGTCCCTCCAACTCTTCGGCCTGGCCGACATCTCCCGCCATGGCGATCACTTCACAGCCGTAGTTCTCCTTCAACCAGGGGATGATGATCGATGTATCCAACCCGCCGGAGTAGGCGAGCACCACTTTCCTGACCACGACGTACCTCCTCTACACAGCCTCTCCGGCCATCAGCAGCAACATCACGGCTTTTTGCACGTGAAGGCGGTTCTCTGCCTGGTCGTACACCGCCGATTGCGGCGAGTCGATTACCTGGGGCGCCACTTCGTAGCCGCGATGGGCGGGCAGGCAGTGCATGAACAACGCCTCCCTTCCGGCCAATTCCATCAATCGGCTGTTTACCTGGTAGTCGGCGAAGACCGCCGCCCGATCTTCCGTTTCCGCTTCCTGACCCATGCTGGCCCATACGTCGGTGTAGACGGCATTCGCCCCCCGGACGGCTTCCCTGGGATTTCTCGAAATGGTGATGGTGGCGCCGGTAGCGGCAGCCGTGCCCATGGCCTGACGCACGATTTCAGGGTTGGGTTCATAGCCGGCCGGGCTGGCCACCGACAGGTGAATTCCCAGTCGGGCGGCTCCCAGTATCAGAGAGTGGCAAGTGTTGTTCCCGTCTCCCACGAAGCAGAGTTTGACGCCGGAGTGCAAGGGCAGCCTCTCGGCAAGGGTGAAATAGTCTGCCAGGGCCTGGCAGGGATGCAGCAGATCGGTGAGGCCGTTGATCACCGGAATTCGGGCATGTTCGGCCAGCTCCACCACCGAGCGGTTCTTGTAGGTACGGGCAACGATCCCGTGGACCCAGCGCTCCAGGTTGCGGGCCACGTCCCTGATGGATTCCCGCTCGCCCAGCTTGGCGTCGCTATGATCCAGGAACAGGGCTTGTCCTCCCATGCTGGTCATTCCCACGTCGAAGGTCACGCGTGTGCGCAGGGACGGCTTCTCGAAGATCATGGCCAAAGTCTTGCCCTTCAGGCTGAGGGCGAATTCGTCCGGAGCCTTCTTGATTCGGCCGGCGACCTTGAAGATGAGCCGGATGTCCTCGGGCGTCAGGTCCTGAATGGACAACAGATCGGAGACGCCGAGCCGCTCCCTGGAGGCTGAATTGGGCGTGGCGGGATCAGGCATGTGCACCGCCCCCTGGCTTGCAGGCCGCCTGTGCGAGGCTGCACTGGGGCCCGCCGATTGCCCCCGGGAGGCTCCTGGACCTATTGATCGGCGGGAACTTTGGAGAAAATTTTGTCGAGCGCTTTGGCAAAACGAGCAATCTCTTTCCTGGTGATGATATAGGGGGGAAGAAAACGGAGCACCGTGCCGGCCGTCACGTTGATCACGAAGCCGGCCTCCAGGCACTGGTTGACGATCTCACGGGCCGGGAAGTTGACTTCGATGGCCTGCATCAGCCCCTCGCCGCGCACATCCACCACGAAGGGATACTTCCGTTTCAGATCGAGCAGCTTCTGTGTGAAAAACTCCCCCTTCTCGCGAATATCCGCCAGAAATCCTTCTTCCTGCAGGATCTTGACGAATTCGAACCCCAGGCGGCAGGCCAGGGGACCTCCTCCGAAGGTGGTTCCGTGGTCGCCGGGTCCAAAGGTCAGGGAAATCTCCTTGGAAGTCAGCACCGACCCCAGCGGCAAGCCCACCCCCAGGGGTTTGGCCAGGGTAATGATATCGGGCCGGATACCGAACTTCTGGAAATAGAAGTAGCGTCCGGTGCGCCCCAATCCGCTCTGGATCTCGTCGAAAATGAGCAGCGCCCGGTGCTTTTGACAGAGATCGCGAGCCGCCTGCAGGAATTCCCGGGAACAGGCGTGCACGCCGCCTTCGCCCTGGATGGGCTCGATGATCACGGCGCAGACCTTGTCGTTGAACTTGGCCCGCAGGTCTTCCACCGCGTTGCGCTTCACGAACTGAAACCCCGGAACCAGGGGGCCGAAAGGTGTCCGGTAGGTGTCGTTGTAGGTGGCGGATAGGCTCCCGTAGGTCCGACCGTGGAAGGAATCGTCCAGCGTCAGAACCTGGTTCTTGTCTTCGCCCAGCTTGTTCTTGTAGGCGTACCCACGGGCCAGCTTGAATGAGGCTTCCACGGCCTCGGTGCCGCTGTTGCAGAAGAACGCCCGCTCCATTCCCGAGATCTCCAGCAGCTTTCGGGCCAAGAGGGCCTGGTAGGGGTGATAGAAGAGGTTGGAGATGTGGATCAACTTCTTGAGCTGCTTGCGCATCACGTTGGCGATGCGGGGGTGATTGTAGCCCAGGGCGCTGACGGCGATACCGGAGAGCAGATCGAGGTAGCGCTTGCCCTCGAAGTCGTACAACGTGCACTTGCGGCCCTTTTGAACAAACAGCGGGTACTTCTTGTAGTTGCTGAACAGGACCTGGGACTCGAATTCCTCAATTTGTTTCAGATTCATCGAATAGTCCTCCGAACCATGAGTGGGGCGCCCTGCACGGCACCCGGGAACTCCCAAGAGACCGACCGGGGAACGGATGGGAGCGCTTTGCCGTTGCGGAAAGCAGTGCGAGAGCAGGCCGTCAATGAATCGCCGTGCCCAGGGGTTCACCGCTTTCCAGCAACCGAACCAGGCAGTCTTCCTCCCGCCCGCCGACAATATGCACCTGGGATAGACCTTCCCGGATGGCACGTTCACAGGCGCGCGTCTTGGGAAGCATGCCCTCCGAAATCACGCCCTGCTGCCGCAGCCTCTCCATTTCCGTTCGGCTGAGTCGGGGGATGACCTGGAGGTCCGCGTCCAGCACTCCCGGGACGTCCGTGAGAAAGATCAACCGATCGGCCCGGCAGATGAGTGCGACGGCCGCGGCCATTTCATCGGCGTTGACATTGTAGAAGGTGGCGTCCGGGCCGACTCCGAAACAGGCGATGACCGGGCAGTAGTTGTGCTCCAGCAGCAGGTCCACCAGGCCGGGATTTCCCTGGGAGATCTCTCCGACCTGCCCGTAGTCGAAGGGAGGATCGTCCCGCTGGTCATCCCGGTACTTGTCAGCCAGAAAGCTCGATCCGTCGGCGCCGCATAAACCGACGGCTCCCCCTTCCAGGTCATTGAAGACGGCTACGATGTTTTTGTTGACCAATCCGCCCAAGACCATCTGAACCACTCGCATGGTCTCAGGGTCTGTAACACGCAATCCCCTATGGATTTCTGTGGGTATATCCATTTTCTTCAAGTAATGCTTGATCTGCTTCCCACCGCCGTGAACCACGATGACCTGGTGGCCGCTACGCCTCAGGCCGATGAGTTGGGCGACAATTCTATGGAGAAGCCCGGGTTCCGTCAACAAGCTTCCACCTAGTTTCACAACCAAACGCACGGCAGCGACTCCCGTAGGGGATCTCTTGCGAAATTGCCCTGGGACAGGGCCGACCGGAGGGTCACAGCAGCCCCAGGGTTTCCTCCAGTCCCAGCATGACGTTCATGTTCTGGACCGCCTGGCCGGCCGCTCCCTTTCCGAGGTTGTCGATGGTGGACACGATGATGAGATCCAGGTCCTGCTGGCGCCAGCCGATGTCGCAGAAGTTGGTGTGGGCCACGTGTTTCACCTCGGGAAACTCACCTTCAGGGCACAAGCGGACGAGGGCTTCCTTGCCATAGGCTCGAATCAGGCATGCACTGACTTCTTCAGGTGAAGCGGAGCTGGCGGTCTTCACGTAGATGGTCGACAGGATGCCCCGGTTGATGGGCAGTAGATGGGCCGTGAAAATAAGACGGTGGTGGCCCAGCTCCTGCCAGATTTCGGGCGAGTGACGGTGGCGCCAGACGTTGTACGCCTTGAAGCTCTCGGTGACTTCCGAAAAGTGCGTGTTCGACGACGGCGTCTTCCCGGCTCCGCTCACCCCCGACTTGGAGTCGCAGACGATCCGGCTTTGGGGGTCCACCAGACCGGCTTGCTGCAGGGGTATCAGGGGGAGCAGCGCCGAAGTGGGATAGCACCCGGGATTGGCCAGCAGGCGAGCCTCCCGGATCGCCGGACGCAGCACTTCCGTCAACCCATAGACGGCCTCCGACAGGTAGGGCGCAAAGCGGTGTTCGAATCCGTACCAGCGCGGGTATAGTCCGGCTTCTCTCAGACGGAAAGCCCCGCTCAGATCGACCAGGCGCAGTTGCCTCTCGAGGAGTTCGGGCACCAAATCGTGGGCGGTCTGGTTGGGGGTAGCCAGAAACACCAGGGAGATATCCCGTTGCTGCAGAAGGTCGTAGTCCAGAGGCTCGATGGCCAGGTCGCAGCGGTGGCGGAACTGTCTCAACTCGTCACTGTAGAGCCGGGTCCCGCTGCGCTCGCGGTTGGCGGTCATCAACGTGGTCAGCTCCACCTCGGGATGGGACAGCAGCAACCGGACGATCTCCGAACCCGAATATCCGCTGGCTCCAATGACGGCTACCTTTGGGATGGCCACTGCAACGCTCCTTGCTTATTTCCGGGAAGTCGGCGAGTCGGTTTGGCGCTGGAGGAATTCTCTCCGAAACAGGTCCGCTTCGAACGGGGGATCGAATTCTATGGACTGCACCGTCCATTGGAGGTGGGAGTCTCGTTGGGGACTGCTGATCCGGGCTTGGGTCACCGTGGGTGTTCCCTCGACGACCTTGGTTTCGGTCGCCACGATCTTTCTCGCCAACCGGTTGGTCCGGTCGTACAACTCCCACTGGACCATGGTCAACCTGTCAACGCTCAATGCAAGGATGGAACGGGGAAAATCGCTCTTGCCGATGAACTCGGGCTTGAGCCGGTTTTCCACCAGGTGACAGCGCAGGCCGCCGACCTCCCGACTGCCCAGGTAGTGGTGGGTGTACTTGGCCAATTCCCCGCCGATCAGTTCCTGGACCGAGATGCGAAGGCTCTTGTACTTGTAGTGGCGGGCGCCGGAAATACGGACCTTCTTCCTCAGGGCGCTTTGGGGACGATAGGCCACGAAGTCGGAGGAGCCGTCGGATCGTTCGTGGACCAGGAGGAGCTTCCCCTCTTCGGACTCGGGCGCCTCCATGCGAATGAAGTGGGAGGTCAACTTGGCCTGTACCCGCCTCATCCAGGTGAAGACCAGAAAGATGGGCGGTTGACGGCCCTTGACGTGCTTCACCTGGACGGTCACGCGGGCATTCTTGCGAGCGGCCTGGTCCAGGTAGGCGGCGATCAACTCGTCCCCGCGCTCGTCGGCCAGGACCGGGGACGCCAACGCCAGGCAAATGCACGGGATCAGCAGGCGCCGAAGCTTCATTGGGATTCCCTTGGGGAGAATGTCGGCTGGTTCTCCGCGGCCCGAGAACCCCCGTGCACGACCAGGAGTAGAGAGGGCAGGAGCACCAGGTTGGTCACTAGATTGAACCCCATGACGAAGGCCGAAAGCAAGCCGAACTGGGAAACGGGTGCAAAACGCGACAACCCGAAGACCAGAAATCCCAGCACCACTACGGCCGCGGCTGCCGACATGGGACCGCCGGCCCTGGTCAGACTCTCGCGGGCGGCGGCCCGGGGCGACAGTCCTTCCTTTCGGCAGCGCTGAAAGCGGACCAGGTACTGGATGCAGTTGTCGACGCCGATTCCGATGGCGATGGCGGCAATGACGCTGGTGTTGACGTTCAGCGAAAGGCCAATCCAGCCCAGCAGGCCGAAGAACATCAGGACGGGCAGGCCGGCCGGAATCATGCACATCAGGCCCACCTTGAATGAGCGGCAGAGGAAGATCAGGATGGTGAAGATGAAGGTCACTGAAAGCAGCAGGCTCTTGACTTGTTCCCTCGCCAATTGGTCCGAGGTCAGGTTCATCAGGACCAGCGTGCCCGTGGTTTGCAGGTTTGCGGGTGGAGGGAACAACGGGGCGGCCAGTTGCACGACCTGGTCGGTGAGCGCTTTCAACCGGGTGGATTCGAACAGCGAAGACCGGACCAGAATGCGCAGCGCCGTGTGGTCCTCGGAAAGAAAATCGCGGCTCAATTCGCGTGGGTCCGATTCGATCAGCTCCAGCATTTCCTCCAGCATGTCCTGCCGCCCGGGAAGACGAAAGAAAGCAGGCTGGTTCTGGTGAAGGGCCTGATTCAGCAGTTTCATGCTGTCGACGATAGAGAGAGTTCGATCCACGCCGGGCAGGTCCTGCAATTTCCGCTGAAGCCGATCCACGGCGCCCAGGGTGGCTGCGTCGGTCAGTGGCATTTGATCCGGGCTCTCGATCACAATGGAAAAGCTGGACAGCCCGGAAAGATGCTCCTCGAAGTTTCTGGTGGCCTGCACCACCGGCGCCGAGTCCCGAAAGTGTCCGAGATAGTCGGTCCGAACCTGGACCTGAAAGGCTCCACCCAGCCCCATGGCGGCGCACAGACCGGCAATGGAGTAGATCCAGCCTCGATGCTTGAGATTGAAATGCCCCAATTTTCGGAAAAAGGTGTGTCGATGGCTGCGCTCGTGTCCGGAAATTCGGTTCCGGGGCGGGATGGGGAGGTAGACCAGGATTGCCGGAATCAAGTGCATGCAAAAGAGATAGCTCAGGAAGACACCCAGGACGGCGAATATCCCCAGATCACGAATGGCCGGAATGCGGTTGAAGATGAGGGCGGCGAAGCCGGCCATGGTGGTGAAGGCCGAAGTGGCAATCGGTCTGTGGGCACGGTCAAGGCTCTGTGCCAGGACCTCCCGATATCGCTGCCTGGAGAGCAGGCCCCGGGCGCCGGAGGATGTCCGGTCATAGGCTTGGAGCAGGCACTGGTAATAGTGGGTGAGGAGGTGAATCGTATAGGCGCTCCCATTGGCGATCAGCAGCGAGGGCAGCACCAGCGTGCTGGGCTTCAGCGGGTACCCGCCCAGCACCATGGACGCCAGGGTGCACACCAGGGTCAGTCCGATCGCCAGAAGCGGTAGAGAAACGCCACGGCGGGAGTGAAAGTTGAGGGTCAGAATCACCATCACCAGGATGACGGTGATGGGAGTAAAGACCCAGAGGTCCCGGATCATGTTCCGCATTCCGGCAGTTTCCATTTCCGGAACTCCTCCGAAGAAGAGGTGTCCCAGGCGCGCCAGCGGGGCTGCTGCCGTCCGGATTCTGGCGACCAGGCGGAATATCTGGTCTTCACCCCGGGAGGATCGTTCCTGCAGGAAGACCAGCAGGGAAGTGGTCCTCAAATCGGACGAGATCAACTCCTTTTCGTACAAGGGGTTGTCGCGAAGGCGAGTCCGTAATGCCTGCAGGTCGAGATGCTCCAGGGACTCGGGGATCAGCGGGGAAATTTCTATGGCGCCGTCTCTCTCCAGTATGTCGAGCGTGTTGGTGAGACTCAGCACCCGCCTCACGCCGGGAATCGCCTCGATGTCCCAGGTGACTTGCCGAATGGTGGAAAGGGTGTCCGGCTGGAGCAGGGTGTCCGCCGTTAGACCGATCAGCAGAACTTCGTCATTGCCGAATATCCGGCGTGTCTTCTGGTGGACGAGGTTGGCGGGGGAGTCGGAGAGAATCAGGGTCGCGGGCGAGGTGTTGATCTCGAGGTCGTCGAGGGCGGGCAGCAGCAGGGCGCTGACGGCTCCCAGCAAGAGAAGGACCCAAACCGACTGCTTCAGGACCCAACGCCAATAGCCGTTCATGCAGTATCCATCCGGAGGCGCCAGCCACCCGCCGAGAGGCGGGGTAAAAACCTTATTGCGTGTACCCCAGGCTCTTCAGGATTTCTTCGTCCCGCTTGGCGCGCTTCATGTCGGCCTCGGTCAGATCGGTGGCCTTGAACCAAAGCTCCAGGGGGGTCGTCTCCTCAGCGAATCGGTCGTTCTCCGAGCTGACCGACACGGGATCCAACTCATGGACGTCGCCGGCCCGGTCGTAAATGAGAAGGGACTTTTCCCGGGGGGTCCAGACGGACTTGGTCGGGCCATTCAGCCAACCCAGGCGCAGCGGCAGCTTGGGGAAACGCAGCCAGGCCCAGGAAAAGGAGAGCCAGGAGGGGGTCCAGCCCTTCTTGCCGGCAAAGGTCAGGAATCGCACGGGATGTTCCTGCAGGGAACTTCCGTTTTGAATGGCTCCTGCCAGACTTCTTCCCACGAAGTTGGCGGGAATGGGGGGCTGGCGTTGGGAGAGCCCCGAAAGCTCAAGAATCGTGGGGGTCACGTCCAACAGGCTGACGGGGGTGTCGATGACTTTCCCGGGCTTGATCCGGCCGGGGTAGCGGATAATCAGCGGGACTCTCAGGATGGAGTCGTAGAGGTGGCGTCCGTGGCCGACGTAATCGTGCTCTCCCAGGCTTTCCCCATGGTCGGAGGTCAGAACCAGTAGCGTCGAGTCCCTGACTCCTGCCGTGTCCAGGGCCCTGAGCAGCAACCCCAGGTGGTGGTCGACATAGCCGATTTCCGAGTCATAGCGGCGTATGCGGTCCCTCATGCCGGCGTTGACCTCGGGGCGAGGCGTAGCTGCGTATCCGTTGGTTGCCGGGTCGGCGAAGTCCTCTCTCAGGTGGTAGGGGGCGTGGGGATCGAAATAATGCACCCAGAGAAAAAAGGGCTCAACCCGCTGATCCGCCAGCCAGGCAATGGCTCGCGGCGTGACATCTCCGGCAAAGCGGCTGGAGCTCAGGAACTGATAGCGCCGCTTCATCTCCTCGTCGTAGACCTGGAACCAATGGGAAAAGCCGGTCAAGTGCGATACCAGTGGCCAGGCGCTGACGAAGGCCGCGTTGAAGTATCCGAAGCGAAGCAGGATCTGGGGCAGGTACATCCACTTGGAGTCCTTGGGGATGGGGACACCGTTGATGCGAACCCCGTGCTCTTGCGGATATCGGCTGGAGAAAAGCGAAACGTGAGAAGGTCCGGTCAGTGGGATCGTGCAGTAGGCGTGCTCGAAACGAACCCCCTCGGCGGCCAGAGCGTCCATGTTGGGACTGGTCTTATGGGGGTAGCCGTAGCAGGAAAGATGATCGGCCCGCAGGGTATCGATGGTTACCAGCAGTATGTTCGGCGGATCGGTTGCCTCGGAACGGTGCTGGCCTGCGGCCGGCATTGCTGCCATCAGCAGTGCGGTCAGGCAGCCAAGGGCTGTTGAATTCATGGCAACGTGCTGGACCGGAAGAAGCAGCCCCTCTCGGCGGAAAAGGCAGAGCCTGCTATCCCTGAGGATCAGCGGGTATTGTACGACAGATCCGCAGTCGCGACTCCGGAAAGTTTTGCGATGGGGGATGGGTTCGCAACGAGCCCGCTCAAGCGGGTGGTACAATCAGCCCGCAGGGTCTGAACGAGGTTGCTACCGTCTTTGGCTGAAAGTTCGGCTTTCGGTGGGGCGCTGTCACCGAAGTTGTCGCCGATCTGCGAATTGTGCTTAAGCCGGAATAATCGGGGGTGCAGGTGCGAGAAAACGAACAGGGCGGCTTGCGTATGACGCCGCGGGCCATGCGGCGATTGGCGGTCAGGGCGACGGAACTGCTGGTCGACCGCATCAGCGGACTGCAGGAGGCGAAGACCTGGGACGGAGAATTCCGCGACGGGCTGGAAAAGCAACTGGGCGGCCCGCCGCCCGAAGGCAGCCGGCCCGCGGAGGAGGTTCTGGAGCAGGTGGTGCGGGACGTGCTCCCGTACGCGGCACGGCTGGATCATCCCCGGTTCTTCGGTTTCGTGCCCTCGTCCCCCACCTGGCCCGGAGTCCTCGCGGACTTTCTCGCCGCCGGCTTCAACATCAACTCGTGCACATGGCTCGTGTCGAGCGGGACCAGCCAGCTGGAACTCGTGGTGGTGGACTGGATGCGAATCTGGATCGGGTACCCGAAGGGCGCCGGGGGTTTGCTGACGAGCGGTGGCTCGACGGCGAGCGTCGAGGCGCTGGTGGCGGCGAGGGAAGCGGCGGGACATCCGGACCGGCCAGCCGTCTACATGAGCGATCAGAGCCACAGCGCCTTGAAGCGGGCTGCGCTGATCGCCGGGGTGCGTCGCGAAAATATCCGCTTGGTGCACACCGGCGACGACTTCCGTATGGACATGGCCGAATTGCGCCGGCTGGTGGCCGAGGACCGTGCCAACGGTCTGCGGCCCCTGGCGGTTTGCGCCAACGCGGGCAGCGCCAGCACGGGCTCAATCGACCCGCTGGGGGCGATGGCCGAATTTTGCGCGCGGGAAGGCATCTGGCTGCACGTAGATGCCGCCTACGGCGGATTCGCCCTGGTGACGGAGGACGGCAGGGAATTGCTCGACGGTATCGAGAAGGCCGACTCGGTCGGGATGGACGCGCACAAGTGGTTCTTTCAACCCTACGAGGCGGGTGCCCTCATGGTGAAGGATACGCGGCACCTCGAAAGTGCATTCGCGATCGGCCACGATGTCCTGCAGGATACCGTGTGGGGAGCCAACCACCCGAACTTTGCGGACCGCGGCCAGCAGTTGAGCCGGGCGGCGCGGGCACTGAAGATCTGGATGTCGGTGCAGACCTTCGGGATGGCCAGGTTTCGCGCGGCGGTTCAGAACGGGCTGGACCTGGCGCGCCGTGCCGAGGAGTACGTCGAGTCCAGTCCGATGCTCGAGTTGATGGCGCCTGTGTCAATGGGCGTCGTGTGCTTTCGGGTGAACCCCGCCGGCAGCGGCTACGACGAGCAAGCTTTGCAAGAGGTCAATCGGAAGGTGCTGGTGCGTGTGTTCTGGGACGAGCTGGCGTTCTTCTCGTCGACCTCGCTGAAGGGGGCCTTCTCGCTGCGGATATGCATCCTGAATCACACGACGACCTGGAAGGACGTGCGGAAGACGCTCGATTCGGTGGTTCGGCTCGGACAGGATGCGTTGGCGGAAGAGTGAGACGATTCCGGGACGTAGCGGCGACCGACACGGGCGTCGGCCTCCTGGACCGGGCCGGCCAAGACGGCCTCGCCCTCCGCAACTCAACTCCCGCCTTCGCAGGGAGCGGGACGGTCGGGCTCCCCGGGGACCCCGGTTGAAACGGGTTTCGATTTGTGTATGATTCTGGTGCCTGCCGATGGGATCGCGGACAATCGGCGGCACGCTAAATCTCTATATCTCTTCAAGTTGCCTTGGAGGTCCTGATGGATGTTTCCTGGAAAAAATACATGCAGGTCGGATTGGTTCATTTCATGGCCTTTCCCGAGGTGCTCACCGGGGAGGGGCCGGTGCTGGAGTCCCTGGAGTCGGTCTTGACCGACGATTTCTTCGACGTCATTGAAATCACGACCATACGGGATCCCGAGGTTCGTAAGACGGCTCGGAAGATGTTGGAATCCAGCAAGATGGTGGTCACCTACGGGAGCCAACCCGTGCAGTTGGTCAACAAGCTCGATCTCAACAGCCTGGATGCCGGCACGCGCCGGGCCGCGATCGATCGCTGCCTGTCCTGCGTGGACGAAGCCGTGGAGATGAGTTGCCGCGGGGTTGCTTTTCTGAGCGGGCCCCACCCGGGTGAGGAGAAACGGCAACAGGCCACCGATCTGTTGGTGGATTCCTTCGACAGAATCTGCTCCCATGCCGCCTCCCAAGGCGACCTCAAGGTGGTTGTGGAGACTTTCGATTTCGACATAGACAAGAAGGCCCTCATCGGTCCCAACGCCGAGGCGGTGAGCTTTTCGGAACGCGTGAGGCAGAACCACGGGAATTTTGGCCTCATGCTGGATTTAAGCCATCTGCCTCTGCAGAGAGAAACCACCCGGGAGGCACTACACGTCGCCAGGGATCACCTGGTCCATGCCCACATGGGGAATTGCGTCATGAGGGACACCGCTCATCCGGCCTATGGCGACCAGCACCCGCGGTTCGGTATTGCCGGCGGAGAAAACGATGTGGCCGAGGTGGTGGAGTACATCAGAACCCTGATCGACATCGGTTATCTCAAGGAAAACCAGCCACGCATCCTGAGTTTCGAGGTCAAGCCCATGGCCGGCGAGAGCAGCCCGATCGTGCTGGCCAACGCCAAGCGAACCCTGCGTGAAGCCTGGGAGTTGGTGTAGTGGAATAACCCATGCCGTTGCTCGAAATGCAGGCCATCACCAAGCAATTCCCGGGCGTGCTGGCGCTCGACAAGGCCGACCTGGACGTGGAGGCGGCCGAATGCCATGCGCTGGTGGGGGAGAACGGCGCCGGGAAGTCAACCCTGATGAAGATCCTGTCCGGCGCCTACCAGCCTGACGCCGGCATGATCCGGTTCGCTGGCCGATTCCACCAGGTGGACTCGCCTATCGTTGCCAGGGACCTGGGAATCACCATGATTCACCAGGAGCTGAACCTCCTTCAGGGGATGACGGTGGCGGAGAACATCTTCCTGGGACATGAACTGTCGCGGGGCCCCCTGGGATGGCTGGACCGCGAGGCGATGGAACGGCGCTCGCAGGAGTTGCTGGCCAGCTTCGGCCAGGAAATGAGCGGCCGCGTTCCGGTGAGGAACCTGAGCCTGGCCCAGCAGCAGATGGTGGAGATCGCCAAGGCGTTGTCGGTGCGTTCCCGCCTCATCATTATGGATGAGCCTTCCGCCATCCTTACCGAACGCGAACTGTCCGAGCTTTTCGGCCTGATCGGTCGCCTCAAGGAGCAAGGGGTATCGGTGATCTATATCTCCCACCGGCTGGAGGAAATCTTCAACGTGTGCGATCGAACCACCGTGATGCGGGACGGGCGCACCATTGCCACCCGGCCGACCTCGGAGCTGGACCGGGAGGAGGTCATCCGCCTGATGGTGGGCCGTGAGCTCAAGTCGTCGGTCCGGCGGGCGCCTTCCAACCCGGGTGCGGAGGTGCTTCGCCTGGAGGGAATCGGACAGGCGGGGAAACTGGAGGACATCGACTTGAGGCTTTGCCGGGGAGAAATCGTGGGGCTGACCGGCCTGGTGGGCGCCGGGCGGACCGAGTTGGCCAGGGTCCTGTTCGGGGTCGAGCTGCCGGATCGGGGTCGGATGTTCCTGGAGGGAAAGCCGATCCGGCCGCTCTCGCCTCGCCAGGCCATCGACCTCGGAATCGGCCTGCTGACGGAGGACCGCAAGTCTCAGGGCCTGGTGCTCGGCATGCGAGTGCGGGAGAACACCACTCTGTCCAGGTTGAGCAAACTGATCCGCTGGGGGCTGGTGGACTCGTTCCGGGAAAGAGAGAGCGTGCAGGACTTCATCAGGCAGTTGGCTATCAAGACTCCCTCGACCGAGGAGCAGGTTCGCAATTTGAGCGGCGGGACCCAACAGAAGGTGGTGTTGAGCAAGTGGCTCTTCACCCAGAG
>JAJECY010000074.1 GCA_022821775.1 Acidobacteriota bacterium
CTCGGCGAGTGCGTTTGCTATAGCGCTCAAATCCGGCTTCGGCAAAGCTGCTCTGACGCATCGATCCTTACCTCCTGTTGATTGGGTCACGGACCGTTTTATGATCTCATGAGAGGAAGGAATAAATCAGAGTTTCCTTAACATGGATGCACAGGATATACAGGATTTCTATCATCGACCGCCTTGCCCCGATTGCAGGCATCCTGCCTCTTGTATCGCACGAGTGAGCATCCCCTGCAGCAACCTCTCGTCCTGGTTATCCTGTGCATCCTGTGCATCGATGTTAATTGGGAAAAAGTTTTCGATGCCCGGTGACGACTCGGTTCCCCCACTGCCTTGTCCGAATTACGCGGGACGGTGACAAGCGAAATGGGAATCTTTATACTTTGCCCGGCTTTTCATCGATCCGACACGGCTCAAAGGGAGGGAGGTCAGCATGCGGACCACGTGGAGTTTTCATACTGCCGGAGCCATTCACTTCGGCAGAGGCGCCACCGATCAACTGGGTGAGATTGCGCGCGAGCTGGGCGCCGGCCATGCCCTGGTGGTCACCGACAAGGCCCTGGTGAAAGCCGGCCTGGCCGACCAGGTGCAGACCCGGCTGGCTTCCGGAGGCGTGCGGGTGACCCTCTTCGACGGCGGAGAGCCTGAGCCTTCCATCGCAGCCCTGCTCCGCTGCCACGAATTCGCCTCCCGGCACAAACCCGACCTGCTGGTGGGACTGGGAGGCGGCAGCAACATGGACCTGGCCAAGACCGTGGGGGTCCTGCTCACCTACGGAGGCGAGCCCCGGGACTACATGGGCGAAGGGAAGGTTCCGGGCCCCATCCTGCCGCTGATCGCCGTGCCCACCACGGCCGGAACAGGCTCTGAAGTGACTCACGCGGGAATCCTGACCGACACTGAGAACAACATCAAGGTGGCCATCGCCAGCAACTACCTGAGACCCCGGTCGGCGGTGGTGGACCCGCTCATGACCGTGACCTGCCCTCCCAAGGCCACGGCAGACAGCGGGATCGACGCCCTCACCCACGCCGTGGAAGCCTTCATGGCCACCGACAGCTCCCATCTTGAAATTCCGGAAGGTGAAATTTCCATCTATCAGGGCCGCAATCCCCTGGGGAACGCCATGGTGGAGCCGGCGGTCAGCCTCATCGCAAGCCATCTTGCCGACGCGGTCAGGGACGGCCGGAACCTGGCGGCCCGGGAGGGCATGCACCTGGCGGCACTGATTGCGGGAATGGGGTTCAGCAACGTGGGCGTGGGGGCGGTCCACGCTCTGGAATACCCCATCGGCGGAGCGGTGCACTGCTCCCACGGCTGCGGCAACGGCCTGCTCCTGCCCTACGTGATGGAGTTCAACAAGCCGGCCCGGATGGAGGCCGTGGCCCGCCTGGCCGAACTCATGGGCCTGCAGGTGGAGGGCCTCTCCGTCGAGGCAGCGGCCGACGCCGCCATTGAGCGGGTGCGAGACTTGAGGAAAGAAATCGGCATCCCCGACAAGCTCCGGGAAATCGGAGTAAAGGAACACCAGCTCCGATCGTTCGCCGAGGCGGCCTTCGGGATCAAGCGGCTCATGCGCAGCAACCCCCGCCAAGCCACAGTGGATGACCTGGAGGGAATCCTGCAGGCGGCTTTTTAGGAAAATGAGGACGGAAATACAGGCCGACTACACCAGCTCGTGGAGCGGCTGCCCCATGACGTCATCAATGGAGTTGGCGATGTAGAGGGGACGGCCTCCGGGATTGACGTATTCCTTGGTCCAATCGATGCCCATGGCCTTGTAGATGGTGGCGAAGAGGTCGCCCATGGTGACCCGGCGTTCGGCCACCTGGGCCCCCTGCTCGTCACTGGCGCCCACCACTCGCCCGCCCTGAATGCCTCCCCCCCCCAGAATCAGCGACCAGCAGTCCGGATAGTGATCCCGCCCGTTGTTGGCGTTCAGGTGGGGGGTGCGGCCGAACTCGCCCATGGCCAGCACCACGGTGGAGTCCAGCAGCCCGCGTTGCTGCAGGTCCTCCAGCAGGGTGGAAAGGGTCTGGTCCAGGGTGGGAGCCAGCTTGTCCCGCAGCCTCTGGTCGTTGTCCTTGTGGGTATCCCAGGCCCCGTGAGCGTATCCGGAGGTGGTCACAAAACGGCAGCCCGCTTCCACCAGGCGGCGAGCCAGCAGCACGCTCTGACCGACCCGGGTGCGTCCGTAGGCCTCCTTGGTCCGGTCGGACTCCTGGGACAGGTCGAAGGCCTGCTTGACCTTGGGTGAAAGCAGCATGGTCAGGGCCTGGTTGGTGAATCGGTCCATCCTGCCGAATTCGGCGTGCTTCTCCTTCTGGCGAAACCCCCGATCCACCGCCTGCAAAAACGACCGGCGGTCGGCAATATCGGCAGCCGTCAGGGTATCGGGCAGGGACAGGTCCGGAATCTGAAAGGACTCCTGGCTGGGATCGGGCAGGATGATGGGATCGTATTCCGAGCCGAGAAAGGCCGAGGTGTAGGCGTCCATATAGGAGAAGAAGTCGGTCTCCTGGTGCTCCGGGACCATGATGTAGGGCGGGAGGTTGTTCCGCGGACCCAGTTCCCTGGAGATGATCGAACCCAGGCTGGGAAACTTCAAGGCCGGGTTGGGGCGGTGGCCGGTCAGGGCGTAGTGGGTGCCCTGAGGATGGTTGTTCTCCTCGGTGTGCATGGAGCGGACAATGGCCAGCTTGTCCATGTGGCCGGCGACCCGGGGAAAGAGCTCCGAGATCCGAATACCGTCGGCCCGGGTGGGAATGGCATTGAACTGGCTGTGGGGCTTGGGGTCCCAGGTGTCGATCTGGGAGGGTCCTCCCTCCAGCCACAGCAGAATGCAGGCCTGGGCTCTTTGCTTCGAACGGGCGGCGGCCGGAGTGGCTGCTTCCAGGGCCAGGTACTGCCTCAGGTTCAGGCCCAGCAGGCTGAGAGCACCGACTCTGAGGAATTCCCGGCGTGGCCGGCAACACCCAAGCTGATCGATCGGCAGGTCCATAGGCGCGTCCCTCAGTGATTATAGGTAAACTGGCGGGAGGCCAGCAACCCCCAGGCCAGATTTTCCACACCCTTCCGGCGGGACGGAGACCCCTCGATCAGGGCTTGGAGCCGGGTTTCCTCTTCAGCCGTCGGAAAGCGCGAAAGGGCGGCCAGGTAGAGTTCCCGAACGATCTCCCGGTCGGAGGCGCCGGCCGAAAGAAGTTGACCGACCCGTCCTCCCTCGGCGGCGATCTTGCTGGTGTAGGTGGAGCCGACCAGAAGGTGCAGGGCCTGCCTGAGCGTGGAGCGGTAGTCGCGCCAGGGCATGCTGTCCCGGCTGACGGGTCGCCCGTAAACTTCCAGGAACTGGGAGGGAGTGACTTCGGGAACCAGCTCGATGGCCCGGGTCCCCCTGGGCTCGGTGCCCCCGCCCACGTATTCGTGGACCGCAAAGGCCTCCTCGATGCCGGTCACCCGTGAAATGGCGTCCAGCAGAATCTCGGCCTCCAATCGGCGAGGCAGAGCCCGGGAGTGGTTGATCTCGTCCTCCCGGTTGGTCGGGTTGAGGTCCCCGGAAAGCTGATAGGTTCTGGATCGGGCGATGGTGCGCATCAGGTGCCTGAGATCGAAGCCGCTGCGCCGGAAGTCCTCGGCCAGGGCTTCCAGCAGCTCGGGATGGCTGGCAGGGTTTCCGGGCCTGAAATCGTCCACCGGCTCGACCAGCCCCTTCCCGAAGAAGTTGGCCCACACGCGGTTGACGATGGCCTGGCTGAAATAGGGGTTGTCGGGCGCCGTCATCCAGTCGGCCAACTTCTCCCGCGGATTGCCGCCCAGGGTGGCTGGCGGCGAGCCGTCCAGGAACCTGGGGGCCACTTCCTGCCGGCGGCGGGGGTGGGTCACCTTGGGTCCCTCGGGCTGCTCCTCGTTGCCGGAAATGTCATCCATGAAGGCCGAGAGGCTGCGGATTCGGGTCAACTGTCCATAGAAGGCGGTAATTCCCCAGAACTGATCCTGGGTCCAGGTCTCGTAGGGGTGGTCGTGGCATTGAGCGCAGTCCAGGCGAATTCCCAGGAAGACCCTCACGTCCTCTCCCATCTTTTCGTGGGGACGCATCATCTCCCCACTGATCGACTTGATGAAATGCCGGGTAGGGCCGCCATTGCCCTGGGAGGCCACCCGTTCCCGGGCCATGTGGTCGTAGGGCTTGTTGCGGGCCAGGCTTTCCCGGATCCAGCTCTTGTAGCTGTAGGCGTTGCGATAGACCACCCGGAAAAAATCGGCGAAACGGAAGGTCCAGTAGTCGACGAATTCGGGAGAATTCAACAGGCGCTCGATCAGGTTCTCCCGCTTCAGAGGGTCCCGGTCCGCCAGAAACTCCCGGACGCGCTCCGGGGGAGGGAGGGTCCCGGTCAGGTCCAGACAGACCCGCCGCAGGAAGGCGGAGTCGCTCGAGAGGCCTGCCGGAACGATGTGCAGCTCCCGCAGCCGATCGAAGACCTCCTCATCGATGAAATTGCGTCCGGCCACCCGGGGGTAGCGGTCCAGCGGTTGTCGAATCACCCCGCAGCGGACCTGAACCAGCTTCCCGGCCGCCCTTATGGCGATCCGGGCCTGTCCCGGCTTGAGGGCGCGCACCACACCGGCCGGGCTGACATCGATCACGGCCGGATCGCTACTCTCATAGAGCACCTCGGGGCTCAGGTCCTGGCTGCGGCCGTCCTCAAGCAAAGCGGTCACCAGCAGCCGCCGCCGAGTCCCGGGCTCCATGATGGCTTCCCGCGGAAAGACCTCCAGGCGCTGGACCCGGGACCCGGACCCGCCGGCCCCGTAGGGAGCTCCCTGGCGAATCCATTCCAACAGTGTTCGGTAGTCGGCCGAGTCCCGTTCGAAGCGCTGTCCTCCCCCATGGGGCAGATCCATGGCGGGCTTCTGCAGCAATCGGCTCTGTTGCGGCTCTTCCAGGTCGACCCGTGGGTTAAAGGGCTCGGCCGCTTTGGGCGACAACACCTGGTAGACCCCGCCCTTGACGGTCCAGCGGTAGTCCTCCCGGGGATTGATGCCATGCAGGGAAAGCTTGAAGCCACCCCGCCCCTTGACCCCGCCGTGGCACTCGCTGCCGTTGCAACCGTTGCGGGTGAAGACGCCGACCACGTCGCGAGCGAAGCCGAAGGGCCTGGCCCGTCCGGTTCCCTCGATGTGAACGGTCGCCGTCAACTGCTGTCCGGCTATGTCGGCACGAAGTTGCAACTCGCCGTCACTTCGGGCCGTCAGCAGACCGTCCGCGGTGACCTGCGCCAACCGGTCATTGGTCAGGTCGAATCGGGACTCGGAGGTAAGGTCGACTTCCAGCCCCCGGCCATCGGTGGCCACCACCACGAAGGATTGCGAGGCCCCTTTTCCCCGTAACCCAACCTGGGAGGGAACCAGGCGAAAGTCCCTCAGGCCGTCAGGGGCAAGGATTCGGCCAGCCTCCGCCGAGTCGTTGGGGTTCGCTGCCGGTTCTGCGGGCGCGACTCGGCGATCCTTTTCCGCTTCCAGGTGTCCGGGAACCAGGATCGGCAGGAGGCCCAGCACCAACACCCGGACAGGTCTCTTCCAGTCAAGCATGCCCATGAGAAATGCTAGCCTGTGGCTCATGATTCGGAAGCCTGTTCTCGGGAACCGATCACCATCAGCGGAACTTCTCCGACGGGCAACCGGGTTCCCAGCCTGTTTTCGAGCGCCGGCTGAGCCCACACCTTGACCCGCACCGGCAAATCGGTCAGCGGCGCCTGCTCATCGGCCCGCAACAGGATGACCGCCTTCTCGCTGAATCCCAGAAAGCTCTTCCTGCTCTCGGTGGTGGGCCCGATGGGGCTGGGGGGCTCCACTTCCGTGCCGGTCAAGGGCACTACCCCCGCGGGCAGGCCCTCCAGGCTCAGGGCCACCTGGCCCGAATAACCCTCCTCCAGGCCGGTGGTCACCGTCAGCTTTCTGACCTGGCCCCGCGTGAGATTGATCCGATCCCCTTCGAGCTCGAGCTCCCCCACGTGGGGAATGTGAGGGCGAACGAGCACCCGGTAGGCATGGTCCCGATGGCCCTGCTGCGAGGTCAGGTCGCCGACCTGGAGGATGTAGTCTCCGGCGACGCCGAATTCGGCCACCATCTTGGCTTCCAGAGACTCGAAAAAGGCAAGGGATCCTATGCCGCAGATTCCCCGATCAGGGAGGTGAAGCTTGAGCAGCTCCACCAGAAAAATAGGGTCCTGACGAGTCAGCGCGATCTTGCGGTGCTTGTTGTCGAACAATGGGTGGCCGGCGGAATCCAGCACCTTGAGACTGGGACTGAAGGCGGGAGGCGCCACCCTCGGGGTTTCCACCTCAAAGACCAGTTGTTGTCCGGCCGGCAGCCGGAACCGGAAGAAATCCACGTCCCCCGGGGCTTCGATGCTGCCGCTGATCAGTGCCGGCAGCGAAACCGCCAGGGCCTGGTCACGACTTCCATTGGGCTCGTTCTCTTCGAAGACAGCCAGGGTTGGGTTGGTCCCATCCGACGAGGGATCGGATGGGCCTTGCGTGCCCGTGGTCCCTCGCGCCCCCTTCTCTGTTCCCGAGCCGGCCTTGGACCGGGGCGCACTACCGGCGGGCTTGACGGTGCGCGCCCAGAGTTGGCGCAGCCTGTCGGGAGGCAACTGCCTGAGATACTGGCGCTCGCTCCACTTGGCCGCTCCCACGGACCCGGGCCAATCCCGGTATCTCTCTCCGTTTCCGGCCGGCGCGATGCGAAGCTGATAGATAAATTCGGGTTCGGCCCTGCCGTAGACCGACCCGACAGCAACCAGATAGCGGCCGCCGCGGCTGAAGCGATGGCGCCAGTGCCTGGCCTGCGAGGGACTGTAGCTGCCCTTGTGGCTGAACTCCAGTTCGGCTGGTTTGTCTCCCCGCAGCCAGCTTCCCTCTTCCCGAAACAGGCGCAGGGTCGATCTGAAGGTCTCGGCAGGGCTGAAGAGCTCAAAAGTAAAAGCGTCGCCGGCCGTCACCTCCAGCGCGTAGCTGTCCACTTCCCCGTCGCTGGAGAGCCTGCCGTTGAGGATGAGCGGGGGACGGACCGTCCGTAGCCCGGATTCAACTCCACCGGCATCCCGGGATTCTTCCGTGACAGGATCGGAGTTGACCAGGAAACTCAGTGGATTCGAGATCCCCTGTCCCGACACCAGGTAGAGAGAGTGGATCCCGCTCGGGACGTCGGGATCGATCTCCAGCTCGAGGGTGACCCGTTGAGTGGGCGCCTTGTCCTTGTCTCCATAGCCACCCTTCTCTCCCCCCTCTCCCTCCTTCGTCTGCTCCGCGACCGGGCGCACTTCCAGGATGGCTCCCCTCAGACCCGACTCCGTCGACCAGACCGCATGCACTTCCTGCAGCAAGCGGCCTTCCACCTCGGCCTCGACGCGGGCGCCCTGACGGCCCCCCAGCGGATAGATCCAGTGGGCCTCCGGCTCGGTGGGCATGGGAGCCGGCATCTCCTGGGCCACGGCATGGGATAGAAGCAGCAAGGCCAACAGCACCGTCAACAAGCAGCTTGCCCAGGTGCCAACGCCGTTCCTTTTTTCGGCTTCAGGGTAGTGCCGTTTCATGAATCTCGCGCCTGCATGATTTTCGATTCAGCCAGGGGCGCCCGCACTCCGGGAGCAACCGCCGGCGCTCAAGCCTCGGCATGCTCGCGGGCGATGGCCGCGATCCTGGGCCGATCCTCGGGACGCACGGCCCTTCCCGGTGGCCTGACCGGACCGCCGGCCCGGCCCAGGGCCTCCAGGGCCACCTTGATCCCGCTCACGTGGTAGCCGGGACTGAGGCCTCTGACCCGAGCCATGGGCTGTATCCGCGTCCGGAGTATCTCCTGCATGCGCTCAACCTCTCCCAGCCGCCCCTGCTTGCAAAACTCCCTGCAGGCCTGAGGGACGAAGGTGGCCACGGCCGAGGTGTTGCCGCGGGCCCCGGCCGGCAGAGCTTTCAGGGCGTGCCCTTCACCCCGGGCGATCCAGACCAGCCGGTCGGAGACCAGATCCCCCAGTTCCTGTCCCATGGCGATGTCGCTGCTGGAATCTTCGAACCCGAGGACATTGGGAAGCTCCGACAGACGTTTCAGGACCTTGGGCCAATACTTCTCCGTGCCGGTGGGAAAATTGTGGCCCGACACCGTGGCCAGCACCACCCCGATGTCGATCGATTGCGCCACCTCGGTGAAATACCGAATCGTGCCCTCGTCGTATCCGGGAATCCAGTTCCAGTAGGGAGGGGCGAACAGCAGGATGGCGTCGGCTCCGGCTTCCTGGGCATTGCGGGCCATGATCCTGGCCATGCGATAGCCGCCGCAAGCCCCCACCACCACCGGAAGCTTACCCCGGGCGCCCTGGGCCGCGGCCGCGGCCATGGCCCGGTGTTCCTTCAGGTCCAGAGAGAAGATCTCACCCATTCCGCCGCCGACTACGATGGTCGTGTCCTGAATTCCGGCATCGGCGTGGTGGGCGATGTTGCGGCGGAGCCCCTCGGCGTTGAAGCTGCCATCGGGATGAAAGGGAGTCACCATGAAGCAATGGACCCCCTGGATGCGCTCCCGCAGGCAGTCCATGTCGCGGCGGTTGGCGGAACGCGGGCGGGCCAGGCCGCCGACCCGTGGCTTCAACGCCACCGCCCCCGCCATCAGCCCCATCTTCCTGAGAAGCGCTCTTCGGCTGGAGCCGGGCATCGTCGGGTCTCCTTCAACAGTCACATCACCTTTGCAGTTAAAGGCATGTTACCACTGCTGGAGCCAAGCGCACAATGCCGCGCCAAGCCCGCGATTTCGACGATTCATGGGATGGAATGCGCCGGGTTCCGGAGCCCGGCCTTGCAGGTCGTTGCCGGATGGTGCGTGTCCGGGGGCTTGGCCCGTATGAGTTCACCTGACGGAGCCGTTGCAATCAAGGCAGGAGTTTCAAGAGTCCGACAATGGCAACGATGGTTGCCCCCTGCATCAGCCACATGTGCTTGTACAGATCGGCCTTCAGCCCGACAATGTCCTGCTTGACCTCGGATCGAAGTTCAGCGATGTCCTGCTTGAACTCGGATCGAAGATCGGCGATGTCCTGCTTCAGTTCGGATCGAAGTTCGACCATGTCCCGCTTCAGCTCGGACCGAAGTTCGGCGATTTCCTGCTTCAACTCGGACCTGTATCCGGCGAGGTCATTTTTATCGGCTAGATCCGACATGTCGGGAATCGCTTCCGCCGCCGCTCTGGCTTTTTCTTCTGACGCCCCGGCATCGACGAGCGCCTGATAAACTTCCGTGACCATCATGCTCATGGGGGATCCCTCTCTTTTCTTCGGCTCTTGCTTGACGGTCCACCTGCACACCGTTCAATCCTGGTCCCGGTCGGGAGCGGACCGCCGATCCTGAATCAGTTTTAGGGCGGGCAAAGGTCACAGGAAGGGGGCCACCCCGCAAACGATCCAGGTGGAGAGGGAGTCTTCCAGATCGAATCCAGTATAATTGCGCGATTTCGTTGTTGCAACCCTTCCCGACACCCTTCCCGACACCCTTGCCGCCCTTCCCAATGCTCCACCCGCGGCCGGCAACACGGCTGCTGGTGACCCCGATCTGCCTCGCATCGGATATGATGCTGCGCGGGAGCCCCGCTCCCGTTGACGCCTGTACAACCTGCGGAATCAGCCCACACCAGGAGAAACCCATGCGGCCATCCGAAATCAACCGGTTTCCAAACCTCTGCCGCCTGACCCTCGGCTTGCTGCTACTCGCATGGCCTTTGTGCGGGGCCGAGTCCGGAGATCCGCAGGCACTCCGCGTCAATGCGGAACGGCTCCAGGAACGCATCGACCGACTGGCCCGCATCGGAGGGAGCACCCAGGGAGTGACCCGTTTGGCGTTCACCGAGGCCGACCTCCGCGGCCGGGCTTATGTGACCCGACTAATGCAGGAGGCCGGCCTGGAGGTCCGAGTGGACGAGGCCGGCAACCTGTCGGGCCTCCTGCAAGGTGGTTCGCCCGCACTTGCCCCCATTGTGCTGGGGTCCCACATCGACACCGTGCCCCGGGCAGGGGTCTACGACGGCGTTCTGGGAGTGATGGCCGCCATCGAGTGCGTCCAGGTTCTGGGGGAGAATGGAATCCGGACCCGACACGCGCTGGAAGTCCTTGTATTCGCCAACGAAGAAGGAGGCTTGACCGGAAGCCGCGCCCTGTCTGGCAGGCTCAACCCCCAGGCACTGGAGGAATCCAGCCGGAGCGGAATGTCCATCCGGGAGGGGATTTCGGCCCTGGGCGGGAATGCCGAGAGAATCTCCCGGGTCATCCGGCGCCCCGGCGAAGTGAGGGCTTACCTGGAGTTGCACATCGAGCAGGGCGGCAGCCTGGAGTCGGAAGGAACCGACGTAGGCATTGTGGAAGGATTCGTTGGGATCCGGTGGTGGGACGTGGCCGTGACGGGTTCAGCCAACCACGCCGGGACCACGCCCATGAATGCCCGCCGGGACGCCCTGCTGGCGGCCGCCAGGCTGGTGATCGCGGTCAACCGGGCCGCCACCGGCCTGCCCGGAAGACAGGTGGCCACGGTGGGGCGCATCACGGCCGAGCCGGGAGCTCCCAACGTCATCCCCGGACGGGTAGAGCTGAGCCTGGAACTGCGCGATCTGGAAAAAGCCAAGCTGGATCGGGTCTTCCAGGAAATACAGCGCCGGGCGCGAGCCATCGAACAGGACACGGGGACCGACATCGATTTCACCGAAATCGACATCGGGGTGGAGCCGACCCTGACCGACCCGAACTTGCAGGAAGTGATCCGGAAAACGGCCGGGGCCATGGACCTGAGCTACGTCCGGATGCCCAGCGGGGCCGCCCACGACGCCCAGAACATGGCCCACGTTGCTCCCTCCGCTCTGATCTTCGTTCCCAGCGTGGGTGGAATCAGCCACTCGCCACAGGAATACACCAAACCGCGGGACGTCGCCAACGGCGCCAACCTGCTGCTGCAAACCCTGATCCGGCTGGACCGGAAGGCAGCTCCCTGACCGCCCCGGGCGGGTGGACCCTTGTCTGAAACAACAGTGAAGAGTGGCTAGTGATTAGTGGATAGTGATTAGACCCAAACGTTAAGCAACTTGTCGGTCTCGGCACAGTCATTCAAAAAACGCAACCAAGCCGTCAGGCACGTACCGGTTCCCGGAATCCTCCGTTGACCACTCTCCACCCTCCGCTCTTCTGAAGCACCTCTGTTTCACTCTGAATGATCCGTCCCGTCGTGGGGGCGGGGGCGCGGCTTGTCTGAAACAACAGAAAAAAAGAGTTATCCACGAAGACACACGAAGGACGACCAAGGGCCACGAAGTGGGACGGATCTGCCTCAACGGCCCGCACCGCCACGAAAGGGATTTTCAACATCGATGCACAGGATGCACAGGATTTTTCAGGAAACGGCCGGCTTGGCATCCTGAGCCATTCGCAGACGCGCACCGGATCATCGCCCGAGCCGGCTTCCGGTGCCAGAACCTCTCGTCCTGTTTATCCTGTGCATC
>JAJECY010000268.1 GCA_022821775.1 Acidobacteriota bacterium
ATGAACCCGGGGGTCCCCGTAGACTTCCGAGGTCGATGCCTGCAGGATTCTGGCCCGCGTCCGTTTGGCCAGCTCCAGCATGTTGGTCACTCCCAGGACGTTGGCCTGGATGGTCCTGACGGGATTGAACTGGTAGAAGACCGGGGAGGCCGGACAGGCCAGGTTGTAGATCTGCTCGACCTCGATATCGACCGGATTGATGATGTCGTGGCGCAAAATCTCGAAATTCTTGGAGTCCAGCAGGTGAAATATGTTTCGCTTGGAGCCGGTGAAGTAGTTGTCCAGGCAGACGACTTCATGGCCCTGGGCAAGCAGCGAGTCGCACAGATGCGATCCGATCAGGCCGGCGCCCCCGGTAACCAGTATCCTCATGCCGTCACTCTCCTTGCGGGATCCGTTTCCCATTGTTCCGCAGATAGCGCTCGCGCAGGGCCTTTTTCTGGATTTTCCCCGTTCCTCCCTTGGGGAGGCTGTTCAGGAACTCCACGCCGGACGGCACCTTGTAGGCCGCCAGCTTCTGCCGGCAATACTGCTTGAGTGCCTGTTCCGAGAGTTCGGTTCCTTCCCTGGGGACCACCAGGGCCCTGGGCGATTCTCCCCACTTGGGGTCCGGCACCGCAATGACGGCGCACTCCAGCACGTCCGGATGGGCGAAGAGTGTCTTCTCGATCTCGATGGAGGAGATGTTCTCGCCCCCTCGCACAATGATGTCCTTCTTGCGGTCCACGATCATGAGATAGCCCTCCGAATCCACCGTGGCCAGATCGCCGGTGTGAAACCATCCCTGCTTCAAGACCCTGGCTGTCTCCTCGGGTTGCTTCCAATACCCCTTCATGACCACGTTGCTTCTGGCCACAATTTCGCCCACCGTCTGCCCGTCGGCGGCCACCTCCCGCCCGTGCCGGTCGATCACCCTGACCTCGCTGCCCGGTAGTTCCAACCCGGTCATGGCTGCCCGCCGCAAGCGTGCCTCCCCCTCTTCCCGCAGGTGTGACTTGGGCAGGGAAACCGTCAGGACGGGCGAGGTTTCAGTCAAGCCGTAGCCGCAACTGCACTCGCATCCGAAGGCGGCCTCCAGTTGGCGGACCATTTCCGGGGGGACGGAAGATCCTCCCAAGTGAATCAGTCGGAGGCTGTCATGGCGGTAGTTGGGGATGGCCTGGGAATTGAGCAGCAGGGCGGCCATGGTGGGAACCAGGTTGAGAGTCGTCACCCCTTCGTTCCGGATCAGTTCCAGAACGGTCCTGGGCCGAAAGTGGCGCAGCATGACATGGGTCCCTCCGACGCAGGTGATGCTGTGAGTGGCGCCCCACCCGTTGGCATGGAACAATGGAATGGTGTGCAGTTGCACGTCGGTCTCGCGGTTCTGCAAGGCAAAGACGACGCTCAGGGCGTGCAGGTAGAGATTGCGGTGGGTCAGCATCACTCCCTTGGGCCGAGCCGTGGTTCCACTGGTGTAGAACAGCTCGGCAACCGAGTCCTCCTCCTGAATGGTGTCGGGGAAGGGATCCGGGCTGCACTCCTCGATAGCTTGCTCGTAGCCGAGGGGGTGAATCCAGGGAAGGCGGGGCTCGCCATCCAGAAGGAGAAAGCGGTTGATGCGGGGCAACTCTCCGCGAACTTCCCCGATCAGGGGAAGGAACTCTTCTTCCAGCAGCAGCAGCCGCGCTTCGGAGTGGTTGAGGATGTAACGGAAATCCTCGGCAGTGAGGCGCACATTGAGCGGCAGAAAGATGGCGCCGGTCTGCACCACCCCGTAGTAGGCTTCCAGCAGGCGGTGACCATTGCGGCTAAGATAGGCCACCACTGTTCCGGGCTTGACGCCCAGAGACACCAGCAAGCGAGACAATCGGTGGATTCGCCGGCTGAATTGCCGGTAGCTGAAGCGCCGGGCTCCGCAGACCACCGCGGTCTTGTCGGGGTAGAGTTTCACGGAACGGCGAAGGAACATCAGTGGAGTGAGGGGGACATTCATCGTATGCCGGGCCACCTTCGGAAGTTGTTGGCCGTTGCGGGCCCAGAAACAATAGTACGCGAGCGGCCCGTTTTCCGGTAGAGTTTGCATCGATGATGTGCTGCAGGCTCCGGCATTCACCACAAGACGCGCGAGAGACAAAAGAAACCACAAAAAGCACAAAAGGCACAAAACGAGTTTCGTGATTTCGAGTTTTGCCGATCCGAGGGTTCCTTTTGTGCCGAGCCTTTTGCAAAATTCCGCAGGCAAGGGTTTTACGGATCGGGCGAGCGGAGAGACAATTCGAGGGGCAGGTCGGCTCTGCTCTGAAATGACCACAAGAGGCACAAAAACGGGATCGGGCAAGACTGGAGCCTTTTTTGTGCCTTTTGTGCTTTTTGTGGTTGAGCCGTTCACCCTGACTGCAGGGGTCACCCCTGTGGTTGCCCCGACGGTCCCACACGGAGTCCGGGCGTGATTCGGGCGCCGTGACGACCCGGTTCCCTTGATTCCGGCAGGGTGGGATCAGCCTGAATGTAGGGGCTAGGATATTGACCAAGCTGGGTTTATTTGGTACTTTGCGGTTGAGTAGGCAGGAGTTGGTGAGCGAGAGATGAGCCAGGTTACAGTGACACTGCCGGATGGCAGCCAGAGGGATTTCGATTCCGGAACAACCGTTTTGGAGGTGGCCCGGTCCATCGGATCGCGCCTGGCGCGGGCGGCCCTGGTGGGCAAGGTGGATGGCCAACTGGTGGATCTGACCACCAGGCTGGACAGTGACGCCGCCGTCGCCATTCTGACCGAGCGGGACCCGGAGGCTCTGCAGGTCTACCGTCACAGCAGCGCCCACCTGCTGGCGCTGGCGGTCATTGAACTGTTCCCGGGGACCCAGTTGGGAATCGGCCCGCCCATCGAAAACGGCTTCTACTACGATTTTCAGCGGGATGCTCCCTTTACGGCGGAGGAGTTGGAGATCATCGAGCAGCGGATGTTGGAGCTGGTGAAGGCCGACTATCCCTTTGAACGACTATGGATGGACAAGCCGGAGGGGTTGGAATGGTTCCGGAAGCAGGGCGCCGACCTCAAGTGCGAGTTAATTCAGGAAAGGGCCGGAGAACGCTTTTCCTGCTACCAGGTCGGAAGCCTCATCGATTTTTGCAGGGGGCCTCACATCCCGTCTCTGGGCAGGATCAAGGCGCTGAAGCTGCTGTCGGTGGCCGGGGCCTATTGGAAGGGTGAGGAGACCAACCAGCAGCTCCAGCGGATCTATGGAACCTCCTTTTTCGACAAGAAGCAGCTTGCCGCCTATCTTCATCAACTGGAGGAGGCCAGGAAGCGCGATCACCGACGCATCGGCAGGGAGCTGGACCTGTTCAGCCTGCAGGAGGATGCCGGCCCGGGCCTGGTCTTCTGGCATCCCAATGGCGCCTTGATCCGCAACGAGATCGAGGATTTCTGGCGCCAGCAGCATCTCGGCGGCGGCTACCAATTCGTATACACACCCCATATCGCCAAGACGGACCTGTGGCGCACCAGCGGGCACATCGACTTTTATCGAGAGAGCATGTATTCGGAGATGGAAGTGGACGAGGTGGACTATCAGCTCAAGCCCATGAACTGCCCCTTCCATATCCTCATTTACAAGAATCAATTGCGGAGCTATCGAGAACTTCCTCTGCGGTTGGCCGAAACCGGCACTGTCTACCGGTACGAGCGTTCGGGAGTCCTGCAAGGGTTGCTGCGGGTGCGAGGGTTCACTCAGGACGACGCCCACATCTTCAGCCAGTCCGAAAAGATTGAAGAGGAGATTCTGGGTGTGCTGGACTTCACCCTGGCGCTGCTTCGCAGTTTCGGTTTCAGCGATCTCGAGGTCTTTCTGTCGACGCGGCCTGAGAAGTACGTCGGCTCGATCGAAGACTGGGACATCTCCACCGACGCCCTGCGCAGAGCGGTGGAGGCGCGAGGCCTGGACTACAGCACCGACGAAGGAGGGGGCGCCTTTTACGGACCCAAGATCGACCTCAAGATCAAGGATGCCATCGGTCGCTCCTGGCAGTGCACCACCATTCAATTCGATTTCAATCTTCCGGAGCGCTTCGATCTCTCCTATGTGGGAGAAGACGGAAAATCTCACCGTCCCTACATGGTTCACCGGGCCCTGCTGGGGTCCCTGGAACGTTTCTTCGGGATACTGATCGAACATTACGCCGGGGCATTTCCTCTCTGGCTGGCGCCGGTCCAGGTGGTTGTCCTGCCGATCAGCCAGCGACACGCGGAAGCGGCTTCGGCCCTGGAGGCCAAGCTGGCTCAGGAAAAGTTTCGCGTCAAGACCGACCTGCGGAACGAAAAGGTGAACGCCAAGATCCGGAGAGCTCAAATTGAGAAAGTGCCCTTCATGGTCATATTGGGGGACAGGGAGCTGGATAGTGGCACGCTGTCGGTCAGGAATCGCTTTGAGGGCGATCTAGGCTCTTTTTCCTTTGAAAAATTTCTGGATTTGATTCAGGATCTACGGGACAAAAAGGCGGTGCGGCCCTAGAGGGTCCGCATCTGCCGGCATTGGCAATATCACGGAGGTGGATGTATTCGTCGCAAGCCCACGTTCAGTCGTCAGCGGATCCGCGTCAACATCAATGATCGCATTCGGGCCCGGGAAATTCGGGTGATCGATGTCGACGGCCAGCAACTCGGTATCATGCCTCCGGCGGATGCGCTGAAGGTGGCCAGAGGAAAGGATCTGGACCTGGTCGAGATCTCCGCCACGGCCAGTCCGCCGGTCTGCCGTATCATGAATTACGGCAAGTACCTGTACCAGCTCAAGAAGAAGGCGCACGAGGCCAAGAAGCACCAGAAGATGATCCACGTCAAGGAGGTCAAGTTTCGCCCCAAGACCGACAACCACGACTACGAGTTCAAGAAGAAGAACATCCTTCGCTTCCTGGAAGACGGAGACAAGGTCAAGGCGTCGGTCAATTTTCGGGGTCGGGAAATGGCGCACAAGAGCATCGGACGCCGCTTGATTCTCCGACTGATCGAGGATGTCGGCGAGCAGGGCTCGGTTGAGGGGAATCCGAAGATGGAAGGCAACCACATGTTCGTCATTTTTGCCGGCAAAAAGTAGGACAGGGGTCCGGCCGAAGCCGGAAGCCCTGGCCAAAGCGGGAGAGGGAAGTGCCCAAGCTAAAAACTCATCGCGGAGCCAAGAAGCGGTTCAAACTGACCGCCAGTGGCAAAATCAAGCGGGGTCACTCCCACGCCCGCCACATCTTGACCAAGAAGACAACCAAGAGGAAGCGCAAGCTCGACCAGTCGGATCTGGTGAGCAAAAGCGACCTGCCGAAGGTCAGGAAGATGTTGCCTTACGCCTCCTGATCGGGGGTGGGGAGGCCCGTCTACCGGGCATTCGTTTATTGATGGAACGGAGGTGAACTGATCGTGGCAAGAGTCACGCGAGGCGCCAGCCGCAGAAACCGAAGGCGTAAGGTACTCAAGGCCTCCTCGGGCTTTCGAGGCACCAAGAGCAAGCTCTATCGTTCCGCCAGGGAATCGGTCGATCGGGCATTGAGATTTGCCGCCCGGGACCGAAGGGTGCGCAAGAGAGACTTCAGGGCTTTGTGGATCGTCCGCATATCGGCGGCGGCCAAGCTCAACGGACTTTCCTACAGCAGGTTGATACACGGCTTGAAGCAGTCCGGCATTGAGCTGGACCGAAAGGTTCTGGCCGATCTGGCGGTGAACGACCCGGCCATGTTTGCCAAGCTGGCCGAGACCGCCAAACAGGCAGCGGCCGCATAGGACCGGCTCGGCTGTGGAGATTGGCCCGGAATTCGCCCGGCATCCGGAGGTCGGGGCTCCGAACGTCTCACCGGGGTGTTCGGAGCATGAATTGAGCGATAGGGGAGGGTGTAGCGCCAGGGGGGCCTCGAGCCCCTTTTTTGCTGTATCGATACCGGTGGGACCCCTGAATGTTGGAAGAACTGACCGCATTGAAGCAGTCCTTCGAGACTGATTTGGCGGAAGCCAGATCCGGGCAACAGCTTTCATTGCTTCGAGACCGTTACCTGGGACGCAAGGGAGGCCGGTTGACCCTGCTGATGAAGGGGCTCAAGTCTGTTGCCGTGGCCGATCGGAAAGAGGTCGGGCGCAGCCTGAACCAGTTCAAGGCCAGGGTCGAGACCGCCATAGAGGCTGCCAGGCAGAGGACAGAGTCGGAGTCGTCCCGGCAGGAGTCGGACAGGATTGCCCTCGACTTGAGCCTGCCGGGCAAGCGGCGCGCTCTCGGCCACCTGCATCCGCTGACCCGGGTGCGCCGCGACATCGAGGAGATTTTCTATTCCATCGGTTTTTCGGTTGCGGACGGACCGGAAATAGAAACCACCTACTACAATTTCGAGGCCTTGAATATCCCCGAGGATCACCCCGCCAGAGACCAGGGAGACACTTTCTACCTTTCCGAGTGCCTGTTGTTGAGGACCCACACTTCGCCCGTGCAGATTCGAACCATGGAACGGCTGCGCCCACCGCTCCGCATCATCTGTCCGGGTACCGTTTATCGGAGGGACAATCCCGACGCCACCCATTCCCCTGTCTTTCAGCAGGTTGAGGGACTGGCCGTGGACGAGCATCTCACCTTCAGGGATTTCAAGGGGACGATGGAGTATTTTCTCAAGGCCTTTTTCAGTGAAAGAACCAAGGTCCGATTCCGGCCCAGTTACTTTGGTTTTACCGAGCCCAGCGCAGAGGTGGATATCTCCTGTCCATTTTGCAAGGGCCGCGGATGCCGCGTCTGCAAGCAAACCGGTTGGATCGAGGTATTGGGAGCCGGCATGGTAGACCCGGAAGTGTTCCGCCACGTGGGAATCGACTCTGAACGCTATATCGGGTTCGCCTTCGGCGTCGGCATCGAGCGCTTTGCCATGATCAAGTATGGGGTCGACAACATTCAGCACTTCTACCAGAATGATTTGCGGTTCTTGCGGCAGTTCTAGCCCGCATTGAGAGATGATCGTTAGCTATCGCTGGCTGGGTGAAATGGTGGAATTCGACGCTGGACCGGATCGGTTGGCGGCGGATTTGACCGATTGCGGAGTGGTGGCCGAAGTCATCGAATCCGGGTCGTCGGACTCGATCCTGGAGCTCGAGCTGACCACCAATCGACCGGATTGTCTGGGCCACCGTGGCGTCGCCAGAGAGATCGCCACGCTCTATGGGAAGAGGCTTCGGTCCAGGCGGGTCGAGTGGTCCGAGTGCCGTCCGTCGACCTCCAGCCAGGCTTCGGTTGAGATCGAATCGCCTGAACTGTGTCGCCGCTATTCGGCGCGGTTGATCAAGGGGGTTCGGGTCGGGCCCTCTCCGGATTGGCTGTGCCGGAGGCTGGATTCCCTGGGTATTCGCCCCATCAACAACATTGTCGATGCCACCAACCACGTGCTGATGGAAATTGGCCATCCGACCCATGCCTTCGACCTTGGCAGGATTCACGCCGGGCGGATCGTGGTGCGAAAGTCGCGCAAGGGTGAGCGCCTGGTGACCCTTGACGGGGTTGAACACCATCTGAGGGAGGGAATGCTGCTCATCGCGGATCCGGTCAAGCCTCTCGCCCTGGCCGGAGTCATGGGAGGACAGGATAGCGAAATCGGCTCGAGCACCAGGGACGTATTGGTCGAAAGCGCCTGGTTCGATCCCGTTTCCGTTCGAAAGACCTCCAAGGCCCTGGGAATGCATACGGAAGCCTCTCATCGGTTCGAACGGGGAGCAGACCTGGAAGCTACCCTGCCGGCCGCCAATCGGGCTGCTCAACTGATTCAGGAACTGGCCGGGGGGGAAATCCTGCAGGGACCGCTCGACAACTACCCCGGGATCTTGCAGAGGTCTCCGGTGCTGCTTCGCCGGTCGCGCCTGTCCAGACTCCTGGGTCTGGAGATTGACGACCATGAGGTTGAGAGGCTCCTCGATTCCCTGCAATTCAGGATTCTCGACAGTGGAGCCGAGGGCTGGAAGGTGGCCCTCCCTACCTCCAGGATGGATGTGGAGCGGGAGATCGACCTGGTTGAGGAGATTGCCCGCCACCATGGCTACGGAAATTTGCCCTCCAGGCTGCCCGCCTGGCGGGGTGGCGCTCAACGCCGTGCGGATGACCGCCTCGAAAAGACCGTGACCGAACGCCTGTTGCATCTGGGATATTCTCAAACGGTGACCTATCCCCTGGTGGATGCAAGGGAGGATCTCAAATTCGGCGCCACACGGGGAATTTCGGTGCTGAACCCCGTTTCCTCGGAAACGGGAGTCATGAGAACCTCGCTCTTGCCGGGTCTTTTGGCTTCGCTGAGATGGAATTACAACCGTGGCATCCGGAGCCTCAAGGTCTTTGAGATCGGCAAGGTTTATGGTTGGGTTCAACCTCAACAGTCCGGAGAGCATTCAAGAGTGGGGCTGATGGTGACAGGCAACCTGGAGGAAAAAACGGTTCATGGCGCCGCCAAGGCTTACTCGCTCTTTGACCTCAAGGGGGATCTGGAGACTCTGTTGGAGCCGTCGACTCCAGGCGATCAGGTTGTCCGGTTCGAAGCTTGCAACAAGGTAAATTCCCACTGGAGCGCTGTTGCTGCCGGACAAATCCGGCTCGGGGATGCGAGGCTGGGCAGTTTCGGTCAACTGGATCCCGGCGTTTGTGCCGACCATAAGATTGAACAAGCGGTATTCGCGGCTGAAATTGAGCTGGGCCAACTCCATCCACTGTGGCATTCCGAACCCAGAGCCAGGAAGATTCCCCGTTTCCCTGCCATTCAGAGAGACCTCTCCATCGTGGTGGACGGTGACGTTAGCTATGGGGACATTGAATCGGCTATCCGGGACACTCGAATCGAGGAACTGCAGAGGATATTCCCGTTTGACCTGTATCAGGGAGGTCGATTGCCGCGTGGCAAGAAGGGAATATCGATCAGGCTCGTCTACCAGAGGCTGGATCGGACGCTGGTGGAGGAAGATGCCAATCGATTCGACCGGGCGGTGTTGGCCAGTCTGAGAGACAGGTTCGGTGCGGAGCTAAGGGGATGACGTTGGGAAACGGATTGGAAAAATTTGCCGACCTCGAGAGCCGGGTTTATCGGATGGTGGAGTTGTTCAAGGCCACCAAGGCTCGCAACGAAGTCCTCGAGGCGGAAGTCCGGAGACTCAAATCGGAAATGGAGCAGGTTTCGTCGGAGAACGATCGGCTGAAGTCCGAATCCTCGGAATTTGAAAGAGATCGGGAACTGATCAAGGAGAGAGTCGAGCGGATCCTGGGCAGTTTGGACGGGTGGGAGATTTGAATGCTCGGCCTTTGGAGTGCGGACGATGCAAGGGGAAAATGAGGTCAGGCGGGTTGAGATCTGTGATCGGATTTACGCCGTCACCGGGGCCATTGACGGGGACTACCTTGAGCGGCTTTCGGCTTATGTCGACGGCAAAATGCGAGAAATCCAGGAGTCCAGTCGAACGGTCGATACCGTCAAGGTAGCCGTGATGGCGGCGCTGAATATCGCCGATGAGCTGTTTCAGCAACGGAATCAGGCCGAGCGCGTAGATGCTGCTATCGCGGACAAGAGCAGCCGCTGCTCCGAAATGCTGGACGCGTTCCTGCCCGAATGAGAAGTGGATCGACGGGAAGATAGGCCCCGCTCCGCCGACAGGTCGGATGATCGCCGGGCCCCGACGTCTTGTGCGGATCATACGCTGTGAAACAGAAGTGCTTCAGATGCTTAACCTGTCAATCAAATAGCTCTCCACTCTTCACTCTCCACTTTTCACCTGCCTGCGCCGCCGTCCCGTACGACGAGGCGGCTCATAAGGGGTGAAACAGGGCGTTCCAGGTAAGGGACTTGACCTGGAGATTCGGCTTTCACTAGAATCCAACCACCCTGCAATGTACGTGTAGGCATGTATTATTTGAACCAACACCTATTTGAAGGGAGCCTGATCCTTGGGCGGTGTGCAAGCTTCACCATGTGAAACTTCCTAATGCTCAAGGAGTGGCGCCCACCTGGTCTCCAGGTCCAAGTAAGGTGTCTCACGGCAGAGCGGGGTTTTTCTTTGCCCGAATAGCCGCTTCCCTCCCTTCAATTGTAATCTCCATCTCTGTCGTCTATGATGGCTTGAGGCCGTCAACCTCCTGAAGCACTTGGCGTTATGAGGGTTTCCCGGCCATCCCCGCCAAGCCGCTGATTGGACCACTTTCCGCCGGGGGGACATGCCCGTCAAGAATCTGCGGATCCTGTTTATTGGCGACGTCTTCGGAAGACCGGGGCGAGAAGCCGTTCGGGGCCATCTTCCCCAGATTCTGGAGGAAAGACGGATCGACCTGTGCGTGGCCAACGTCGAGAACTCGGCCGCGGGACGCGGGATCACTCCTCCCCTGGTCCACCAGTTTCTCGAAATGGGGGTAGAGGTGTTGACCTCCGGAAATCACGTTTGGGACCGGAAAGAGATTCTGGAATACCTGGACCAGGAGCCCAGACTGCTGCGTCCGGCCAACTACCCACCGACAACTCCGGGCCACGGCCTCTTTGTGGGTGAAACCCGAAGCCAGGTGCCCTTTGCCGTGATCAATCTGCAGGGTCGACTGTTCATGCCCCTCACCGATTGCCCGTTCCGAGCAGGCGAACAGCTTGTCGACAGCCTCTCGCCCGACATCAAGGTGATCCTGGTGGATTTCCACGCCGAAGCCACCGCGGAGAAGCAGGCGCTGGGGTGGTTTCTGGACGGCAGGGTTTCGGCCGTATTGGGGACCCATACCCATGTGGCCACCGCCGACGAGCGCACCCTGCCCAAGGGGACGGCCTACATGACCGATGTCGGCATGACCGGTGCCCACGACTCGATCATCGGTGTCGAGACAGATATCATTCGGTCCAAGTTCATCGACCAGTTGCCGGCGCGCTTTGGGCCGGCCAGGCAGAACGTCAGGATCAATGCGGTTGCGGTGGATATCGAGCCTGAGACCGGCCGGGCCCGGAGAATCGAAAGACTCTCGGTACAAGCGGAGTCCCCCTGATCGGAACTGCCAGGAGTCCCGCCCAATGTTTGATCAACTTACCCAGCGCCTGCAGAGAGTGTTCAAGACTCTTCGAGGTGAAGGCAAGCTCTCTGAAGCTCACGTCACCGGCGCCTTGCGAGAGATTCGTCTGGCTCTCCTGGAAGCGGACGTCAACTTTCGGGTGGTCAAGCAGTTCGTGGAGGCTATCAGGGCCAGGGCCACCGGTCAGGAGGTTCTGCAGTCACTGACGCCGACCCAGCAGGTCATCAAGATAGTCAGGGACGAGTTGGTGAAGCTGCTGGGAGGGGAATCCTCCGCCCTTTCCTTCTCCGGCAAGCCGCCATCCGTCTACTTGATGGTGGGCCTGCAAGGTTCGGGGAAGACCACCTCTGCCGGAAAGCTGGCGCGGTGGCTGGGCCGCAACGGTCATCGGCCCCTGCTGCTGTCCATCGATGTGTACAGGCCTGCTGCCAGGGAGCAGCTTTCCGTGATTGCCCGCGACCTCGATCTTCCCTGTTACCGGGGAGAGGGCATGGATGATCCGCTGCAGCTCTGCCGCGCGGCGCTTCTGGAGGCCAGGAACAGTGGCTGCGATGTTCTCCTGGTCGATACCGCAGGCCGACTCCATATCGATGATGCTCTCATGCAGGAGCTGCAGCGTGTCAAGGATCTGGTGGTTCCCACCGAAACCTTGTTGGTGGCTGACGCCATGACCGGTCAAGACGCCGTCAAGAGCGCCCGGGAGTTTCACGAGCGCTTGTCGTTGAGCGGCGTCATCCTCACCAAGATGGACGGCGACGCCAGGGGCGGGGCGGCCCTGTCCATACGGTCGGTGACTGGACAGTCGGTCAAGTTTGTGGGCGTGGGCGAGAAATACGATGCCTTGGAGCTTTTTCATCCGGATCGGATGGCTTCTCGGATTCTGGGCATGGGGGATGTGCTGTCCCTGATCGAGAAAGCAGAGGAGACCATCGATCGCGAAAAGGCCTTGGAGCTCGAGAGGAAGGTCCGAAGCGATTCCTTTACCCTGGAAGACTTCCGGGATCAGATGCGCCAGATGCGCAGGCTGGGCTCGATGGAGCAGATTCTCTCCATGCTTCCTCAGGTGGGCGCGTTCAAGGATCTGAACAAGGTCAAGGTGGACGAAAAGGAACTGCTGCACATTGAAGCCATCATCAATTCCATGACCCCCAGGGAGCGTGCCCACCATCGGATCATTAATGGAAGCAGGCGCAAACGCATCGCTCGCGGCAGCGGCACTTCGGTCCAGAAGGTCAACCAGTTGCTCAAGCGTTACGTGCAGGCGCGCAAAATGATGAAGCAGATGAGCAGCGGCAAGATTGGCAGGCGTCTGGGGAGGTTGAATATGTCGGGGTTGAGATAGCTGCTTCTCCCAGGCGTCTCCTCTTCGTCGCTCCCGCGGAATGACCACTCGAATTGCGCTTATCGGGCTTGACGGGCCAACCGCCGGCGCCTACCTGGAATGCCTCGGGTGCATGCCGGAAGTCCGGCCTGCCGTCGCGGCGGACCCCTCGTTCCGTCCGGGGGCGGATCAGGACGAAGAGCTTCAAGGGGTCGCGACTTTCCCCAACCATCGAAACCTGCTGGAGCAGTTTCCCGCCGAGGGAGTGGTTATCTGTGATTCGGGTGGCCGCCGGCGGGAAGTGGTGGTGGATTGCGTGCGCGCCGGCAAAGCGATCCTGTGCGAAAACCCGATCTCCGAAGCGCTAGTGGAAGCCCGTGAAATATGGGCCATTTCTCAGGCCCATGACGTGCTGTTCGGGGTTTGTTTCCCGATCCGGTTGAGCTCGGCCTGCGGACAGGCTCGCAAACGGATCCTGGAGGGAAGCCTGGGGAATCCCCTGACTGTCAAGGTCCGTGAGTCGGGAAGAGGCTCCGGGTTTTCATCGGGGGACTCTCCCGGGAGGGGTGGCGGCCCCTGGACACATCCGGGAACCGCCCTGGTCGATGCGATGCGCTGGCTGTTGGATGGAGAATTCACCCTGGTAACGGTCATGGGCTCGGGGGATGGAACCGGTGAGTGTTCAGCCTGGTTGCGCCTGGAGATGAATCAGGGTTCCGTGGTCACGATGGAAAGGAGCCTGGTGGACCCGCTGGGAGTTGTCAGGATGGAAGGGGCGTTATGTCTTGAGATCTCCGGTCCGCGGGGACGGCTGGATCTGGAGTTGTTTGCGGGTGCGGATTCCGCCGGGGCGGACCCTGGTTGTGACAGGTCCAGGGAAACGCCGATACGGCGGATGCTGGCCAATTTCGTGGAAGCCGTCCGGGGCCGGGCGCGGGTTGCGGCCGGGGGAGTGGACGGACTACGAGCCGTCGAGGTTGTGGAAGCCGCTCGGCGTGCCTGGAAATATCGGAGGGCTGTGGTTCTCTGAGTCGGTCGAGGGAGGTGTGTCATGCAATCAAGTCGGAACAATCCTGCTCTGGGTGGCGGTGACTACGCGTTGGGCATGGTCACCTGGAATCTGGGAAAGGACTGGGAGCTGCCAAGCCTGATCGAGGCCTGTGAGGAGACGGGCTTCCGTTCGGTCGAGTTGCGCATCACCCACCGGCATGGGGTGGAACCCCAACTGAGCAGGGAAGAACGCGTTGCCGTTGCCAGCCGCTTTGGATTCTCTCCCATTCGCCTGCTGAGCCTGGGGACTGCGTGCGAATTCCACTCCACCGACAGGAGCGTCGTCCGCCGGAATATAGAAGAGACCAAGCAGTTTGTGGAACTGGCCCACGATGTGGGGGCACTTGGCGTGAAGGTGCGCCCCAATGGGATTCCCGACGAGGTTCCGGAGAGTCGAACCCTGCAACAGATTGCAGAGGCCCTGCGGGAATGCGGCCAACACGCTCAGGGCTACGGCGTGGAAATCTGGCTGGAAGTCCACGGCCCGAAGTCAAACAGCCCGGTTCGGGTACGTAGAATCATGGAGCTGGCCGATCATCCCATGGTCGGGGTCTGCTGGAACTCGAACCCCGAAGACGTCGAGGACGGTTCGGTGGCCGGGAGCTTCGAGCTGTTGAAGCCCTGGTTGAGGAACGTGCACATCAGGGAACTTTGGAGGAAGGACTACCCTTGGCGGGAGCTCTTCGATCTGCTCACCCGGGTGGGTTACCGGCGGTATACGCTGGCCGAGATTCCAGCCAGTTCCGACGCGGTTCGCCTGATGCGATACTACGAAGCGCTCTGGAGCGAGCTCAAGGGGTAAGGGAGTGCCGGGATTCCCTCCTGTCCGGGTCAAGCCCTGATGTTGACCCAGACGTGCACGTGGGGACTGCCGCGGAAGTACCAGACCATGTTCTTGCTCTGTAGCTGCCAATTGTCCCAGACGCCGTCGTTTCCGACATCGCCGCTGCGATAGAACGACAGGCTCAGTCCATCCAGCTTCCCCTCCTTCTTGATGTAGCGCATGGCCTCCTCGGCGTCTCGCCGGCGGAAGGGCAACAGCAGGTCGGCCAGCACCTCCTCCACCAGCTCCACCTGGTCGCGGCTCATTTCCGAGACGGGCAGGCCGGCCAATTCCTCATCCAGTCTCACGGTTCGAGTCTGCTGTTCCTTGCGGGGATCGGTGAGCAGCGCCATTTGGCGTTGCCTGCCGTCCAGGGCCTGGAATACCCGGTTGGCCGACTTGGCCTGGTACCAGTAGACGTTGCCGGGATGGTCCGGAGCCTCGTAGAAGTCGCGGGCTGCATGGCCATAGAAGATCGGTCCGCCAAAGGCGGCTCCTTCCACCGAATCTCCGTCGCAGCGCATGGTGCAGTGTCGTCCGGTGAGAACGAACTCGAACTTTCCGGTTGCCGGTCGTCCAAAGATGGCGATGGAGTAATTGCCCAGGCTACCCCCGTCCTCCTTCATGTGTTCCATGACCTTGTCCACGTAGTCCGGATTGTGAACACCTTGAAAGATCTCTTTGATCATCGCCTGCTGGTCGGCCGTGTAGAACCGGTTGATCTTGTGAGGCGTGATCGCCCAGTTGTTGTCCACCTTGGAACGAAGGGGGTGATCGAAGGGGAACGTCATGACCCTTCGTTGTTCCTCCGACAGGCTCTTGTAGAGCGTGGCGACCAGAGTCTCCGAATTGGGAGGGGCCTTGGTGGCGGTCGCTGACAGCGCCCCCTCGGGAAGGGTTGCCCGGGCCGCCAGTCCCACTCCTCCCAGGACAGCCGCCTTCAGGAAAGTCCGACGCTCTCCAATCGAGAATCCGGTTGATGCCGGCCTGGTTTGGTTCCGCATGACTCCTCCTTGCGCCTGAAGCCGTAATGGAATGCCGAACGATGGTGGTTTGAACGTATTATACACCGGGCGTCAGGGATTTTGTGGGGTAAGCGGGCGGGGAGGAGGAATGCCCTACGGGTGGGTCGATGGTGCCCAGGGACGGAATTGAACCGCCGACGCCAGCCTTTTCAGGGCTGCGCTCTACCGACTGAGCTACCTGGGCATCCCGCGGCTTTGGCGCCGGCGCCGATTGGCGCCAAAGCCTGGGAAGTATAGTGAATGTCCCCTGGCATTTCAAGCGTCTTGGGGATCCAATGTGGACGCCGTTTCGGGCGTCGGCGCGCCTCGGTTTCAGGACTGCCCATGTGCCGAGACCGACGGAGTTCGGGCCGAACATGGAGCGGGATCCGACGCCTGGTCCGGACTTCGATCCGGTGGCCACTGACTTCAACCGCATGGCGAGTTAACTTGGGCTCCGATACGCGCGTCGGAACGACGCCGTCAGTTGTCCGTCTCGCTTTCGATCCAGGCTCGGACCTCGTCGAGCGCGTCGGCCAGGGCCCTGCGCCTTCGCCTCAGGGCGCTGCGAGTCCGGAGCGGCATTTTGCGCAGCCCGAAGAATGCACGCACGGTGCGCCAGACGGCGGTTTCCCGTTCGACCGCCAGAGTTCCCGGGACGGCCAGAGCCACCAGTGCGAGTCCGGCAGCAACGCCGGTCGCCGTCCCGCTTTGGGTCCCAACCAGGGAGGCTATTGCAACGATCCAGCCGCCGTGGATCAGGCCGCCGCCGATGACCTGAAAAATCGCTCGGCTCTCGAGGTTGGGAGCCCAGCGGCCGATCCGGTCGGTGAGCCAGTAGGGAACGGCGAACACGAGGACGGTTGCCACCGCCATCGGGCCCAGCAGCAGAGCCAGGAGCCCTTCCCGTAGCGTGAAGCGGATGACCTCGCCGGCC
Organism: Acidobacteriota bacterium; assembly: GCA_022821775.1. Taxonomy (GTDB): domain Bacteria; phylum Acidobacteriota; class Terriglobia; order Versatilivoradales; family Versatilivoraceae; genus Versatilivorator. Next base: position 16,145 of record JAJECY010000268.1, read on the forward strand.
GGGATGCGTTGGTCGAGGTCTCGTTCGCGGAGCCCGAAGCGGGCCAGGCTCGCCCGGAATTCCTCTACCCGGCCCATGATTTCGGCCAGCCGAGCCGGGTCCCTCAGGCGCAGTTCCGCCATCCCCGCGGCAATCAGGCGGCGCCGGCCCAGCCGCTCCCGTGCGTCCCGAGACGATCCGCGAGCGGCGGTGTAAAGGCGGTCGATACGCTCGACGATGGGCAAATCGTGCCGCGGCTCCGCTTCGACCATCAAACGCTTCAGGCGGTGCTCGATCCGGTCGGTGAGCGCCCGTACGACGGTCGCTTCGTCCTCGGCGAATCCTGCGGCGAGGTCCGCGTAGTCTACCGTGCGCCCGAAGACCGCCGTCACCCGGGAGCGGAAGCGGGCCAGGGCGTCGAAGTTGAGCCCGATCGGCACGATGCTTACCGGATGCCCTG
>JAJECY010000047.1 GCA_022821775.1 Acidobacteriota bacterium
ACGACCGACTGGGATTCCTTCGGGTCCGTGACGACGTACCGGCTCACCGACACCAACAACGCTCGAAGCGATTGGGACATGGGACACCGGCTGTCCTTCAGTTGGAACTACCTGCTTCCGAAGATGGAAGGCCAACCCGGCTTGATCCGGAATATTCTGGGCGGTTGGCAGTTTGGCGGAATTACGACGCTGAATAGCGGACTTCCTATTACGATCGGCATGTCCAGCGACAACTCCAACACGGGAAGCACTTATAACGCGCGTCAGCCGAACCGTTTGCGCAACGGCACCAAGAGCAGCCCGACCATCGAACAATGGTTCAACACCGCCGCATTTGCATTGAATCCCTTGAATACCTACGGGAACAGCGGTCGTAACATCATCGATCGGGACGGGATCATCAACCAGGATCTGGCTCTGATCAAGAACTGGGATCTTACGATGTTGCCCACCGAAGAAGGGCGGTTGCAGCTCAGGTTCGAGTTGTTCAATGCCTTCAACCACCCGAACTTCGGCGGCCCGAGCTCCAATATTCAAAGTGCCGCCTTCGGAAGGGTCAGCGGCGCGCTATTCGGCCGGGTGATACAAACTGCTTTGAAGGTATATTTCTAGGAGAGGGGGACATTCTTGTCCCCCTCTTCGCCGCAGTTGCTTTCTCTGGGCTCGGTTGGGGCCGGAGATGGGCGGATAGGAGGGGGGACTTTTAGTCCCCCCGTGAGAGTGGGGGTAGGAAAACCCCCACTCCTTTTCACGCGGGATTTCGCCGGACCGGGGCCGGTGGGGGAACTCCTATCGGCGATTGGAAATCGCCGCTCCCCAATCCGCCAGATCCACACCCGATCGCCGCATGTAGTCGCGGATGTATTCGAGGGTGTCCTCCTGCCCGTGACCCGCGTCCCGGTACCGGGTGACGAGCGATTCCACGAGGGGACCAGCGTCCAGCGGCACGCCCAGCTCCCTGCCTAGTTCGACACACAGGCGCAGATCCTTGACCGCCCCGTCGGTCACGAAGTGAAGCGGTTTGCCGTCGAGGGACAGCTTCATGCTCCTTTCCATGAACGTGCTGTAGCCCATGCTCGGCTTGATGACGTCGAGCAGCGTCCGCGGATCCAAACCCGCCTTCACGCCCAGGGCCATCCCCTCGCAGGCGCCGATGAAGTTGATGTACATGATCAGGTTGTTCACCAGCTTGGCGACACTGCCGGAACCGAGTGGCCCCATGTGGACCACCGTCTTTCCGATGCACCGGAAAAGCGGACGATACTTTTCGAACGCTGCCTCTTCTCCACCGGCGAACACGGTCAAAGAGGCGTCCCGCGCGCCCCAGATGCCCCCGCTGATGGGCGCATCCAGGACCTGAATGCCTCTGGAAGCACCCTCTTCCGCGATTCGCCGCATGAGTGCAGGTGAATTGGTGCTGGTATCGATGCAGGCGCCTCCCGCGGCCAGGCCGGAAAAGACGCCGTTCTCACCCAGCACGACCGATTCCACTTGCACCGGACCGGGCAGAGACAGCAGCACCACGTCGGATCGCTCGGCCGTCTCCGCGGGGTTCGCCGCCCAAACGGCCCCGGCTTCCTCGAAGTTGCGCCCCTGCTCGCGGCGGATGTCGTGGATGGTCAATTCGTATCCGGCCTTCTGCAGGTTGGCCGCCATGGGGTTCCCCATGGCGCCCAGGCCGATGAATCCGACTCTCATTTGGGCACCTCTCTACGGATCTTTTTCGTGTGAGGAGCGCGGCCGGTTTGAAGTCCGGCCTGGTGTGGATTCAAGGGGTGCCGCGCCGGTCCCCTCCGTCCATGTAGATGGAACTTCCGAACATGTAGGAGCAGACGTCCGATGCCAGGAAGGCGACCACGTCGGCAATCTCCTCCGGCTCGGCGATTCGGCCGGCAGGAAGTCCGCTCCCCAGGTCCTTGAGAACTTCCTCCACGTCGCGGCCCTCTTTGTCCGCCTTCGCCTGAAACAGATCACGCGCCCTCTGGGTGTTGGTGAAACCGGGGCAGATGGTATTGACCAGGATGCCGTCCCCCGAAACCGCGTCCGAGAGTGCGCGTGTCATGTTGAGGATGGTGATGTTGGCCAAGCTCACCGGGATGTTGCCCTGGGCCGGACTCGCACCGGCGCTCCCCGCAATGTTGACGATACGCCCCCAGCCGTTCCGTTTCATATGGGGAATCACGAGTTGAGACATGCGAAGGTAGCTGTAGCTCTTCAACCCCAGCGCATCGTCGATCAGCTCGGTCGGTAGATCCAGGATGTCGTGCGCCCGCGCCGCGCCGGCGCAGTTCACCAGGATATCGACGCCCCCGAACTGTTCCACCGATTCGCCCACGACGCGGCGGCACGCCTCCAAGGCGGTCAGGTCCGCCGAAACGGCATACCCTTCGCCTCCCGCCTCGTTGATTTCCCCGACCGTCTGATCCAGCAGGCTCCGGTCACGGGCCGTGATGCAGATCCGCGCACCCTCGCGGGCAAGCGCCAGGGCGCAGCACCTTCCGATCCCACGATTGCCGCCGGTGACGATCACACGTTTTCCTTCCAATTCCAGGTCCATTTGTGTTCCTTTGTCAAATGTCGATAAACAGCAGATCAGCCGCGCCGGTACCGGGTGGTCCAGATGACCGGGCTGGCCGGCTTCGATCAAGTGCCCGGGATCCCGGATGTTGTCCACAAGTCCGCCAGCAACAGCATGACTCACGCGGCTCTGAATGTATTTATAGTCGTATCCTCCTCCAATAATTCATAAGTCAACAGACGGAACGAGACGCTGACACAATCATGTCCTTGCAAATAGATATTTCTATCCCAAGACGGGGACTGTATCAAGCAAAGGTGCCGATATTCGTGCGGTGGCTTGGGGCACCTGAATATAAAGCAATACATGCTAAGATGCTCCCATGCTCCGCACCCGCGCAATCACGGCTCTTGCGGGTTTCCTGCTGTTGGCGCCGGCGGTTGACGGCCGGGCCGGGGCGCAGAGCGAGACGGAGCAGGCTCTGCGGCGGGCGGTGCAACTGCAGCAGGATGGTGATCTGGATGGAGCCATCCAACAGTATCGGGTCTTGCTGGCCCGGCACCCGGACCTGGCGGAGGCCCGCGTCAAGCTGGGCAATGCCTACGCTTCCATCGACCGCTTTCAGGATGCCGCCGTCCAATACGAACAAGCTCTGGAATCCGGTGGTCTCACAGACCCGAACGGTGCCCGATACGCCCTCGGGTGGGCTCATTTTCGAATGGCCGACTTCGAAAGGGCCAGGCAGGTCCTGGCCCAGGTCGTCGCCGCTGGATCCAAGGGCAGGGAAGCCCTTCAGTTGCTGGCCTCCTGCCATTTCAATCTGGGCGAGTGGCAGAAGGTGATCGCCCTTCTGTCTCCGCTCGAGGCTGAACTGTCCGGGTCTCCCGCTCTGAACTATCTCTTGGGCGTCGCACTGGAAGAAAGCGGTGAGATCGCAAGGGGAACGCCACTCGTCGAATCCGCACTGCAGGACACCGGCTGGCCCACGTCACGCTTCCGGTCGGAAATGCGGTCGGACTGGCTCAACCGGTTGGCCCGGCGAGGAACCGTCCTGATGGAAACGGGGGACTACCCTGGAGCCGCCAGGCACCTGGGGAGAGCCATCGCTCTCGACCCCGGGGTTCCCGGCTTGAATGCCACGTACGGGAAATTGCTCCGGCTCATGAACCGGCATGACGAAGCCGACCGGGCCTTCCTTCGAGAACTCGAGATCAATCCCGACGACTACGACGCCAATCTGTATCACGGCATCTTCCTTTTTGAGAACGAGCAGAAATATGAGGAAGCCCTGGCGCGCTTCGAACGTGCACTGCGGACGCGGCCGGGGGATGCCGATGCGCGATTTCAGATGGGCCTGGTCTACAACTCCGCCAACCGGATCGAAGAAGCCGTTCAAACCATAAAGAGCGTGGTGGATGAGAACCCGAATTTCATGGAGGGCCACGTCACTCTCACGGGTCTGTACTTTCGGTTGGGACGGGAGGAGGAGGCCGAGCGCCATCGCGTCGCCGCCGAACGGCTGCGGACCAGCCGGGATGGGCAGCACCTGATCAAAATGGGGCAAACCTCGCAGGCGTCGGAGTTGTTCCAACGCCAGAAGGAGGCGGACCCCTCAGATCCCGAGCCCTACTTCCATGAGGGAATGGCCCATTGGCAAGAGCAGGATTGGCCGGGCGCCGCCGCCGAGTTCAAAGAGGCCGTCCGATTGGGCGGCGGGAATCCCAAGTACGCCGTCTACTACTCGAACACGTTGGCGCAATGGGGTGAACATGAGCTGGCACGGAGGGTCCTGGGATCTTTGGGTCGGGATCGGTGGCCGCTGCTGAACTCCCGGCAGGCCTGGATTCTGGGAGACACCTTTTTTCAGATGGGAGAACACGACCAGGTGCTTCAGGTCCTGGATTTGCTGGCCGAACGGGACCCCAAGAATGCACGGGTCGATCTCATGCGGGGCCAGATCCATCTCCGCAAGAGAGACTATGAGCAAGCCCGCATGTCCGCGGAAGGGAGTATCCGAAGGCAGCCCGACAACGATCTCGCCTATTCGCTACTGGGAACGGCCCGTTACCTGCTGGGAGACATGCCTGGGGCGAAAGATGCCTTTCTCAAGGCGGTCGAGCAGGCTCCCGACAACCCGAACCATCTGCGCAAGCTGGGTGCCCTCTACCTGGAGCTGGGAGAATCCGAACCGGCCATACGGACTCTTGAGCGAGCCCGGGCCGCGGCTCCCCAGTTTCCCAGTATTCGCCGTCTTCTGGAAAGGGCCTACGGCGCACGGGAGACCGGGTCCAAGGAATAGCCCCGCCGCCGCGGCGAGACGTCAATCAGGCTCCTCGACCCTGAGAATCTGGTCCGGTTCGACCTCTTTCAGCACCTGAACCTTGCCCGACGGCCAGCGGATCTCCAACGACTCGATGGCTTCTTCCTTGCCCAAGCCGAAATGAACCCGCCTGTCCGGGGAGGACATGAGGCCCACCGTGGAGGAAACATGGTTGTGGAGGGTCCTGCCCGAAGCGGTTTGCAAAAGGACAGCGGCTCCGATGGCGTCCCGGTTGCTGGCCCGGCCTCGGAGG
>JAJECY010000151.1 GCA_022821775.1 Acidobacteriota bacterium
TGAAGTTTGAAGTGTGAAGTTTGAAGAGGGGGCGGCGGAGGGTTTGGGGAGCAAACAGGCGCCTTGTAACGTGGTTGCACTTTAAGCAGTAGCGCCGAGATCAGCAAGGCGACTAATGCTCCGATCAAATTACCCTCCACACTTCAAACTTCTCACTTCTCCCTTCAAACTTCACACTTCAAACTTCGGATACTGCGCTTCCGGCTCCAGCGGATAGAGGGGGCGGCGGCGGCGGCGGTAGGTAAAGCTGGCCGGATTCACGCAGGTGGCCCCCGGCGTGTCCACCAGGATGGTCCGGGCCGCCACCGGATTGTAGGCGGCTCTGGGGGCAATCACCCCCTTGGCCACCAGGATCTTCTTGGATTCCGGCTTGATCCCCAGGCTCTTGACCTGCTCCAGGCTGACCGGAGCCATCTTCACGCTGGTCAGCACCAGGGTGTGCTGCTCGGGTGTCTCCACGACCGCCGTCACCCCCTGGTCGAAGGAACCCCAGCCTCCATGCCTCACTTCCGGCTCCTGGAAGATTCCATCCGAGATCATCCGCACCCGGCCTTGAATGGGGACCGGGGAACCGTGCCGGCCGTCGGTCTTGGCTCCGACCTCCAGGTTCACCCGGTTGCGAACCCCGGCCTCCACACAGCGGGCCACCGACTCGGCATCGAACAGAACCACCATGGCATTGGTGGCTTTCTGCGCCACGATTTCGGCCAGTACGATGGTGGAGTCCCCCGGACTCCCGCCACCGACGTTATCGCCGATATCCATCAGCACCACCGGGGCCTCGGGGGCCCGCATGGCCATGGCCACCGCCTGGGCGGCATCGGGCAGGTCGGCCTGGAATTCCTCCCGCCGCTCCCAGGCACGCTGGGCCATCCAGCGCGCCGCCTTGCGGGCCAGGTCGCGGTCGCGGTCGGCCACGGCCAGAAAGCTGGCGCCGAATTCCTCCACGTCCGAATAGGAGAACCCCATGGCCACGCTGGCGGATAGAATGCCGGGCCACTGCAAGACCGATTCCACGTCCTCATACAACCCCTTGGACGGAGCCTCGTCGGTGTACTGCTTGGCGATGCTGATGATCAGAGGGGGGCATTCCAGGGCTTGCACCGGTCGAATCTCTCCCCGCAGCGTCCGGCCGAGCAGCGAAGCGGCCTCCAGGCCTCGGGCCTTCTGGTCCAGATGGGGATTGGATCGATAGATGGTAGTGGCGTCGGTATTGGCCGCCATAGCCGGAGAAACGTTGGCATGCAGGTCCAGCGTCATGACGACGGGCACATCCGGTCCCACCACTTCCCGCAACCTCCGAGCCATCTCGCCATCGGCATCGGGGAATTCCTCGGACACGGTGGCCCCGTGCAACGCCAGGTAGAGGGCATCCACGGGCAGGGCCGCCTTGAGAGCTTCGACCGTCTCTTGGGCGATGGCCTCGAAGGTCTCCCGGACAATGGTGCCGCTCGGCATGGCGAAGGCCGCCACAAGCGGAACGGGGTCCAGCCCGTTGGATTGGGCACCCTCCAGAAAACCACTCAACTCGTGATTGCCTCCCGTCCAGCGCTCGATCAGCCCCCTTCCCCGGGTCAGGCTGACCTGTTCAAAGTGCTTGTAGGTGGTGGGGGTGACTGCAAAGGTATTGGATTCATGGATGAATCCCATAACACCAACGCGTTTCATTAGATCTACACCTCCCTTTCATCCCTCTTACTTTATCGATCCATCCGGGAATTTCCCGCGACCCTCTACGGAGACTCCACCATGCGCACAACCATCCTGAAAAATGCCTAGTCCCAGGAGTCCATTTCCACCATCCATTCCGAGGGGAAATCCATCTCCAAGGCCTGAATGGCATTGTCCAGATGACCGGTGTTGCGAGCTCCGATCAGCACGGAGTCGATCCCCTCCCGGTTGAGGACCCACCCCATGGCCAGGCGAACCATGGAAAGACCCGTTCGGGCCGCCATTTGCCGAAGTTGCTCGACGACCCGAAAGCTGCGCGGGTGGAAATAGACGTCCACGTGGCCGGGAATCACGTCGAAGCGGGTGCCCTTGGGAATCACGGCTTGATCGGCCGTGTACTTTCCGGCCAGGAATCCCGCCCCCAACGGACTGTAGCTCACCACCCCAACCTCCTGTCGATGACACAGGGGCAGCAGATCGGTCTCGATCTCGCGACAAGCCAGATTATAGATGGGTTGAGTGACCCCGAGGCGGGGCAAGCCTTTCCGGCGACCCAGTTCGAGAGCTTCCGACAGTTGCGCGGCAGAGAAATTGCTGCATCCGCTGCAGCGAATTCTGCCGGCCTTTTCCGCTCGATCCAGCGCCGCCAAACCTTCTTCCAGCGGGACTTCGGGATCATACTTGTGGAACAGGTAAAGATCAATGCAGTCGGTCCGGAGGCGCCGCAGGCTGGCCTCCAACGCATTCCACGTCTCCTGCTCGTTCTTGTTGGCCGACACCTTGGTCTGTATGGTGACCCGGGAGCGCACGCCTCGGGACTCGATCCAACGACCCAGGATTTTCTCGGAGGAGTGCATTTCGCCGCTCACCTCGCGCACGTCTTCGACTCCCAGGTTGTCGCGCCGATATTGGCGCGCCTGCCCGCCGCCGTAGGCCTCGGCGGTATCAAATAAGGTGATGCCCCGTTCCAGGGCAGCGTCCATGATCCCGAACGAGGTGGCCTCGTCAATTTCCCTGCCGAATGTGGCGCAGCCCAGGCCGAGCCGGCTGACCGTGATGCCGCTGCTACCCAGAGGCTTCATTTCCATCTGATTTCGCTCCTCGCTTCAAGAATTTCGAATCCGGTCCAGTGTCGACCAACGACCCTGGACGCAACTTTGGTCAAGCCTTGGCATCGGCCATGTATTCATCCCTGAGAATCCCCATGAAGATCAGGTCGTGCCACTGGCCCCGGGAGTAGTGCCAGTCGCGTAGCGCCCCCTCTTCCTTGAACCCGCATTTGCGGTAGCAGCGGTAACCCCGCTTGTTGGGTCGAATCACTCTCAGGCCGACGCGGTGCAGGTTCAACTCCTCGAAGCAGACCCTAAGGAACAGCCGCAGGGACTCCTCGCCCAGGCCCTTGGAGAGCGATGTGACATCTCCGATCACAATCCCGACTTCGGTGTTCTGCCTCCTCAGATCCAGGTACTCATAGCCGATATGCCCCAGATACTTGTCGTCCTCCCGGCGACAGATGGCGAATTTTCGATTGGCGGGGTCCACGTTGTTGACCTGGGCCTCCACGAAGGCTCGAGCCTGCTCCAGAGATTCGGGCCAGACGTAGGAGCCTGTCCACCATACGATCTCATCCAGGGTGCGCCACTGGTAGAGGGTCTCGACATCGCTCAACAGGTATTCTCTCAGATAGACTCTGTCTCCTAGTATATGAGGCATGATCTTCCTCCCTTTTCGGTTGAACTTCCTGCCTGTAACTCACTGAAACCCCGCCGCTACAAGAGCCGCGAGAACAGCTCGCGGGCCTGATGGGCATTGGCCGGAGGCCGTCCCTGCTGAAGCGAGCGGCTCGCCGCCAGCTCCACCAGTTCCGCATTGCCGGCGGCCCGGGCGCCGTCGGGTCTGTAGAAGTTGTTCTCGAATCCGATCCGGGCGTGTCCTCCTCGAGCCAGGGCGCGGTCCACGCAGGCCAACTCGTGCTTCCCGAAGGCGCACAGGAACCATGCCTCTCGAAAGGGACTTGCTTCCAGCAGCGGATCCAGGTCGGAGGGCGCCGATTGCTGGCCTGGGGTATGGCGCCCCAGCACAAAGAGGACACAAGGATCGGAATGCGGAACGATTCCGCGATGAATGAGCCCTGTCAGGAATCGGACCTGGTCCGCATTGAAAAGGATGAACTGGCCGAAAATCCCTTCCGCCCGCAGCCAGTCCAGGAATTCCGCCGCCTGGGTCTCGAAGGTCGGGTCGGGGAGAATTTCGCGGATGGAAAGACTCACCGCCTCCGGCTTGAGTTCCCGGACCAGGCGCATCTGCTCCTCCGGACCGTAAAGGCCGCAGGATTCGGTAGTGACCTGAATCACCAGCTCATCTCCCACCCGGGAGCGAATAGCCTGAATTGCGGCCCGGTAGGCTCCCGCATCCAGAGTGTGGGCCAGGTTCCGGTCCCGGACATGCAGATGGATCATGGCCGCTCCCGCCTCCAGGCTCTCGGCGGCGGCTCCACCCAGTTCAGCGGGTGTGACGGGCAGGTTGGGATGGTCCCGGCGGGTCCTGCGAGCCCCGTTGGGGGCCACGCAAAGAATCGCAGGACTTGAGTTCTTCTCTTTCATCTTGCCTGTGGCGTTTTTCGAAAAGCCCCCTTTATTGCCGACGCAGGACCCGGCCGCCGCGATCTCCCGTCAGGCGCCCGTCCCTGACGGTCTGAACGCCGTTCACAAACACGTGAGTCATGCCGACCGCCGTCCGGTTGGGTTCGTAGGTGGTTCCCCGCTCGCTGAACGTCTGCGGATCGAAAATCGCCAGATCGGCACAGGCCCCCTTCCGGATGACGCCCCGGTCCCTCACACCCAGGCGGCCGGCGGGAAGCGAGGTCAGGCGGCGGATGGCTTCTTCGGGACGGAGCTTTCCCGTATCGCGCACGAAGTGCCGGTAGAACCAGGAGGCCCAGGTGTAGGCCCCGTGGAAGGACCGGTCCCGCAGAGGTCCGTCGGTGGCCAGGGCGGTGGCGTCCGAGCCCACCATGCAATGGGGATGCTCGAACGCCAGTTCGTTCTCTTCCAGCCGGTAGGTCAGGGCCATCACCATCAGTCGGTGGATATCGTCGACTTCCGCCAGCAACAGATCATAGACGGCATCGAGAGGCTCGACACCCATCCGCCGGCCGATCTCGCCGATACTCAATCCGGAATACTCCGGATAGGCCAAAGAATCGAAAATGACGATTCGCTCCCAGTCGTCCTGAACCAGTGAGCGAAGATGGCTCCGGTAGGTCTTGAGGTCGCTTCGAACCCCGGAATCCCTCAGGCGTGCGGAGACGGCTTTCGGGCCTCCTTCCAGCGACCAGGGCGGCAGCGCCGTTCTCAGATTGGTGGTTCCGAACAAGCGGGTATGCATGTCGAATCCCACGTCCTGGCCCCCTTGACGGGCTTCATCCACCATCCCCAAGGCCTGCCGGTAAGCCTGGTGGCCATCATCGGTCAGCCTGGCCACCACCTGAATGTGGGAGATTTGCAGCGGCGCCCCCGATGCCCGGCCTGTTCGAATGGCTTCCGCGATGGTCTCTTCCACTTCTCCGGCCCGATTCCGAGTGTGGGTCGAATAGAATCCCCCGGCGTCGGCCACCAATCGGCACAGCTCGACGATTTCCTTCTCGGGACAGGCCTTCTCGGGACCGTACTCCAATCCCGTGGAAAGCCCGAAGGCGCCTTCTTCCAGGCACTGGGACAGCAACCGCTTCATGCGGCTCAGTTCATCCGGAGTGGAGGGCCTGCCGACGTCCTCGACCGCCGCCAGGCGAAGCAGGCCGTTCGGTACCAGCGTCAGCACGTTGACGGCCGGCCGGCCCGCTTCCAGGCGTTCCAGGTACCCGGCCATGGTGCGCCAACCGATGTCGTCGGCGGCCTGACAGCCATAGATGTTGGAGCGGGCTCGCTCGGGGTCCACGATGGGGGCGCAGCCGTGACCGCAGTTGCCGACTACTTCCAGGGTCACCCCCTGCATGACCGAGCTCATGGCCCTGGGATCGACCATCAGGGTGAAGTCGGAATGGCTGTGGATGTCGATGATTCCCGGGCATACCCACAACCCGGCAACGTTCAACTCGGTAACTCCTTCAGCTTCCCCGATCGAGCCAACCTCCGAAATTCGCCCGTCCGTGACGGCCAGATCAGCCCGAAAGGACGGTCTCCCTGTCCCGTCCAGGACTTCCCCGCCTCGCAGGATCAGATCGCAACTCATTCCGAAGACCCCTCTCTGATTCCACCTTCACTCGCCATTCCACTCGAGGAGACCGCGGAATGGCACGATGGTTTCCGACCACTGCACAGACTGGTCATGAGTGCAAAAACGCTGCAACACGGGTCAAGAAAATCATTCATCACTCATCATTTACCCACCCGGCTTCTCATCTCCCGCCGCAGGCTCGCCGTTGCCACCGGGTCCACCTCACCGGTGCTGTCCAAGACGACGCCATAGTCCTTCCGGGCACTTCCCGAAGAAACCTTGTCGTTTCTGACGTCCCGAGCCACTGCCGCCGGATTTCTGCTGAGGGGATCTCCCCATCCTCCACCGCCGGCCAATCGATGATAGACCGAGTCTCCGGCTTTGATCGAGGTGGAAATCATGGTGGGCAGGATTTCAAC
>JAJECY010000165.1 GCA_022821775.1 Acidobacteriota bacterium
GGCAAAGTAGACCAGGGTATCGGCCCCGCTGCCGGCCAGTTGATCCACGATGGCGGCATGGTCGGCCGGAGTTACCGGAGGCTCGAAACAGTACAGATCGGCGGCGTGGCGCCCGTCGTCGAAAAGAAAGACGCGGGGTTCCTTGCGCCGCTTCGATTCCCTCTTTGCTGCCGGACTCATCCCTGCAGAGCTACCGGTTACAACCAGGCTTGCGGGAGCGCCCGCGCCTACCGTCTTTAAAAATTGTCGTCGTCTCATAGCCAGACTCCTGAAATTTCGCCTCGATGTTGAGGTCTTGGTGAGCCCGCCTGGATTGTGCTAGGCTCTAGGAAAGAGATTACACATGACTACCGCCATTTTCGACACGCTGAAAGCCAGCCGCAACCTCAAGGCCGCCGGCGTCGCCGCAGATCAGGCCGAAGCCATTGTCGCCACCATGGCAGAGGCATTCGACGATGCGGTTGCCACTAAAGCTGACATCTCCGAAGTCAAGGCTGAGCTAAAATCTATGGCCACCAAAGCCGATATCGCCGATCTCAAGGCCGACATGCTCAAGGTCGCCATGGGAGTGGCTGTCGCCGTCATCCTGGCCAACGCCACCATGACCATTGCCTTGATACGCTTCCTGCCCTGATGCGCATAGCCCCAGTTCCGCCAGCAACCCGGCGCCCATAGTGTGAACGTCTCCATCCTGGCAGTTGATGGAGGTTGAACGGGACGACAGGGACGGATGCAGACCTAAAGCGCCTTCACCCTCATATTCCGAAAGCGGATTCTGGCTCCGGCGGGCCAGGATTTTCCCCCGTGCACCTGGACCGCCACGAATCCGCGGTCTTCCAGGGTCCCTTCAAAGGTTTGCTCACTGGTGTACTCGGTGATGAAGTGGCCGTTCAGGCTGGTGGTGATGGTGGGCGGGTTGCCCACGATGCGTGCCTTCAGCCTGTTCCAATCGTTCAGCTTCCAGATCCTGGCCCAGTCTTCCACGGCGAAGCCGGGCTCGCCGCCCGCGCCGCGCTGATTGCTTTCGGCGGGGCGGGCCTCGATTCCCGTCAGGACTTTGTCGCCGCCCTCCCCATGGATGCCGTGAAGGCGAAAGGTCGCATTGGATCTTCCATCCAGGCCCTCGCGGTAGATCTCGCCGATATTGCCCTTCTCCCGGTAGTCGATCATGACCTGGTAACACTGTCCCTTTTCGGTGCTGCGCAGGAACAGGCCCGAACAGACACCCCAGTCGGGCTTGACCTCCAGGGTGACTTCGAAATCGCCGAACGTCCGATCCGTCAGCAGGATGCCTCCGTTACCGCTCCCCGGAGGATCCTGCTCACCCACGATGGCCCCGTCTTCCACCGTCCAGCGCCCTCCCGTCCCGTGACCGATCTTTTCGGAGTTGGTATGCCACCCCTCCAGGTCCCGCCCGTTGAAGAGAGACCGGGCGGGGATCTCCTCAGGGCCGGGTTGGCTCTCCGCTTCCGCCTTCTGTGCGGGTGGGCTGGGAGCGCAGGATATTGCCAGAAACAGCGAGGCCGTCGCCGTAACCCACAAGAACATCGGATGCTTGGAGATGGTATTCATGGTCCACCCTTGCATGGATTGAAGTGAAGGAGGAAGACAATCTGTCGGCGAAGCGTCCATTGTAGCAAGCTGACCGTCAGGGTTTCCAATGGCTCGCGACCCCGGCTACCCGCGGACGCTGCCCACGCCACGGACTCTTCCTCACGGGACGCCGCGTTTGCCCCCCACCGGATCGACTGCGGGCATGCGCCAAAGGGACGCCGCGTTTGCCCCCCACCGGCTCGAAGACGGGCTTCGCCCTCTCGCCGACTCCCCCTCAAGGGGGGAGTGATTACTGTTGCTCCTTATAAGGCCTCAGTTATTCCCCGCAGGTCATCCCGCCCCCAATTCCCCCCAAACGTCCCTTCAAACACGAGTATCACTCCCCCCTTGAGGGGGAGTCGCAGAAGCCCGAGCCGAATGGCGAAGGCTTCTGCGGTGGGGGGGTCGCACAAGGCGAGCCAACGGCGAGATCTTGTGCGCCGTCGCGGGTACGCACAGGCCAACCTACAGGCGATGGCCGCTGCCGTGGGGGGCAATGCCGGCCCGCGGTTGCGGCAACATTCCCACCTGGGATAGAGTTGATTCGATAATCACCCCTCTACCCCTTCCTCAAGGAGCTGACCCATGCAATTGGCATTGGATCCCCTGATGCATTGCGACCGCCCCCTTCCCGACGTGGTCCGATTGGTTGCGGACCTGGGTTGGGAAAACCTGGAGCTCTGCTCCCGCGACGATTTCTTTCCCGAGTACTGGCCGCCGCGAGCCGACAAGACCAGGATTCGGGAACTCAAGCAGGCGCTTCAAGAGACCGGAATGAACCTGGTCAGTCTGCTGCTGACCTATCGCTGGGCCAGCCCCGACGAACAGGAACGCCAGGCGGCGGTGCGTTACTGGAAATGGGCCATCCCCATCGTCAAGGAGATCGAATGCCGGACGGTCAACTCCATCTTCGACCGCGGACCCTCGCCGCAGTCGACGGCATTCGCCGGACCCGAAGCCCACGCCGAGGCCAGCGAGGCGGCATTCTGGAAGTCGATGGAGGAGTTGCTGCCCGTCTTCGAGGCCGAGCAACTGCCCTTGCACATCGAGGCCCATCCGGACGATTTCGTGGAGGAGAACAACTTGGCGGTGGACATGATCCGGTCCATCAATTCCCCCTGGGTCAAGTATCTCTACTGCGCCCCCCACACCTTTCACCTGGGCGATGACGTGGCCGCCATGGTGCGCTACGCGGCCCCGGTCCTGGCCCACGTCCACGTGGCCGACTCCTTCAACCACAAGCGAGGCTGGCGCTACATCATGAACCCGGCCGGCACACCGGCTCGGATTCACCAGCACCTGGATATCGGCGCGGGCGAGGTGGACTGGGAGGCGTTCTTCTCGACATTGGCGGAGATCGAGTTCGACGGCATCATGACCAGCCAGGTATTCGCCTGGGACGGCGACCGGGCGGTGCAGTCCTCACGCTTCATGCTCAGCAAGATGCAGGAGTACGTGGACAAGTACTGGAACCAGTCCTGAACGCCTGTGTTCCATGGGCTGACGCCCACGGCTAAGTGCTGGCGCCGCCTTCGCGGCTCTTGAGGAGGCCGGTTCACGCTGCCTATGTGCATGTGAGAAACGCCATTGCGTTGCTCAGCGCTTGACCCCCGTTTACAGGCATTTGCTGCCGCCGCATTCGCGGCTCAACACCCGTACGAGACGTTTCCCCATGGCTCACCCGGGCTGGCGCCCACGGCGGCGTCAGTCAGAAAATCCTAACACCCCCGGCAGCGTCGTGATTTCAGGGAGAGCGGTGAAGCCGCGGTTGGCGTGGGTCGTCCCAGGAAACGTTCCCTACAGGCCATCCTTATAGAGCGGCGTAGCCGCGCCAGCACTTAGCCGTGGGCGGAAGCCCATGGGGGTGTGGGCTCCGCGCTGCCGTAGCCGCGTAGGCGGCGACTTAAGGGCCGAGTCTCGAAACCGCACATCCTCCCCAAGCCACGCCTGCCAGGAACACCCCCGTTTCACCCTGTACGATCCGTGACGTCGTACGGGGCGGGGCCTCGGCTGACCACTAGCCACTGACCACAATCCACTCACTTCGACAGCCGGTTCAGTAGATTGCGGGTGATGCGCTCCACCGTCTTGTCCCGGCCCCGCAGGCCCTTGGCCCACTCGGTACAGCCGGTGGTGAAAACGGTCCCTCCGCGGCTGTAAAGGCCCATGACGGCAGCCCCGGGCTGGGCGATTTCCCTGGCAGTCCCCTCGCCGTAGAGGGCTTCCGAGGCCAGGCGAACCGAATCGTCCGCGTGGGAGAGAGCGGCCGGGGCGGTGGCCAGGATGGTGAAATTTTCCGGGGTCCCTTCACGCCCGGTCGGAACCGGCCGGCCGCCTTCCCAGCCGAAGTCGCAACCGTCGCACTCATAGCCCACCAACCTGTCCGTGCCTCCCAGAGGATCGCCCTCGCCCAGCCCCGTGCCCTCGAAGACCCAGTGGTCGGACCGATGAACGGTGTAATGGCCCGGTCCGTCCCGGTACTGGTCAAAGAAGTCGTGGTAGCCCCCCCGGGCGAAGCTCACTCCGGTGAGCCGGTTCTCCGGCCTTCCGATCCGGTGGTGGCACCAGAGGGTGGTGAGCTGGTCGTGGCGGCCCGAGGCATAGTAGGGATCCCGCTTGAAGTCCTTCCAGCAGACCAGTGCCCGTCCGCGGTCTTCGCTCCGAACCTGCCACCAGAGGTTGTTGCCGCTGAAGAAGGCCACGTTGCCACCGTCGGCCACGAATTGCTCCAGGTGATCCCGCATGGGCGCCGACCAGTACTCGTCATGCCCCACGCTGAGCACCAGCCGATAGTGCCGAAGGATTTCCGGGTGGAACTCCAGGTCGGTGTTGACAGCGTATTCCAGCCGATAGCCGGAGCGCTCGGCCCAGGCCACGAAGAACTTCTCCCAGTTGCGCCATCCACTTTCCCAGGTGGTGAATCCATCGTAGACCTTCAAATACCGCCCGTCCGACTTCAAGGTATAGGTAATGCCCGGAACCACCAGGTACCAGCGGCGGCCCGGGTGAGTCACCTGGACGAAGGAATGGGGGGCAATCTCGATTCCGACGCCCCGGAAAGCCGCCCGCAGAGACTCGGAAATGCGCCGCACGTCCAGATCCTTCTCGAACCGGCCTTCCAGGGTGAACAGGTAGATGCCGTCCTGGTCGAATCCCGCGTAGGGCCGGTCGAAGGAGACCCGGTGGGCGGGTCCGTCAGGGCCGCCGTAGAGCGTGTACCCGCCCCAACTGTTGTAGGCGGCATCGGTGTTGGTGGTGCGCTGCAGGAGGATGGTGGACTCTCGACCCGGCCGGGCCGCTCTGACCACGAAGGAGATCTCGCCCCGGACCCCGCCATGAGCTCCCTCTCCGCGCAGGACCAGGCTGTAGTACCCCGAGGACCAGTCAAGGGGCACTTCGATGCGGAACGCGGCAGGCCAGCCGCAGCCGTGGCTGGAGGCATTGGCCGGGACCGGATGGCTAGCCCCCAACAGGCCATCCCGGGTCCACACCACCTCCCGCCGGGCTCCCACACGTGCGATCTCCGCCGAGTACCGGGGCAGGCTGGTGGAAACGTGAAAGCCGATCCCGTCTCCGGCCGGGACGCTCAGTCGATCCGCATACCCCTCGACAAAGAGTCCCTCCGAACCAGGCGCGGGCAAAACGGACGCCATGAAATCCTCCCCTGCTACTCTCGACAGTCGAGTGAGCCTTTTGCAGAGTTCGGAGTCGCGAGATCCTTATTCAGATCAAGGGTCTGTCCTCCCGAGTCCGTCAATGGCCAGATGACACTGAACCTGTTTGGCGTCTGAAATTCAATGGCCACAAAAGGCACAAAAACACAAAAGGGACCATCCGTTTGGCAAGACTAGAAATCAAGAACCTCGTTTTGTGCCTTTTGTGCTTTTTGTGGCTTCTGTCGCCTCTTGTGCTTTTAGTGGTGATTGCCGGAGCCTGCAGCACATCACCTCTTGCCGCCTCAACGTCATTCCCGATTGTGAATTCTGCGACGGGCTTGGTGGATGTCTTTTTGTCCTTGAAGAGAAACGGCGGCTACCCCCCGGCCTGCGAGCTCAGATAAACCATCAGAGCCGATCCCGCCCAGACCAGGGACACCATCAGGCCGCAGCACAGGGCAAACCAGAGCAGACCCCGGTAGTACCACTCCAGTCCCGGCTCCCGGACCAGCTCGATCGAGCTCTCCCGGCCCCAGATCTTTTGGGCGGCGTAGGACCGGTAGAGCCGCGCCAGGGAGGCTTCATCGAGCTTCTCTTCCATCCGGGCGCCCCCGTCCGAGCCCTCCATGGCCGGCAAACGGATTCCCACGGCGCTCAACCGCTCCTCACGTCCCAGCGGCGTATTCAGGATGCAGTAGAAGCGCTGCAGGCGTGTCTCCGACTCGGGCCGGGTGAACCGGCTGACCAGGAACATGGTCAGGGCGGCCGCCCCTATCGGGGGGAATACGCTCATCGGCACCTTGGCGCTGGGCGGCCCCTCGTAGAAGATCTGCACCACCCAGAGCAGACTGATGCCCACTCCCAGCGCGGCCCAGACTCCGCGCCGATTGGCCCCTCTCCAGGCGATCCCGAAAAACAGGGGGATGCCCAGGAACCCCTGGAGCGGCGCCACGAACTCGATGATCTCCTTGAGCGTGGAAAACTGCAGGGTAATCAGGTAGGCGAGCAGGACCGCCACGATCCCTCCCACCCGGGCCCAACGCAGGTAGAACTGCTGGCTGCGCCCTGGAAACCAGCGTTTCTTGAACAGGTAGTCCACCGTCATGGCCGAGCTGGCGGTGGCCATGGTGTCCACCGTGGACATCAAGGCGGCAAAGAAGCTGGCCACCAGCAACCCTAGCAGTCCGGCCGGAACGATCTCCTTCATCACGATCCCCCAGACCAGCTCGGTATCCTGAGGAAGCGGCTGAGTGTGGAGTCCGGGCTTGTAGATGGCGAACATGATTCCGTAGACGGCAAACAGCACCGTCATGATCCGCTTCCAGATGTGGCTCCAGGCGCACTGGGTGGCCGCCCGTTCGTCCCTGCCCACCACCATGAAACTGAACAGCACGGGGGTGGCTACCGCCCCCAGTCCGCCCAGGATCAAGGCCAGCACGTAGGTGAGCGGAATTTCCTCCGAGAAGAGCGACCAGCGCTCCGGAGCCACATTCACCAGGCCTTGAAACCCGTCCACCTCCGTCCAGAGGAAGGGAAGCAACAGGAAGCAGAAGACCGTCAGCGCCAAGAGGCCCTGGAACAGATCGGTCAGCAGAGAGGACATCAGGCCTCCCGATCCCACGTAGAGGGCCACCACCAGGCAGGCCGCCAGCAAGGTAATTTCCACCGACCAGCCCGTCAGTCCAGCGATGGTCTTGGCCACCGCCAGAGCGAAGGTGCCGATGAGAAACAGACTCAGCACGCTTCCCAGGAAGGCAATACAGGTGGCCACCCCCGGGCCGAAGCGCATCTCGAAGACCTCGGCCAGATTGAAGACCCGGACCCGCTTGTAGATGGGGGCAAAGATGTAGTAGACGATCAGGCCGACGCCACCGGCAAACCACAGCCAAACCCCAGACAGGCCGCTCCGGTAGGCCGCTCCGCCGACCACCACCGCCTCTGCTCCCCCTACCGAGGAGGCAAAGACGTAGATGAAAGCCACCAGCGACCCCCATTTGCCCCCCGCGGTGAAGAAGTCACGAAGGTTTTTGGTCTGCCTCTTGCCGACCACCACCCCCAGAAAAGTCACCACCAGGAAATAGACGGCCAGGACGGCCAGGTCGAGTGGATGCAGGGTCGAAAACATGGCCGGCTATTCTATCACCCCGACTGCCGGCGGGAATAAGGTGCTCAGGAGCTGGGCCGGGGCGATCCCACGCTGCTGGAAATGATGAATGATGAGCCTCTTGCAAAACTCCTCACCCGCGGGATCTATTACCGGGAAGAGTTGCGATCCCCGGGAGGTGGCGTCCGCTCCCCAATTCCCCCAAACTTGAGGCCTGCATAAGGCTTCTTGCCCGATTCCTGTCCATCCTGTCCATCCATGTTTCCCTGACGATTGCTAACGTCCTGGCCTGGTGCTAGGCTTTCCTGGAGTAAGACCCACCAGCGCCAACAAGCCGACTGCGAAGCTGCGACCGCGAAAGGGCAGCCATGCACCGACGGGATTTTCTATACCTGGGTCCGCTGGCTCTCGGCCTCAGCCGCTGCCGCCTGGAAGACCCTCCCACGTCTTCGCTCCGGCCCATCCCGGAACCGCACTTCCCCAATCGTGTCTTTCAGTTCGTGTGGCGCAACTGGGAGCTGGTCAACACCTCCCGGATCGCTAGGGTGCTGAGGACCAGCGAGGCCAACGTCCTGACCCTGGGCGCCTCCATGGGGCTTCCCTCCAAGCGCTCTCTGAGTCTCGAACAACTCAGGCGGTTTCACATCACCGTGATCCGTCAGAACTGGCACCTGCTCCCTCGCCACCAACTCATCCAGCTCCTGGACTGGGACCGCGCCAAGTTCGAGTTCGCCCTCAAGGAAGACGATTTTCTGGACATCAAGCTGGGGCCCAAGCCTGACTGTGGGGAACTGCTCTATCGCAGCCCCGGCGCTGAAGAACTGCGCCGGGCCGCTCATATTCGAGAGATCCTGCAGGACACGCTGGGAAGCCGGCTCCAGGAATCCGGACAGGAACCCTTCCACTTCGTCCGGGAACTGAGCCTGGCCCGGCGACCCCAATTGCGGGATGCCACCCGAAGAGCCTCCCGAGCCGAAGCCGATCTCAGCAACGGCTGGAGCCTGATGCAACCTGAACAGCCCAGGCTGGCCCAAGCTGCCCGACGCTTCCGGGATTACCTGGCCGGCTCCATGGGAGCTCGGGTGGAGATCGCCACCGCCTCGCCCTCCCGTGGGAAAACCATTCGGATGGAAGTAGGCTCTGCCGGGGCCGGCGGGACCCGAGGTTTCCAAGTCCGGGTGGGCTCGCGGGAGCTGCATATCACCGGTCAGCAGGAAGAAGACGTCCAGCAAGGCCTCTACTGGCTTCAGGACCGGATGGAGCTTCGAGGCGGCCCCTTTGTGCCCAAAGGAACCCTGCGGCGCGAGACAGCCTGGGACCCCCGTTACCTCTACTCCTACCTGGCGCTCTTCGGAGATCCGCTGCTGGAAGAGGATATCGATCCCTTCCCCGGACCCTACCTGGAAGCGCTGGCCCGGGCCGGCATCAACGGGGTCTGGATGCACTCCCTGCTCAGCACCCTGGCCCCCTCCCCGGAGTTTCCGGAATTCGGCAAGGGCTGGGAAAAACGCCTGCAACGGCTCAACTCCCTGGTGGAGCACGCCCTCGGGTTCGGCGTCCGGATCTACCTCTACCTGAACGAGCCGCGCGCCATGCCGCCATCCTTCTTTGAGCGGCACCCCGACATCAAGGGCTCTCCCGACAGGGGCTTTTTCGCCATGTGCACCAGCGTCCCCAGGGTGCGCCGATGGATCGCCGACAGCCTTACCCATGTCATGCGGCAGGTTCCCGACCTGGGGGGATGGTTCTCCATCACCATGTCGGAAAACCACACCAACTGCTTCTCTCACGGCAGCAGTTGGGGCCGGGAAGCTCCCCGGGCCGAGGGGTGCCCCCGCTGCTCCCAACGGAAGAGCTGGGACACTATCGGCGAACTGATCGGCACCTTTCGGGAAGGGGTTCGGAGGGCAAGCTCCAACGCCGAGGTCATCGCCTGGGACTGGGGCTGGGGAGACGACCTGGCAGCCAACCTCATCCCGCTGCTGCCCAAGGACGTGCGCTTCATGAGCATCAGCGAGTGGGAGCAGCCGGTGTCCAGGGGTGGAGTAAAGACAGAGGTCGGAGAGTACTCCATTTCAGTGGTGGGGCCCGGACCCCGGGCCCGGCGCAACTGGGCCAGGGCCGACCGGGAGGGCGTCCGCACCATGGCCAAGCTGCAGTTCAACAACACCTGGGAGATCTCGGCGGTGCCCTATATCCCCGTGGTGGATCTGATCCTCCAACACTGCGAGAAACTCGCCGAGGCAGGCATCAGCGGCATCATGCCCTCCTGGACCTGCGGGGGCTATGCCTCGCCCAACCTGGAGGCGGCCAAGGCCTACTATTTCCGTCCGGCGGGAACCAACCGGGACATCCTCCTGGAGTTGGCAACCCGCCGCTACGGCCCGGTGGCGGCCCCGCTGATGGTCGAAGCCTGGGGCCGGTTCAGCCAGGCCTTCCAGGAATTCCCCTACGGGGTCCGCATCTACAACATTCCCACCCAGCACGGACCGGCCAACCCGCTGCGCCTCCACCCCACCGGATACCGCTCCAGTATGATGCTCTTCCCCCAGGACGACTTCCGACGCTGGTCGGGAGACTACCCGCCCGAAGTCGTGAAGCGGCAGTTCCGCAAGCTGGCCGCCGGTTGGCGCCAGGGGCTGGCCCGCTTCCGGCAGGGCGCGGAGAAAGTGCCGCCGACAAGAAAGGACTTTGCCGAGATGGACGTGGCGATTGCCGAGACCTGCCAGCACCACTTCCAGAGCACGGCCAACCAGGTGGAGTTCTATCTGTTGAGGGAGAAGCTCCGTCAGAGTCAAGGGACGGAACCCGAGGTTGCCAAGCGGATGATCGAGATCGCCCGGGCCGAAATCGAGTTGGCGCAGGCTCAATTCTCCATCGCCCGGCGCCACTCCACCATCGCCTTCGAGGCCTCCAACCACTACTACTACCGCCCGCTCGACCTGGCTGAAAAGATCCTGAACTGCCGCCAGGTGATCGACGAACTTTCAAGGGCCTGAGGCCGGGAGGTCGATTGCCTACTGCCCGGCGACAAAGGGAGTTCGCGGGAAACCCATGAGCAGCTCCGGACCGTCCTCGGCCAGGTGGAACACGTCGCCCAGCGGGACAAACATCTTGCCCGTTCCCGGCAGGCCGAAGACGGCGTGCATCACGGCGGTCATTCCGGCCTGCATGGGGGCCGGGTTGCTGTCGTCGAAGGGGACGGGCTGCTCGCTGTAATCCATGCCGATGCCGTGTCCGATTCTGCCTCCCAGCAGATCCAGACCGTGGGGCTCCACGTGCTCTCGGATGGTCCGGCCCAATTCGGCCACGGGAGTGCCCGGCTTCAGAATCTCCTGCGCCCGATCGTGGGCCTCCCGTGTCACCTGGCACAGCCTGGTGAGGGCGTCGCAGGGTTTCCCCAGGGTTCCGGTGCGATGCCCGTGGCACCAGTACCCCTGGTAGACGATGTAGGAGCAACTGGCCATCAGGTCGCCGTATTGAAGGATGCGCTCATGGGGCCGGATGTCGAGGCGGGTGTTGTTCCAGTCGGGGGGCGGACCCGAAGCCATCCAGTACTTGGCGTGGTCGGCTCCTTCCCGGCGGGCTACCCGCTCCATCTCGGCCACGATTTCTATTCCGGGCAGCCCGGGCCTGGCGACCTCCAGCATGGTTTGAAATCCCAGATCGCTCAGCTCGGCCGCCCGCCGCATCAACT
Source organism: Acidobacteriota bacterium (assembly GCA_022821775.1). Taxonomy (GTDB): domain Bacteria; phylum Acidobacteriota; class Terriglobia; order Versatilivoradales; family Versatilivoraceae; genus Versatilivorator. The sequence goes on from JAJECY010000165.1 coordinate 11,051, forward strand.
GCAGTTCCGCCTCGCTCTTGACAGATCGGAGTTGGGAAACCACGTCGTCCACCCGATGGAGCCGGTCCCCCAGGCCGCGAGCCAGCCCTTCGTAGAAGGGAGCCGGCATGGTGCTCACCCCGACCACGCCTACCCCTTCTCCTCCCAGGCCGTTTTCTTCCAGGACGGACAGGGTTTGCCCGGCAAAGTCTCGGGGGCCATCGTCCCCGTTCCCGCCCCGATGACCCGCCACCGCATTGGGGTCGACGGCTTCCACCAGCCGCATGTCCTCGATGGGAGACACCTCGGCGGCCTGCTCGAACATGAACTGCATGCCGGCGGCCAGCATCACCGGGTCGCCCCGGCGGGGCACCACCACCACCGTCTCCACGATCCGGTCATCGTTGGCCCAACCCGACAGATAGGAGACATGACCGGTCTGACCCCACTTGTGCTCGCGCGCCGGCGAATAGGCCAGCAAGGCCCCCAACTGCCGGTCCTCCAAAAAACGTTGCACGCGAGCGTAGCGGCTCTGAAACTCCTGCCTGGAAATCGCTTGAGATTCCATCCCTGACCTCCCGTTGCTGCCGAACCTGCCGACAGGAATATTAGTCCGGCCCTGACCCGGGGCTTTGAATCGAGTCGCGCCTGAGGCGAAAAAGTTATTGTGACCGGCCGGTGCCGAAAGAATAGCACCGGGTGAAGGGGATTTCACCTCCGTTTCACCGTCTTTCCAGGCAGGCAGCGGAGTGCTCCGCGCCCAATGGGCGATACGCTTACCTGAAGCAACAGAAAAAAGAGTTATCCACGAAGACACACGAAGAACAACGAAGGGCCAAAATATTTGCGCGGCTCGCAGCAAACTGAATTAGACTGAGCCCGCGGCGGTTCAGGGCGCAGCAGCTCGAAGCCCGTGCCGCCCGTGATCGACTCCACCCGGTAACCGCGTCGTGCAACAACCCCGAGGAGATCTGCACCGAATGCCAACGACAACCCTGCAGCGCTCCAGGTCGGAGTTGTGGCAAAGCCAGGGATATCTGACCGGCCTGGAGGTCTTCCCGGAATCCGAAATCAAGGACTACCGTTCGCAGTTCGACGCCCTGGAAACGGACCAGGGACTGGGAAAAGCCGAGATCGGGCTCAACAACCTGCACTTCACCCATGAGTTCGTCTGGCGGCTCAGCACCCATCCTCCGGTTCTGGAAGCGGTCCGTTCGGTCCTCGGCCCCGACGTCCTGCTCCTGGGCAACCATTTTTTCTGCAAGTATCCCTCCGTGTCCAGAGGCGACAAGTTCGTGGCTTGGCACCAGGACGTGACCTACTGGGGACTGGAACCGCCGCAAGCGGTCACCGCCTGGCTGGCCATCGACGACGTGGATGTCGACAACGGCTGCATGCGGGTCGTTCCCGGGTCCCACCGCCACGGCATTCTGAACCACGGCACGTCGGCAACGGATGGAAATCTGCTCAGCATCAACCAGGAAATCCCCGAGGAGAGCTTCGATTCGAGCCAAACGGTGGACCTCGTGCTGAAGGCCGGCCAGATGTCGGTCCACGACGGCATGCTCATCCACGGAAGCAATCCCAACCGCTCCGCCAGACGGCGTTGCGGCCTGGCCATCCGATTCATCTCTCCCAGGGTCAGGCAGGTTCGGGCCAACTCTCTGGGAAGACACTACCGGCCGGTCCTGGTCTGCGGGCGAGACGAGTACGGCCACTTCCCGACGACTCCCGTACCCTTCCAGCAGGCCGAAGGAACTTGAGCGCCTCCTTTTTGGCGGAATAGCCTATGACACCCAGCGACCAGAGTCCCGGACGGACCGCCGATCCCGGGAATGAGTCGGTCGTGGTCCTTTTCAAGGGCGGCCGACTTCCGGCCTGGCATCGTCTCTCCCGGAAGGAGCAGGACGCCTTCTCGCAGGAACACGTCGACCTGATGTTGTTGGTGTCGCGCCAATTCCGGCTGATGCACCTGGAGGGGTTTCGACTGCTCGGTCCCCACAACAACTGGCAGCGCTTCTGGGTGATCGAATTCCCCTCCCTGGCGGGAGCCGAAACCTGGATTCGGGCCGAGATGGCCCCGCCCTACGGGCGCTACGGCTACTACGAGTACCATCTCGCACGCCGGGCGTACCCTGACGGCTTCATTGACCGGGCCTCCCGCCCCCCCGCACGGAAATCGCCTGCCTCAGGCGATGACCCCCACCGCATTCCATCCCTGAAGACAGACCCCGCCAGCTTGGTTGTTCTGACCTTCCGGCGCTGGCTGCCCGGGGCCGCCGAGCTGTCGCCCAAGGAGCGCGGTGAGATCAGGCAGGCCCGCAAGTTGAGAGCGGTCGCCCGACGCCACGGTTTGATACGGCTGGAGCTGTTCCGGCTCATGGCCCCCCAGGCGGACTGGCAAGAAGTTGGGCTGGCCGAGCTGCCCTCCTTTGCCGCGGCCGAGGCCTGGATGGAAGCCGAGACCGCACTCCCCCACGGCAGTCTTACCCTTCTGAACATTCACCTGGCCCGCAAATGGGCACCCGCCTACTTCGCCCAGTGGGTATGCCCTCCCTCGTCCGATTAAGCTGTGTTACCGCCCGAGCCATAAGCGGCAACTCCCGCGATGCGACCGTCACCGAGATTGTCGAGCGGTTTACGGACAGCCTCGTGGTCCGCATCGAGAGACTCGATCAATGAGCACTGTGTCGGAGCCGCAGCAGGTAGAAGTCAGGGATTTATACAGTCACCTTCGCCCGTGCGAAGGGGGCGGTCACTATCGGACTGTTCCGCCCGGGGATAGCGGTGGAAGGGCTTGAATCCCGTTACTGGGGTCCAAATCTCAGAAGGCAATTCGCACTATCCATCCCAACCAACCGCCAAGAGCCACAATGCCAAACACGTGCCTGCATCCTCGGTCAATTCTTCAGGAAACCAGCTCCGTCACCGCCACCCGCAGCGGCTTTCAGACTGGCACCGAAGGGCCTACGATCTCAGCTCCGGGCCACAACATCTTGTGGTCGGGGGTCCCTGGCCGGCTCGGCTGCGGCCTCTGTTTTCATGAAGTGGTTGAAAAGGTGGGAGTTACTGATTTTCGGCAAGTTTTCACAATGAGATTTTGGAAGCTGGGGGAGGTTACTCCGACTTTGAGGATTCGATGTGCTCCCGGAGCTCGGCGGCGAGGTCTTGAGCCTCTCCCACCTGCTCTGCGGTCATTTTCTCCCTGAGCGAGTCTTTGAGTTCGGAGGCCTCTCCACTTCCTTGGGCAGCAGCAAGAATGTACCAAGCATAGGCTTTCACGTAATCCTTCTGAATTTCCCATTCGTTGTCTCCTTCCTCGTACGTTTGGCCGAGGCTGAGTTGGGTTTCAGCGAGGTCCTGATCGGTGGCCAGGAGCAACCATTTAAGCGCCTCTGAATAGTCCTGCGCTATTCCCTGGCTGCCGTCGATGTAGATATAAAACAGAAACGCCTGAGCAATTGCGTCTCCCTGCTCTGCGGCCATCCGCAACCACCTCACCGCCTCTGAGGGGTCCTTCGCCACTTCCTCCCCCTCGAACTCCCCCTCGAAATAGCTAAGTCCTAGCCAAAGTTGAGCGTCGGCATTCCCTTGCTCTGCGGCCATCTGGACCCACCTCACCGCCTCCTCAGTGTCCTGCGGCACTCCCTCACCCTTGGCGTACAGGTCGCCCAGCGTGGATTGCGCGTCAGTGTTGCCTTGCTCTGCGGCCATCCGGACCCATCTCACCGCCTCCACGGGGTCTTTCGGGGGACCACCTGCGCTACTGCCTCCAAAACCGCCCAACCGGTATGCGGTCCCCAGCCTGAATTGAGCTTTGACGTTACCTTGCTCCGCCGCTAGCCGAAACCACTTTGTCGCCTCCCAACCATCCTCCGGCACTCCCTTGCCATAGGCGTACATGTGGCCTAGTGCGTATTGAGCTTCGGCGTGGCCCCGCTCGGCAGACTCTCGGAACCACGTGGCGGCCTCCACCTTATCTTCCTCTACTCCCTCACCATGGAAATACATAAGGCCCAAGCTGGTTTGAGACGAAGCGTCACCTTGGCCGGCGGCTTGGCGTAGCTGCTCGGGATCCAGGTTAACCACCGACTCGCGGAGTTGCTCAATGTACTCATCGCTAGTATCGACCCTGCACGATTGGGATTGAGAGCCGGTCAGAAAGACAAGAGCCGCCAACAAAAGGGCCAATTCCCCGCTGCGGGAACTTCGGTTGGTCACGATTCCCATCAGACCCCCAACCCCTCAACAGTTGACATAACCGGATATTATCGGAAGTTGCCGTTACTCATTCCAAAGGACTTACCGGCCACCGAGGATCCGAGCTCCTGAAAACCACAAAATGTAGGGTGCCAGCGGCATCTCCCGGGCGTCACTTGTGGTCCAGTTCGGCCATGATTGCCACGCTACAGCCCCCTCCACATACACAAGGGCCGCAGAAAGCTTCTGCGCTTCGAGGCAGGAAAGGTCAGCTCACCCGTTCCCAGCGGCTGGGATCGATGCCGGGGGCCTCCAGCGGCATGTTGGGAGGCTTGTTGCCCCCGCCATAGTTCCAGATACGGGTGTTGCGGTCGCCCATCACCTCTCGGACTGCCGGGGAGACCTTGGCCAGCTCTTCCGGATCCCAGGGATCGATCTCGCTCCCGGGTCCGGCCCAGGCGGGTCGGTAGGCGATGGCCAGCATCTCGCGGGCGTAGGTGCCCACGTTGGGGAAGTTTCCGTGGAAGACGTTCTGGTTGATCAGAGCGGCCGATCCCGCCTTGCAGGTGACCATCACCTGCTCGGGATGGTCCTCGTACCTGAGGTAAGGGTTGCCGTCGTTGTGGAAGCTCAGATGGGATCGGGGAATCACCTTGAAGGGAGAGACTTCGGGCGTCAGGTCTTCCAGGTAGTAGAGGACCCGCACCAGGCGGGGACAGCTCAGGTTGTACCCGAAAATCCTGGAGCCCCAGGGCTGGCCGTCGCTGTGCAGGCTGATCCCGGGATGGCCGGGCTCGGAACGGTCGTAGCCGTAGCTCATCATGATGATCCGGTCCCCGAACAACTCCTTCAGGAAGGCGATGGTGGGCGGATGGGCGATCAACTCGGTAATGGGTCCGCCCCAGAACTGGACGCTGGACCGGCCGCGCTGGTGAATGCTGTAGTCCCGGGGTATGGTCTCCATCCTGGCCGTCTCGGCCCTCAAGCGCTCCAGGTGTTGGCTGTCCAGCAGGTCGGGCAAGACCACGAAACCTTCAACCTCCAGGTGCCGGATGCGCTGCCCCAGCGTCAGGGCGGACCAGTCGGTATCCACAATCTTGACTTTGCGCGTTGCCATGGGTATCCCCCGGTTGTATCGACCTCACCTCACCCGCCCCGCATTCCCGGCCGGGTCGTGGACCCATGCTAGCGAAGCCACCCCGCCACGGTCAAGCGGCGCGGGGCCGGCGCCACAGAGGCTGGTCGCAGGCAGCGCGGACTCGACAGGCGCCCCGACTTGGGAGATAATCCCGGGCAGGTCCACAGGGGTGTGCGGCTGGGCCTACACAAACTTCATTCGATCATGACGACCCTGAATTTCCGAGCCCGGGTGCCTGTTTTCGACGCCAATATCGGCGTGGGACATCTCCGCAATCGGGCCTCGCCTTTCGAGAGCCCCGAGCAACTCCTGCGGGAAATGGACCGGCACGGGGTGGCGCGGGCGCTGATCTACCACCTCGAGGGAGAGGCGATGAGCGCTCTCGAAGGCAATGAGCGGTTGCTGTCCTGGGTGGATGGGCAATCGGCTCTGCATCCTCAATGGGTGGCCGACCCCACGCCCGACAGCCTGGCCCAGTTGCAGCAGTTGCATCGCCCCGGCCAACTCACCAGTGTCCGCCTGCACAACTCCCGGGAATGCGGACTTCCCTTTGTGGACTGGATCTACGGGGACCTGCTGGAATGGCTGGCTGCCGAGCGCATCCCCCTGTGGCTTTCCCTGGCCGACACGCCGGCGGTGGAGGCCAGGGAGATGCTGCGCCGGTTCCCCGACCTGGTCACGGTCTTGCTGGGAGCCCATTACAGCCATTCCCTGATCGTCCGTCCGCTCCTGCGCCAGTTGCCCCGGGCCCACCTGGAGCTGAGCCGCTACGAGGGACTGGGAAAGATTCCGCCTCTGATTCGGGAATTTGGAATCCGGCGCCTGGTCTACGGTTCGTTCTACCCTCGCTACGCCATGGGGCCAATGCTGTTCTCGCTGCACCACCTGGGCCTGGAGACGAGCGATCTGGAACTGCTCTGTTCCGGGAATCTCGACCGTATCTTGAAGGAAGGGGGGGATCGATGATTGCCGGAACCAGGGTGATCGATTTTCACGGGCATGTCGGCCGGTGGGATGGTACGGGCATGAGGGATGATCCCGACGAAATGCTTGGAGCCATGGACGCTGTCGGCATCGACCAGAGCTGCCTCTTCAACATCTTTCATCCCGACGGCCGCACCGGCAATGACCTGACCGCGCGCTTCGTGAAGCGCCATCCCGATCGCTTCATCGGCTTTGCCTACGTCTCGCCTCTGATGCCCGAAACCATGACGCCCGAGCTGGAGCGGGCGGTCGACCACCTTGGGATGCGGGCCATCAAGATCTATCCCTCCTATACACCCTTCCCTCTGGACAACCCGGTCTGGGACCCGGTCTACGACTTCGCCCACCGGCGCGGGCTGGTGATCATTACCCACACCGGCATCGAACCCACCACCGCGCCCCGCTTCCTTTCCCAGGTCGCGCCACGATTCCCAGGGGCGCGCTTCGTGGCCGGTCATGCCGGAAACGTCGAGCCCTTCCGCAGTCAGGCCATCCGGGCGGCCCAAGCCTGCCCCAACGTCTACCTGGAGACCTGCTCTTCCTTCCGCAGCCCGGGAGTGGTGGAGGAACTGGTGCGGAAGGCGGGAGCGGAGCGGGTCCTGTATGGCTCCGATACCCCCCTGATGGACCCGCGATGCCAGATCGGCAAGATCCTTACGGCAGACATCAGCAACCAGGCCAAGCGACAGGTCCTGGGAGAGAACGCCTGCCGGCTGCTCGGGATCTGAGATTCAACGGTCGGGATTGACAAGGAAAATACCGAAGCGTATAGTGGCCTCTGACTCTGGTGAGGCGAGTGTCTGTTGGGATTTGAAGCAGCCGCCGCGGTTTGAGGCGGCTTTTTTTTGTCCCCACACTCGGTGACCCAGGGGTGTCAACTATTTGGAGAAGGAGTGAGCGAAGGGCTATGTCAGAAAGAATTCAGGGAACAGTCAAGTGGTTCAACTCAAGCAAAGGCTACGGTTTCATTTCCCATGACGGCGGCGAGGATGTCTTTGTGCATTACTCGGCCGTGCAGGCGGACGGTTACCGGTCGCTGGATGAGGGACAGCGGGTGGAATTCACCATCGAGCGCGGTCCCAAGGGGCTGAAGGCCAGCAACGTGGTAACCGTGCAGTAAAGGTCAGGCAATAATATCCTGGACGATGCGGGCGGGAAACTCGTCCGTCAGTCTTTCGCTACGGCCCTCGCGCTCGAAGATCAACTGCCGGTGGTTCATGCCCAGCAGGTGAAGGATGGTGGCGTGGAAGTCGTGCACGCTGACGGGGTTTTCCGCCGCCTTGTAGCCGATGTCGTCGGTGGCACCGTAGACGGTACCCGCCTTGATGCCGCCACCGGCCAGCCAGACACTGAATCCCGAGGGGCCGTGATCGCGCCCCACCTCCCCGCTGTCGGGTTGCTGCGCGATGGGAAGCCGGCCGAATTCTCCTCCCCAAACCACCAGTGTCTGGTCCAGCAATCCCCGAAGCTTCAAGTCCTTTAGGAGCGCCGCGGCCGGCTTGTCCGTCTTGCGGCAGGCATAGCCCAGGTTCTTGACCAGGGCGCTGTGGTTGTCCCAGATCTGGCCTTCGATGTAGATCTGCACCATCCGGACTCCCCGCTCCACCAGTCTTCGCGCCATCAGGCAGCGCTTGCCGTAGGAAGCGGTCTGCTCGTCGTTGAGGCCGTACATCTCCTTGGTGGCCTCGGATTCCCCCGACACATCCAGAGCATCCGAAGCGGCCAATTGCATGCGGGCCGCCAACTCGTAACCGGCAATGCGGGCTTCCAGCTCCGGTTCGGCCGGGTGCCGGCTCAAGTGGTCTCGATCCAGGTGCCTGAGAAGCGAACGGGACAGCTTCACCACCGGATTGGGCCACTCCTCCCTGGGATGCAGGTTCAGTAACGGCGAACCCTCGGAACGCACCCGGGTTCCCTGGTAGACGGCCGGCAAAAAGCCTGCCTGCCAGTTCTGGATGTCGTTGATGGGCAGCCCCTTGGGATCGTCCAGCACCACGTAGGCGGGCAGGTTCCGGTTCTCGGTGCCCAGGCCGTAGACCACCCAGGCGCCCAGCGAGGGGCGCCCGGGAAACATGCGCCCCGAGTGCATGGTAAACAGCGAGGATTCGTGGGCGATGTGGGGCGTGAACATGGAGCGAATCACGGTAATATCGTCCACCTGCTCCGCCAGTTGAGGCATCACCTCCGACACCTCGATGCCCGATTCACCGTGCTTGGCGAACTTGAACGGAGACGGCATGAGACCGCCGGCTTCCCGCACCGCTCGAATCTCGCTGGCCAGGTCGCGGCTGGGAGGCTGACCGGCGAACTTCTCCAGGGCGGGTTTGGGATCCAGCAGATCCACCTGGCTGGGCCCGCCGTTCATGAACAACTGAATGACCGAGGTGGCCCGGGGCTCGAAATGGGGGTCCTGCTTTTTCAGATCGTAAACCTGGCGCGAACCTGCCGCCAGCAGGGAATCCGGTCCCAGCAGGTCCGTCCCCAGCAAGGTGGCCAGGGCGGCTCCCTGCAGGCCGTCGCCGACCCGGGAAAAGAAGGTTCGCCTATCCATGGGCTCCGGGCGACTCCCGGCGCCGGCATGCCGTTGTCTGGATTTCATTGGATCTGTTCCTCGATTGCAGCTCCTGCCCTGCCTCGGAAACAGGAGTCTTCTCAATTCACATACAGAAATTCGGCGGAGTTGAGGAAAGTGTGACACAGGGATGCCAGCGCCAGCCACTCGGCCTTGCTGGCTACCGGCTCCGCCGGGACTTCCACTTCCAGATGCCGCTTCCATTCCCGGGTCAAGCTGCCGAGGACTTCCTCGGCCTTGGCGGACTCCTCGGCAGTGGGCGGTCGGCTCAGCGCCAGCAGGTAAACCCGCTCGATCTGCCTGGAAGGGTCCTCCCCCACGGCGTCAATCACCCGACCGGCCATGTGGCGTGCGCTGAGGCGCACCAGTTGGCTGTTCTCCAGTTGCAGGGCCTGGGATGAAACCGTGGAATGCGGCCGCTTGAGGCAGTTGGGCACCAGCAGCGGGGCATCGAAGGACTCCAGCAGGCTGAGGGGCTGGGAGCGCCTCTGCCTCACGTAGATGCTTCTCCGATAACCCTTGGGACTCTCCTTGGCAATCACCTCTCCGTCGGGCTTGATCTCCAGTTCGTCGGCGGGACCGTAGCGGGTCGGGTCCAGCCGGCCGGCCACCCTGAGAATGGAATCCCTGAGGGCGTCCGCATCCATCCGTCTCAGTGGGAAACGGGACAGCAGGAGATTGTCGGGGTCTCGCTCCAGGGCATGCCGTCGGGCCCGAGATTGCTGCCGGTAGGCGGTTGAAGTCATGACCAGCCGGTGCAGGGCCTTGAAACTCCAACCGCCATCCACGAACTCGCGGGCCAGCCAGTCCAGCAGCCTGGGATGGGATGGTCGCGCTCCGGTGCTTCCGAAGTTGCCGGGCGTGCTCACCAGCCCCACGCCGAAGTGATGCTGCCAGACACGGTTCACCATGACTCGGGAGGTCAGAGGATGGTTGGGTTGAGTCAACCACTTGGCCAGCGCCAGGCGCCGCCCGGTGGTTTCGGTGCTCCAATCAGGCTTTTCCACCCGGTAGGGCGTCAACTCTCCGTTGAGCACCGCCGGCACCCCGGGCAGCACCTGGTCCCCGGGATTGGTGTATTCGCCCCGTCCCAGAATCCGAGTGGGCGTGGGACGACCTCCCATGTCGTAAAGCGCCCGTATCTTGGGCTTGTCCTTCAGCTTCTTCTTCTCGTCCTTGATCTGCTCCTCGATCTCCTTGTAGGTCTCGGCAAAGTCCTTGAACTTCTGAAGGATTTCGCCTTGGGTTACCTGAAGGGTTTCCGCGAACTTGCCCAACAGGTACTTCTGAACCGGGGTTCGTTCATCGAGTTCAGCCTGCGAGGCCTCTTTCAGATCCTGGCGCAGGGACTCGGGAAGGGCCGCCAATTTCTCCTCGAGAATCTGCTTGCGGAGGGGTTGGGCTTTCTGCTCCAGTTGCCGTTCCAGTTCCGCGATCTTGCGCTTGAAGGGAGCGTTGTGCTCCTCCACTTCCCGCAGCTCGCTGTCCGAAGGCAGCGGCAACAACCGGGTGTTGGAATCGTTGCAGTTGGCTCCCACCCCGATGCAGCCCATGCTGGGGGAGAGCCAGTCGTAGGGATCGTAGGCGGTCCTCAAGATGGCGCTCAGCGAATAGTAGTCCCGCTGGGACAGCGGATCGAACTTGTGGTCGTGGCAGCGGGCGCAAGCCAGCGTCAGCCCCATGGTGGACGAGCTCAGGATCTCAATCTGGGTGGCCACCACGTCCAGCCGCTCCGGCAGGTTGTTCTGCTCGGTGCTGTAGGTCGAGTCCGGCCCCATCCGCAGGAAGCCGGTAGCCACCAGCAAGTCCATCTGATCGGGGCTGTAGGTCTCCGCCGCCTTGTAGTCGAAGAGTTCATCTCCGGCAAGCTGTTCGGTCAGGAACCGGTCGTAGGGCTTGTCGGCATTCAGCGACCGTATGACGTAATCCCGGTATCTGAAGGCGTGGGGTCGGACTTCGTCGGACGAAACCCCGCCTTCGGAATCGGCGTAGCCCACGGCGTCCAGCCAGTAGCGGGCCCAGCGCTCGCCGTAGTGGGGAGATTCCAGCAGGCGGTCCACCATCCGCTCGTAAGCCCGCGGGTCGGAATCGGCCAGGAACGATCGGATCTCCTCGGGGGACGGAGGGAAGCCCACCAGGTCGAGGTAGGCCCTCCTCATCAAGGTGAGGCGGTCGGCCGGAGGGGAAAACTCCAGGCCCTCTTGTTCCAATCGAGCCAACAGGAAGGCGTCCACCGGATTCCGGATGCGATCTCTTTCCTTCACCCCGGGTTCGACCGGACGGCGGGGCGTTTGAAAGGACCAGAATTCCCGGGCCTTGGATCCTGTCGGTGGAGCCTGCCCAAGGTTGGCTTGTGGAGGCTCTTCGGGATCGGGCAGGGCTCCCCGGGCGATCCAGGCCTGCACCTTCTCGAACTCGACCGAGGTCAGGCCGCGCACCGAGAACTGTTCCTGAAGCCGGGGCGGCGGCATCTCCTGGGCTTGGATGCGCCGAACCAGCAGACTCTCCGCCGGTTTCCCGGGCACGATGGCGGGGCCCGACTTTCCCCCTTTCAACAGGCCTTCCCGAGTCCTCAGGTCCAAACCGGCTTCCTGGCGCCGGCGCCCGTGGCAAGGCAGGCACTTGGCCCCCAGAACGGCCGCCATCACTTCCCGCTCGCGCACGGGGGGCGCCGCCGCGGGAACGGGCGCTTCCGGGGTTTCCCCGGGCATGCCGGCTTCAATCCAGCGCCGGACCACGTCGATGGCGCCCGCCTCCAGCGGCTCCCCTCCCATGGGCATGCCGCCGGAGTTGATCAGGACCAGCAGCCGACTCTCCAGCGGTCTGTGGGCCACCACCACCGCACCCGAGTCGCCGCCGGCCAGAACCTTTTCCAGACTCTCCAGGGACAATCCCCCTTGGCGCGCCTGGTCACTGTGACACTGCAGGCAATGCTGCCGGAAGATGGGCAGGACGTCGGTTTCGAAGCCGGGAGACTGGGCGCCTTGGACCGGCAGCGAAAACATCAGGATCCCGATCCAAACCGGGAAGAACCGGCCGCCACCCATCCCAGAAAAACTCCCCCGGGATTTCAGGACTGTTTGCTCCCGTACCATGCCCCTACACCCTTACTCTCAGCCTCGCCAGCCGGTAGCGTGATTATAACACCGCGCTCCGGTGTTAATTGACTCATGGGTCGGAGCCCGTTTCAGTGAAGTGCCGCCAACTCAAGGGCTGGCATCACCCGATGATGTTTTCAGCTTGATAAGGGTCGATTTCTTATCAAATGCTCTTCCCCAGAAGTACCCGGCCACCGCCCCGCCAGCAGTAAAGCTGAAAATCATGGAACCGTAGGTCTTATTGAAGCTTTCGCCGGCAAACTCTGTAGCACTTGCCAGCAGTCCCAACCCCAAGCCCGCAGCTCCCAGAATAGTCGAGGCTTTGATTCTGGCGTTTCCCTCGTAGCGAGTCACCTGAATGCCGGAAAAGTCCCGGATAAGAAGGGATTTCTCGCCCTTGGGAAAAAAGTCGGGAGGAACCGTCTTCCTTATGTTCAGCACGAGCCACTCATCTCTCAAATCCCTCACCTTCCCGCTCAAGACCGTTCCATCCTTGAGCCGTCCTTCGATTGTGCCATTCGTCAGCAAGCCTTCCAGTTTTTCTAGATCCGAAGCCTTCACCTCTACAACTTTTCTTTCCTGCGCTCGAACTGAGTGGGGAACCTGCAATTGAAACGACAAGACCACGCAAACCGACAGTCCGAATAGCCTCCAGCAGTTTGTGTTTGTTCTCATCACGGCACCCCCTAGCAGCAACGGTCGGCATCCGGAAAGATCCGTTCTCAACGGGGAATCCGAATTGGGAAGGGATTTGGAATGTATTGTATCCCACTGTTATATGATTTCCGAAGGGCGCCGCTTGGCCCCCGATGTTTCTACCCCATAAGCTGGGTTGGCAGCACCCATGGCCGCCGACGGCACAATCCGCCTGCAGGAACTCTACCGCCAGTGGTCCGGCGAACCGGCTGAGGAGATGGTGCCTATCTCGGCCGATGGATCGGTCCGCCGCTATTTCCGGATCAGCCGAGGGGAGCTAACCGTCATCGGAGCCTTCAACCCCGACCGCAAGGAGAACCGGGCCTTCCTGAACCTCTCCGCCCACTTTCACCGTCACGGTCTGCCCGTGCCGGAAATCTACGCCTCGGACCTGGACCGCCACATCTACCTACAGCAGGACCTGGGTGACGTCACCCTCTACTCCCTGGTCTCCACCCCGGGTCGGGAGGGGAAATTCTCCGAGCGACTGGTCGATCTTTACCGCCGGGCCCTGGAGACACTGGCCCGGTTCCAGATCGTCGGCGGGGGAGATCTCGACTATTCAGGGTGCTACCCGAGACCCGCTTTCGACCGGCAGTCCATGCGCTGGGACCTGAACTATTTCAAGTACCACTTCTTGAAGCTGGTGGATATTCCCTTCGAGGAGCAGGCCCTGGAGGCCGACTTCGACACCTTGATCGACTTCCTGACGGAAGCCGACTCCAACCACTTCCTCTACCGCGACTTCCAGTCCCGCAACCTCATGTGGCACCGGGAACGGCTCTACGGCATCGACTACCAGGGCGGGCGAAAGGGAGCGCTGCAGTACGACGTGGCTTCACTGCTGCTGGACGCCAAGGCGGACCTTCCCTGGTGGCTGAGGAATCAATTGCTGGACCATTACCTGGGGGTGGCCGGCAATCTGACCTCCCTCCAGCCGGAAACCTTCTTGCGCTTCTACCGGCCCTACGCCCTGCTGCGCCTGATGCAGGCCTTCGGCGCCTATGGCTACCGGGGGCTCCACCAGGGCAAGAGCCACTTCGTGGCCAGCATTCCCTATGCTCTGGGTACTCTGGAAGGACTCCTGGCTCAGGGGGCCTTGCAGGTCCGGCTGCCTGCGCTGTCGGAGGTATGGCAGAGGATGATCGGATCCGATTCCCTGCACCGGAAGGGAGAGAAACGGAAACCGGGATTGACCGTCCATGTCAAGAGCTTTTCCTACAAGCAGGGCCTGCCCCGGGACCGGACCGGGCATGGGGGAGGATTCGTGTTCGACTGCCGCATCCTGCCCAATCCCGGGCGACATTCGGCCTATGCTCATCTGACCGGCAAGGACGGCGAAGTCATCCGGTATCTGGGAAAAGACGAGGACGTGCAGCGGTTCCTGCAGCATACGGAGGACCTGGTGGGCCAGGCCGTGAATCACCACCTGGGGCGAAACTTCACCGACCTGACCGTCGCCTTCGGTTGCACCGGCGGGCGCCACCGGTCGGTGTTCTGCGCCGAGCGCCTAGCTGCCCACCTCCGCTCCCGGAAGGATCTGCAAGTCGATCTTCATCACCGCGAGCTGGCGGCCTTGCCATGAAAGCCATGATCCTGGCAGCGGGACGGGGAACGCGCCTGGGCCCGCTGGGCCGGAAAAAGCCCAAGGCACTGGTGGAAATACAAGGGATACCCCTGTTGGCCGGGATAATCTCTCGTTTGGCTCAACAGGGCTTCAGGGAGATCATTGTCAACACCCACCACCTGGCGGACCAGGTGGCCGACTTTCTGACCGGCTTCCGTAGGCGCCACCGCCGGGCCGGGATCACCCTGGAGGTCTCCCGGGAAGAACAACTGCTGGACACCGGCGGGGGCGTGCAACGAGCCGGCTGGTTCTTCGATGACGGGCAACCCTTTCTGGTCCACAACGTGGACGTGCTCAGCGACCTGCACCTGGGACGACTGTTGCAGGCCCACCTCGATTCGGGAGCCCTGGCGACGCTGGCGGTCCGCCAACGAAAAAGCTCCCGGCGCCTGCTCTTCGATTCCCGGGAACGCCTGTGCGGCTGGCAGTCCCTGGCCACCGGGCAAGAGCGCATGGCCCGCCCTTCGGACGGTCCGCTCACGCCCCTGTCCTTCATGGGTATCCAGGTAATCTCGCCTGCCCTGCTGGACAGCCTCGCACTCTCTCCACCCTTTTCTCTGGTGGACGCCTACCTGCAAGCGGCCGGCCAGGGACAGCCGATCCGGGCCTACCGGGCCGATGAGACCAGGTGGGCGGACCTGGGCAGCCGGGAACGGTTCAAGCAGGCCGAGGAGATGTTCGAGCCGGATTTTTTCGACGAACTGAAACAGGGCCTTACTCCGGTTCTCAGTTCATGGCCGCCCCGCCATCCACGTGAATGGTCTGGCCGGTAATATTGCGGGCGTCCTCCGAGGCCAGGAAGGCGGCCAGCTTGCCGATGTCCTCGGGTGTCTGCTCCCGCTGGAGTGGCGTGCTCTTGTGAAACCAGGCTTCAAACAGTTCGCGGGGCTCCATCCCGGCAAAGGAGGGCTCTCCCGCGGCCACCAGCGGCGCCAGGCGCTTCCAGAAGTGTCCCCAGACCATTCCCGGGCAGATGGCGTTGACGTTGACGTTGTAGGGAGCCAGGTCCTTGGCCACGATGCGGGTGAGGGTGAGCAGGGCGTTCTTGCCGGCGGCGTAGGCGGGCACGATCTGGGGGTCGCGCTTGGCGGCGATCGAGGAGATGTTGATGATCTTGCCGGAACGGCGCTCCATCATGTGGGGAGCCACCGCCTTGCAGAGGAAGAAGGGACCCTTGACGTTAATGGTGTAGTTGTCGTCCCACTCCTCCTCGGTCTGATTGGTGAAGGGCAACCCCAGGCGGTCGCCGAAGTGCCCGGCGTTGTTGACCAGGATGTCGATGCGCCCGAACTCCTCCAAGGAGGCCCGGACCAGTTGCCGACAATCCTCTTCCAGTGTGATGTCGGCCCTGACCGCCAGAGACCGCCGCCCCATCCCGCGGATCTCTTCGGCCCGCTTTTCCGCAGGCTCCAGGGCAATGTCGGCCACCACGATGTGGGCCCCTTCTCGAGCCAGACAAAGTGAGATGCCACCGCCCACAGCCCCGGCGCCGCCGGTGACGATGGCGACCCGATCCGGTATGCGCATGGAAACCCCTTTCAGTTTATGTACTTCCTTCTCCGGAGATCGACCAGTCCTCGCAATGGAGACCCTCCACCCGAACGAACTCCTGGGTGTTGGCGGTCACCAGTATCAAACCCCGCGCCAGCGCTTGACCCGCGATCAGGGTATCAAGAGGCCCGATGGGACGTCCAATGGCTTCGAGGTTCGCCCGAACCGCACCTGCCGCACGCGCGTCCGCGGCATCGAAGGGAACGACTTCAAACGCGATGCCATCGAGCTTTTGTAGATTCCGGTTCGTGTATTGACTCTTGATTGCGCCGTCGTTTAGCTCGTAGGTCTCCGGAGCCGGTAACCCGAATTCTGAATATGTGTGGCGCC
>JAJECY010000135.1 GCA_022821775.1 Acidobacteriota bacterium
TTATTCCTCGCTGGAGGAGATGGAGCGTCAGCGCAACGTTGCCGGCAGGCAGCCACCCTGCCGGCGTGAACGGCATTGGCCAGTCAGAATGAACGGAAGGGCCCCGTTACCGTTCGATCCCAGTGGCGGAGTCGGTCAAGGCTGTGCCGGGCTAATGTGCGGGCGGGACGCCCGCGTTCCCGGGTGCGCATCCCTTTTGG
This sequence comes from Acidobacteriota bacterium, assembly GCA_022821775.1. Classification (GTDB taxonomy): domain Bacteria; phylum Acidobacteriota; class Terriglobia; order Versatilivoradales; family Versatilivoraceae; genus Versatilivorator. The sequence goes on from JAJECY010000135.1 coordinate 201, forward strand.
ACGCCGCGTTGGCCCCCCTCCGGCTCGAAGACGGGCTTCGCCCTCTCGCCGACTCCCCCTCAAGGGGGGAGTGATACTTGAGTGCCTGAAAGACGCAACAATCACTCCCCCCTTGAGGGGGAGTCGCAGAAGTCGAGCCGAATGGCGAAGGCTTGTGCGGTGGGGGGTTCGCACAAGGCGAGCCAACGGCGAGATCTTGTGCGCCGTCGCGGGTACGCACCAGCCAAGTTTCAGGCGAAGACTTCTGCGGCCGGGGGGGAGGAGACGCCGGGCCGTCACACTGCGGCGCCCCCTCCCCAAGGACCGCCCGCCGCCTGTGCTACAATCGGCCCGTCCTGGGTTCCGGGGGGATTCGTGCCCAAGCCATTCTACCGACCGCGCCGCCTGCGGGGCAGCCGCCTGCTGCGCGCCATGGTGCGTGAGACCCGGCTCTCCCCGCTCAACTTCATCTATCCCCTCTTCGTCTGTCCGGGCGAGGGTGTGAAGCATGAAATCCCCTCCATGCCCGGGAACTACCACTATTCGGTCGACCGGCTGGTGGAGGAATGCCACCAGGTGCGGTCGCTGGGAATCCCGGCCGTTCTGCTTTTCGGGATTCCGCCGTCGAAGGACGAAGTGGGCAGCGGGGCCTACGACGAAGAAGGCATCATCGCCTCGGCGGTGCGGGCCGTCAAGGCGGCCGAGCCCGGCCTGCTGGTGATCACCGACGTCTGTCTCTGCGAATACACCTCCCACGGCCACTGCGGCAGCCTGCGGGACGGGGATGTCGACAACGACGCCACCCTGGAGCTCCTGGCCGAGACCGCGCTGGTCTACGCCCGGGCCGGCGCCGACCTGATCGCGCCCTCGGACATGATGGACGGCCGCGTGGAGGCCATTAGGAACAGGCTCGACGATCACGGATTCGAAAAGACCCCGATTCTGTCCTACGCCGCCAAATACGCCTCCGCGTTCTACGGGCCCTTCCGGGAGGCGGCCGGCTCGGCCCCTCAGTTCGGCGACCGGCGTTCCTATCAGATGGACCCCGCCAACCAGCGGGAGGCCCTGCGCGAGGTGGCTCTGGACATCGAGGAAGGAGCCGACATCGTGATGGTCAAACCGGCCATGCCCTACCTGGACGTCATCTATCGGGTCCGGACCGAATTCAATCTGCCGGTGGCGGCCTACCAGGTCAGCGGCGAGTATTCCGCCCTGGTGGCCGCCCACGGAAACGGCTGGCTGGACGAAGCGCAGACCGTACTGGAGTCGCTCACCTGCATCCGCCGGGCCGGAGCCGACTGGATCATTACCTACTTCGCCAAGGCGGCCGTCAAGCTCCTCGAGCGGGAGGCCGCCGCCGGATCCTAGGCGGGAGAGCCGGTTCAACCGCTTTCGCCGGCCGGCCCCGCAAGGACCATTCCAGGGAGGAAACTTGTACCGGAAGTCCCAACAACTCTACGAGAGAGCCCGGACGTTCATCCCGGGAGGAGTCAACTCGCCGGCCAGAGCCTTCCGGGCCGTGGGCGGCAATCCCCTGTTTATCGATCGCGGCAAGGGCCCGCGCATCTACGACGTGGACGGCAACGGCTACCTGGACTACGTGGGCTCCTGGGGGCCGCTCATTCTGGGCCACTGCCACCCGGAGGTGATGGCGGCCCTGCGAGGGGTCCTGGAGACCGGCACCAGCTTTGGCGCCTCCACCGAACGGGAAGTGGAACTGGCCGAACTGATACACCAGGCCTTTCCGTCGGTGGAGAAGGTACGGCTCACCAGTTCCGGCACGGAAGCCGGCATGGCGGCCCTGCGGCTGGCCCGAGCCCATACCGGCCGTTCCATGATCCTGAAGTTCGAGGGGTGCTACCACGGCCACGGCGACAGCCTGCTGGTAAAGGCGGGGTCCGGGGTAGCCACCCTGGGGCTGCCCGACAGCCCCGGCGTTCCCTCCGAACTGGCCCGGCTGACGCTGACCTGCCCCTTCAACCAACTGCCCGCCGTTGAAGAAGCCTTTTCCCGGCACAAGGACAATATTGCCGCCGTGATCCTGGAACCGGTGGTCGGGAATATGGGTTGTGTCCCCCCGCGGCCGGGTTTCCTGGAAGGGCTGCGCGCCATCACCCGTCGGCACGGAGCGCTCCTGGTGTTCGACGAGGTGATGACCGGCTTCCGCATCGCCTACGGCGGCGCCCAGGAACGCTTCGGGGTCCAGCCGGATCTGACCCTTCTGGGCAAGGTGATCGGGGGAGGACTTCCGGTGGGAGCCTACGGCGGTCGAGACGAGATCATGAGCCGCCTGGCCCCGACCGGGCCCGTCTACCAGGCCGGCACACTCTCGGGGAACCCCCTGGCGGTGACCGCGGGCTTGACCACCTTGAAGATTCTCAGACGACCCGGGACCTACCAGGGGCTGGATCGACTGGCCGGCCAACTCCAGGGCGGCCTGACCCGGGCAGCCAACCAGGCCGGTGTCTCCGTCCGTGTCAACCATGTCGGCAGCATGTTCACGGTCTTCTTTACGCCGGGGAACGCCGGCAGCGAACCGGCTCAGCCCGACCGGGGCGCCGGCGCGCCGGTCACCGACTTCCCTTCCGCCAAGCGGTCGGATCCGGAACGCTTCTCGCGGTTCTTCTGGGACATGTTGCAAAGGGGAATCTATCTGCCCCCCAGCCAGTTCGAAGCCGCCTTTCTTTCCACGGCCCACACCCCCGCCGATATCGAAAAGACTGTGTCTGCCGCCGCCGAGGTCTTTGCCGACTGGTCCACCTGAGGTCTCCGGCCCGGCCGGTTTGTCCAAGGTGTCGCAGTGATTGAGGGCCCGGAGCCGACCCGCCTCTTCCAGCCGGACCGTAAACGGAGAATCCTCCGCCCATGGGCCTTCACCCTGTCGACTACGCCATCATCGCCGTCTACCTGGTGGGCGTGGCCTGGATCGGCACCCGCATCGGCGGCCGCCAGCAGTCTTCCCGAGACTATTTTCTGGGCGGCCGGGCCCTGCCCTGGTGGGCGGTGGGGCTCTCGGTGGTGGCCAGCGAGACAAGCACCCTGACCTTCATCAGCGTTCCCGGACTGGCTTACCAGGGAAACCTGCACTTCCTGCAACTGGCCCTGGGTTACTTTGCCGGACGCTGCCTGGTGGCCCTCTTCTTCATCCCGGCCTACTATCGAGGAGAACTGGAAACGGCCTATGACTTCATTGGCAAGCGGTTCGGCCTCCCCCTGCGCCGGCTGACCTCCTCCGTCTTCATCCTCACCCGAGTGCTGGCCTCCGGGGTCCGCCTGTTCGCCTCGGCCATTCCCCTCCATCTCATCACCGGCCTGAGCTATCCGGCAAGCATCCTCCTCATCGGAGTCTTCACCCTCATCTACACCTATATGGGAGGACTCAAGGCGGTCGTGGCCATGGACGTCGTGCAGACCTTCATCTACCTGGCCGGGGCCGGCTTGGCCATGGCCCTCATCCTGGACCACCTGCCCCATGGGTGGCAGGATGTGGTCCGCTTCAGCACCGCCTCCGGCGCGGACAAGCTCTCGCTGCTGAACCCCTATGGGGGATCGGGTCTGACGGAGTGGCTGACCTCTCCCTACACCCTGACCGGAAGCCTGTTGGGAGGGGTCTTTCTGACCATGGCTTCCCACGGCACCGATCAACTCCTGGTTCAACGCCTGCTGGCCTGCCGAACGGCCCGGGAGAGCCAACGGGCTCTGTTGCTGGACGCTGCCGTCATCGTTCTCCAGTTCGCCTTCTTCCTGATGCTGGGGCTGTGCCTGTTTGCCTTCTACGGCGGCGCCGACCTCACCCAACTCGGATTGAAGAGTTCCGACCAGGTGTTCCCCAAGTTCATCGTCGAGCAGCTCCCCAGCGGGCTGGCCGGGCTGGTCATCGCCGGCGTGCTGGCCTCCGCCATGGGGACCCTCTCCTCGGCCATCAGCTCCCTGGCCTCCTCCAGCTACCTGGACCTGTTTCGTCTTTCCAAGCGGGCCAGCGGCTTCAGCGCCCGGCAGGAGATGTTCTGGTCCCGAACCTTCACCCTGTTTTGGGGACTGGCGCTCATGGGGGGCGCCATGCTCTTCACCGACACCCGCAACCCGGTGGTGGAGCTGGGGTTGCGCATCGCCTCGGTGACTTACGGCAGCCTGCTGGGAATCTTCTTCCTGGGGCTTCTGTCACGGCGGCCCAAGCCCGGCGACGCCCTCGCCGGTTTTCTGGCCGGAATCGTGGCCATGGCCCTCATCCTGACGCTGACCCGAGTCGACTACACCTGGCACACCTTGATAGGCTGCCTGGTGACGGTCGGAGTGGGCGGCGTCAAGGCCAGACTGGGAAGCTGAGCGAATGAATGGGAGTAAGCCGCGAACCGCGCTCAAACCGGGAGGCGTTCGATGACGAGTCCCCGGAAACGGTCGAAGTCGCGATCTTCAGTCAGAAGCCGGGAGATGCCGTTCTCTCGGCAGAGCGCCACGATCTGAGCATCAAAGGCGACGTTGCCAATGGCGTTTGCCTCGCGCACCGCTTCCACCAGGAGTTCCGGATAGGCGGAACCGGGACAAAGCACGGTCACACTCGGTGAGGCAAGCAGCCTCGTCATCGCCTGGCACGATTCGTTGGCGGAGTAAGGAGGATTGAACAGCTTGGGGTGGGTGATGACGCGAATGAATTCGCCAATGCAAAATACCGGGATACCCCAGCGGGCAGGGGACTCGGCGAGGGCGACGACCCGTGCGTGAGCGGCGAGATGCTTGGGCGACTCCTCGCGGTGTGCATGAACCAGAATGTTGGTGTCGACCGCGATCAATCGGGCGCCTCCATCCGATCGTAAAGGGCGTCCCTGTCGTCCAGATTGACCCCGGCGACCGCACGGCCTCGCTTGGTCAGCAACTCGGCCCGAAACCGGCGCGTCGAATCACGGGGCCCGGCTTGTAGGTAATCTCGCAGGGCGCGTTCGATCAGTCGCGTCAGGGTCTCCCCTTGCTGAGCGGCACGGATCTTGGCGGTTCGGATCAGGTGGTCATCAAAGTTTAGAGTCGTGTTCATACAGAAATCTGTACCACTTTAGCCAGATTTCTGTCAACTACTTTCCAATGAAAGAACGCAGGACATAAGCGTTCCGGGTTCAACTCTCCATTGACGACAGATTCTTGTCATTGAATCCATGATCAGAAAACTCTATCTGGCGTTGGGGCTAATGGCTCTGTCGATTGGATTCGCGGGAATGTTTCTGCCCCTGGTTCCCACCACGCCGCTGGTCTTGCTGGCTGCCTGGTTCTTCTCCAGGAGCTCGCCTCGAATCCACCAATGGCTGCGATCCCACCGGCGCTTCGGACCCATTCTGCGCGACTGGGAAAACGGGCAGGTGATCCGCCCGGGGGCCAAGGCCGCCTCGGTGGTCTTGATGTTCGGCCTGGTCGGATACAGCGTGTGGTTCGTGGTCGGCTCGCCCTACCTCCAGGCGCTGCTGATCCTTGTCAGCCTCGGCGTGGCCCTGTTCGTTCTCAGCCGTCCCTCGGCGCCCCCGGCTTGAGGTCCCGGGCAGCCAGGGCGTTTCGGGAGCAATTTGAGCTTGTCAAGGTCGAAGGAGGCGTGCCAGAATCGCCGCCTAAGACTTCAACCCGGGCTCTGGGCGCTTAACTCAGCGGTAGAGTGCCATCTTCACACGGTGGAAGTCACAGGTTCAAATCCTGTAGCGCCCACCATCCTTTATCTTTCAATACGCTTCAGTCGACAGCCTCCTGGCTTCCCATGCGCGCGCGGCAAGCTCCTCGCCGCCGCCGAAATCAGGGCGGTACGCCTACCGCTTGCGCCGAGCCCGGTCCTCACCTGCCGGAGCCCGCCCATGGCCGGGAATTGCGTTGACAGCCTTTCGCGCCGCCCGTTAACATCTCTGGCTTTCTACCGGTTGCCTGCCCTCGGGCGACCCTTGGCCATGACCTCCCAACTGCTCACCCCCGCCAACCAGATCACCATTCTGAGGATGGCCTTCATACCGGTTTTCGTCAACCTCCTGCTCTACAACCACCTCGGCTGGGCCTTCTTCGTCTTCCTGCTGGCCGGGGTCACCGATGGCCTGGACGGCCTGATGGCCCGGTGGCTGCAGCAGAAAACCGCCCTGGGAGCCCTGCTGGATCCCATCGCCGACAAGCTGCTGCTGACCACCGCCTTCGTCGTCCTTTCGATCAAGGACATGGATTTGCCCAACCTGATTCCCCTCTGGCTCACCATCTTGATCCTCAGCCGGGATGTGTTTCTGATCGTGAGCACTCTTATCATTCTGTTGATGACCGGTCATCGCAACTTTCCTCCCTCCGTTTACGGCAAGGCCGCCACCCTCATTCAGATCGTCACCCTGACGCTGGTGCTGCTGTTCAACTACCTGGGGACCGCTCCCCAGTGGCTGTGGATGCTATATCCGGTCACGGGAGCCATTACGGTCTTCTCGGGACTGCACTACATTTATCGGGGAAAGAGAATGGTCTCCGAGGGACCGGCTCCGGCCTGAGGCCCGCAGGAGACTTGTTTCACCCTTCCGCCATGCCCGAAAACACGTCCATTACGGGAGTTGCCATCGATAGGGTGGAAGCCGGCTCCATCGCTCAGGAAGTGGGCATCGAACCCGGTGACCGCCTGTTGTCCATCGACCGGCGCGAAGTGGAAGATGCCCTGGACTACCGCTACTTGAGCTCACAGGTCGATCGGGAGCTGATTCTCACGGTGGCCAAGCAATCGGGAGAACTTTGGGATATCGAGATCGAAAAGGAAGAGGACGAAGACCTGGGTCTCGAGCTCGAGCCCATCCAGACCCGGATCTGCAAGAACAACTGCATCTTCTGCTTCGTGCACCAACTGCCGCGCGGCAAGCAGGTTCGCCGCACCCTGAGGGTCAAGGACGAGGACTTCCGGCTCTCATTCCTGTTCGGCCACTACCTGACCCTGACCAACCTCTCCGAAAGGGACTATCAGCGGATTTTCGAACAGCGGCTCTCACCGCTCTATGTTTCCGTCCACGCCACCGAACCCGGACTCCGTCAATACCTGCTACAGAACCGCAAGCCCGACGACCTGCTGGGAAACATGCGTCGCCTCATCGAGGGCGGTATCCGGCTGCACACCCAGATCGTGTTGATGCCGGGGATCAACGACGGAGCCCACCTGGAAAGAAGCATCCGGGATCTCCTGGCATTCCACCCCCAGGTCATGACCCTGTCGATCGTCCTGGTCGGCCTGACGGACCACCGACGGGGACTGCCCCGATTGACGCCGGTTGACGCCGCCTATGCCCGCAAGACCATCTCCCACGTCTCCACCATCCAGGACCGCATTCGGGAATCCCACGGCACCCCGTTCTGTTTTCTGGGAGACGAGTTCTACATCATGGCCTCGCAGGCCATTCCGCCCCGTTCCCACTATGGGGATTTTCCGCTGGTCGAGAACGGGGTGGGCATGGTTCGGACCTTCCTGGACGAATTCCACCGAGAGATGGAAAGCCAGTGGAAGCCTCCCACGGCGCCGATTCGCGGGACGGTCGCAACCGGCAGGATCTTTCATCCGATCCTGCAGGACTGCATTGAACGCATGAACGCCGTTCTGGGAACCGACCTGCGCTGCGAACTGGTGGAAAACCGCTACTTCGGCGGCGGGATCACCGTGGCGGGACTGCTGACGGGCTCGGATATTTTCACCGGCCTGAGCGGCCGGGTCCATGGAGATTTCGTCGTTATCCCCTCCGAATCCATGACGGGGGAAGGCGGCCTGTTTCTGGACGACTGGGTGCGGGCAGACCTGGAGGAACGACTGGGAGTGCCCGTGCGGGGCGGCGGCTTCCACCTGAACGAATTCTTCGAGGCTGTCCTGCAGGGTGCGGGGGAAGGGATTGCGGCAAGTCCCGCCGGTTCCGGACCGTGAATCAGGATTCGAAGACGCTGTGCTTGAGTCCTCGCTTGGCCTGGTTCAGGGCCGAATGAATGCTGAGGAACTCACCCACGTTCTCCATGGTCAACAGACCCGACAGGCGGCCGTTTCGGATCACGGGCATGGTGCGGCACTTGCACTTCTGCAGCCGGGCGAAAGCCAGCTCCAGCATTTCCGTGGCCTCCACCATCTGAAAGTCCCGCCGCATCACCGTGGACACCGGGGTGCTCAAGCCCTGCTTGGCCAAGGCGACCAGCAGGTCGGATCGCGTCAGGACACCCACCACCCGGTCGCCCTCAACCACCGGAAAGTCCTGCTGAGAACCGGCCAGAATCTCGTCCACCGCCTGGCCCAGGGAGTCGTAGGGAGAAAGCGTGCGAAACTTGGTGACCATGGAATGGCTGACTGGAATCCCCCCCAGGGCCGACCTCATTCCCACCAGGGATGCTTCCTGCTGGGCGCCCATCCAGACGAACAGGGCCACAAACAGCAGGAAGGGATTCCAGGAATAGAGTCCGATGAATCCAAACAGAAAAGCCATGCCCTGACCGAGGCCGGAGGCGATCTGGGTGGCCCGCAGGTAGTCCATTCTCATGGCCAGCAGGGCCCGCAACACCCTGCCGCCGTCCATGGGGAAGGCCGGCAACATGTTGAAACCGGCCAGAATCAGGTTGACCGCCATCAGAATCGGCAGGAACGACCCGAAAGTGAGTTGATCGAAGGCGATACGATCCAGAGCCCCCCACTGATCGGTTACCGTCAGCACGGCAGCCAGTGTCAGCGAAATGACGACGTTGACCGCCGGACCGGCCAGAGCCACCCAGAGTTCCTGCCAGGGATCTTCCGGCATCCTCTCCAGCCGGGCCACTCCTCCGATGGGCAGGAGCGTGATGTCCCGGGTGGCGATCCCGTACCTGCGGGCGGTCAGGGCGTGACCGAACTCGTGAAGCACGATGCAGACGAACAGGGCGAGGATGAAGAGAACCCCCGACAGGGCTGCGCCGGGACCACCCGCCTTCCAGTGGATAATGGCGAAATAACCGATGATCAGCAGAAAGGTCGCATGGATGTATACCCCGATGCCCGCGTATTCGCCGATTTTCCAGGACCACTTCATGGGTATCCCGTTTCCCGGTGAAGACCATCGCCGGCGTTTCCGGGACGGATCGTCCGGCATTGCCGACCAACTCCGGCTCAAATTCATTTTAGACGGCTCAGAACCGATTCGCCAACCGGCGCGCGACCGTGGCGGGCGCGCCGCCACCGCATCAGCCTTCGCCTGTAGGTTGGCTGGTGCCTGCCCGCGACGGCGCACAAGATCTCGCCGTTGGCTCGCCTTGTGCGTACCCCCCACCGCAGAAGCCTTCGCCATTCGGCTCGGGCTTCTGCGACTCCCCCTCAAGGGGGGAGTGATGGGAGGATTTCGAGAGGTGGTGCCTTGCCGGGGAACGCTACTGGACAAATGCGGGACGACCCTTCCACCCACGGTATTCCCGGCGCCCTGATGATGGCGCTGGCCACCCTGCTGGTGACCTGCATGGTGATCTGTGTTCGGATGGTCCCCGGCCAGTTGCACCCCTTTCAACTGGCTTTCTTCCGCAACTTTTTCGGACTGGCGGCGCTGGTCGCCTGGCAGTCGGGCAGCGGGCCCGGATTCCTGAAGACCAGTCGGCTCCGGCTTCACCTCGGCAGGGGCGTCTTCAACCTGCTGGCCATGCTGGCTTTCTACTCGGCCGTGTTCATCACGCCTATGGCCTCCATCGCGGCCCTCAACTTCACTTCGCCCCTTTTCGCCTCCCTGCTGGCCAACCTGGTGCTGAAGGAGCCTTTCCGGCTGCGCCGGCTGGCCGTGATCGCCATTGGAATGGCAGGCGCCGCCATCATCCTGCGACCGGGGATTGAGGCAATCGGCTGGGGGCCACCGCTCATCCTGTTTTCGGCCATGATGTGGGCGGTCTCACTGATTTTCATCAAGGCGCTGTCCCGCACCGATTCCAGCCTGACCATCGCCACCTACATGGTGATTTTCACCACTCCCTTTTCTCTGCTGGCGGCCGTCCCCGTGTGGCAGTGGCCCGGCGGCGAGCAGCTTTTCTGGATGCTGCTGGTGGGTCTGCTGGGATCCGCGGGGCAGATCTGCCTGGCCCGGGCCTTCAAGATGGCCGAGGCCTCGTCGGTGCTTCCCTTCGACTTCCTGCAGCTCGTCTGGGCCGCATTGCTGGGATTCCTGGTCTTCGGCGAGGTGCCCGACCGCTGGGTATGGCTGGGGGGAACCTTGATCTTTCTGAGCTCCACCTACCTGGCTCTCAAGGAATCGGGAAGCTCGGAAGTCTCCGTCCCCTGACAGGGCAGGGGCGCTCTGGGGAATTCGCGGGGCAAGTCCGCTCCCTGTTGTTTCATGAAGCCTCTTGCAAAATTCGTCGTCGAGCGTTCACGACATCGCCTACCTGCGGAATTTTGCAAAAGGCTCCCTCGTGCACCCGGTGTCCTGGTGAGAAATGCGGGCTTGTGTCAGAATGGGGACCCTTCATGGGGTGGAAGAACTTGCCAAACGAGGTCGAGCGCCAATGAAACTCAAGAACAAAGTCGCCATTGTCACCGGTTCATCCCGCGGCATCGGCCGCGCCACCGCCATCGAACTGGCCAGGAACGGCGCCGACATGGCCGTGAATGCCTACAGCCACCCGGAGGAGGGGCAGGAAGTGGTCCGGGAAATCCAGGATCTGGGACGCCGCTCCTTCCTGTTTCAGGGAAGCGTGGCCGATCGCGCCCAGGATGAAGCCATGGTACGGGAGACGGTGGAGAGGCTGGGGCGGCTGGACATCATGGTGGCCAACGCGGCCTACAGCATCCGCAAGCCCTTCCTCGAAATGGAGGTCGAGGAGGTGGAGAAGACCTGGGGCGTGACGCTGTGGGGCGTCTTCCACTGCTGCCAACTGGCCGCCCGCCAGATGGTGAAGCAGGGCGAGGGCGGCAGCATCGCCATCGTGAGCTCGGTGCACGCCTCTCGACCCTACGCCCTTTCCACCGCCTACAACGGCGCCAAAGCCGCCATCAACCACATGGCGGCGACCTGGGCGGCCGAACTGGCCCGATACAGGATCCGGGTGAACGTCCTGGAGCCCGGCTGGATCGACACTCCCGGCGAACGAGCCTACGCTTCGGACGAGCAGATCAAGGAACGGGGAAGTAAGCTGCTGATGGGTCGTCTGGGCACCTCCGAGGAGATGGCCAAGGCCGTCCTGTTCATGGTCTCGGAAGAGGATTCCTCCTACATGACCGGAAGCGTCCTTCGGGCGGACGGAGGATTCGTGCTGCCCAAGCCCTGAACTAAAGAGTGGAGAGTGGAGAGTGAAGAGTGAAGAGTGGTTTGGTCGATGGGTCAATCATGGGGAAAAGAGGTATCCGCGAAGGGGCTGCACGAGCATTTGGCTGCGGCTGGTTGTTCAAGCAGGTCTTTCCGTGTCTTGGCTTATTCGTGTTCATTCGTGGTTCGCGCTTGTGAACAATCGGTCTGTTTCCGCTCCAACGATCCACTCGGCGGGGCGTGGCTCCACTGACGACTAATCACTCTCCACTGTCCTTAAACTCTTCACTCTCCACTCTCCACTCTCCACTTTTTGCCTGTCCGCGCCGCCGTCGCATTTGACGGGGCGGCCGAAATGGGGTGAAACAGGGGTGTTTCAAACATGCGATCCTTCCGATTCCTCGGAAGCGACTCCTGACACCACCGACAATCTCCCCGAGCAGCAGGAACTGGGAGAGCTGACGCCGGCCATGGAGCGCCGCAACGGCGTTCTCTTCTTCTGCTCCTACCTGCTGATCTACCTGGCCGCCCCGGTGACCTATATCGGCATTGTCCAGGCCGCGCTGTGCGACAAGCTGGGCGCCAGCTACGCGGTCGCCAGCCTGCCGGCCTCCCTCCACCTGCTGGGCGGGCTGGGGCCGTTGGTCTGTTCCTGGCTCATCCCCTACCGCCTGGAACGGGCCACCGTGGTCTGGTCCTACGGCATCAGCACCGGCGTGCTGGCCGCGGTGGGGACGACCCTGCTGCTGCCCTTGTCCAACGCGGTCCGCATTGCCGCTCTGCTGGCCCAGGGCCTGATCCAGGGCGTTTCCAACTCGGTGGCCCACGCCTTCGGCTTCCAGTGCCTGCGCCGCGGAACCACCACGCCCGGGCGGGCCAGAATCTTCGGCATCGCCTTCGGATTCACTCCCCTGGCCGCGGTAGCCGGCTCCCTGGGAGCCCAGTTCGTTCTGAACCAGGGACTGTCCTTCCTCCCCTATCCCCTGGACTTCGCCTTCCTCTACGGCATCGGCGTGCCCTGCATGGCCACGGTCGCCTTCCTGAGCAGCCGCTACCAGCTCGTCCCGGTGAAAGAAAAGAAACAGCGTCCCCCGCTGCTGCCTTATCTCCGGCGCAGCATCGGATCCTTCTTCTCTTCCCGCCCACTGGCGTTGACCTGGATCGCCTATGTGCTCTGGTACTTCTCGCTCTCATCCATGCCCAACCTCTCGCTCTACACCAAGGTAGCCATGGGGAGGGAACCGAAGGAGTTTTCGGGACTGGTGATGGCCCTTCGCTTCGGATTCAAGTCGGTGGCCGGGTTTCTGCTGGGAGCTCTGGCGCTGCGGAGGGGAATTCGGTCGCCCGTGACCACAACGGTCCTGCTGGTGGGAGCCGGGATCGCCTGGGCCTGGGTGGTGCCGGGCTACGGCTACCTGCTTTCCTTCGGGTTGCTGGGAGCGGGAGAGCTGGGAGGGGCCTACCTTCCCAACTACGTGGTCAGCATCTCGCCGGCGGCGGAGGGAGCCCGCAACATGTCCGTCATGGCCCTGGCCCCGCTGGCATCCAGCGTGGCTCCCGCCACCCACGGAGCCTTGACCGACGGGTTCGGATTCGCCGCCAGCTTCGCCTTCGCCATCGCCACCATCCTGGCGTCGCTCTGGCTGGTGTTCCGCCTGCCCATTATCAGAACCGCCCATCCGAAGAATTGACTGACAGGTTCAATCGTCCCCTCAGTACTGGATGGGCGAGTCTTCGAAGTTCCGATGGTGGCGGTAGTCGATGTGGCAGTCCACATCCACCACGTCGACCGGGGAATTGATCCTGGGATCACGCTGGACCAGGGTCACGCCGACCTGGTTGGCTCCCTTTTTGGGGTAGTGATCGGGAGGCAGGTGGTATTCCAGAATGTAGCCGTAGGGCCCGACCGCCATGTTCTTCAGAACTCTGAAGTGCAGATCGATGTCGTTCCTGATGGCGTCCGGCAGAGCCCGGCCATTGAGGCTGACGGCCAGCTTGTCCAGGGAGGGTTCGATGGAGGTGACCCGCACCCGCAACCGCACCGACTTGACCCGTCCCAGCGCCTGCCATGGTGACAGGTCGTCGGCCACGGCCAGGGGCAGGGTCACGGGTTTCCCCTCGGGCAACCGTTGGGGAAGAACAGGGTCCTGAATCGGGAACAGGGGCTTGGGGTCGCTTGCGGCTCGGTCCAGCGAGCGGACCCGGTAGTTCTTGTCGGCGGTGGCCAACAGCTCCGGCTGCCCCAGCAAGCGCAAAGTCTCGTACTCCGGCGCCGTCCAGGGCCAGCCGTTCGGCGCCCATCCTCCCGAGCTCAGACCGAACCCGTCGGCTCCCTTGTCGTAAGCCAGGGCCGCCGCCCCCCAGAGCATGGGAGCCGTGGCCGTACTCTCCAGTTGACGCCCCAGGCGGCTGGTGATCCCCGCCAGCACCCGGCAACCGGTTCCCCGGGTCAGCCTCACGGCGGCGGACAGGTCCAGATCCTGATCGAACAGGAGCATGTTGTTCCTGGGAGTCTCCTTCTTGTAGGGACTCATGCAGACCAGACCGTCCACCAGTTTTTCCGTCACCCAGGTCTCCACTTCAAATCCGGGAATCCTCCACATGGAGGGGGGACCGGCGGGGATCCGAACATAGACCCGTTTCCGCCGACCTTGCGCTTCCTCGGCCTTGCGGGCCACCTCTCTGATATCGCGAATCCACTGCGTCAGCACGGGCGCCAGTCGAGCCACTTCGCCGAAGCGGCAGAAGGGGCCGAATTCGTTATCCAGCGAGAAGTCCAACTCCACCCCGTCGGACTCGTAACGGGTCAGTAGCTCCTCGAAAATCCGGAACCGCTCCCGGCGCACCTCGGCGTGAAGGAAGTTGAGCCGCCCGGCGCCGAACATGCGTCCCAGCAACTCGGCCTGCGGATGATCGTCCTCCCCCACGTAAAACTGGGGGTTGTCGAAAACGAAATCGGACTTCCTGCCGTAACCCCGCTCCGATTCCGCGCCTCCTCCCATGATGCAGACCGGACAGGTGGGAATGAACCAGATCCCCTTCCGGTGACAGCGCTCGGCCAGGATTCGCATGGGGTCGTTACCGTCGGCCACCAGTTGCTTGAGGTTGCGCGAGGCGCGGTAGAAGATGGGGTGCACCCAGACATCCACGTTGTCGCCCCACAACGAGGCCACCTGGCTGCCGTACTGGACGGCGCCTCCTTCAAGTCCGGCCGAATAGAGCAGGGTGTCGACGCCGCTGTCGACCAGTTGATCCACGGCGTAGGTCAGGTCGGCAGCCTCCAGCGGCGGCGCGAATTGATAGAGGCCGGAATAGTGCCGCCCATCGTCGTAGAAGAAGACCCTGGGTTCGCCCGCCTTCCCCTCCCCGGAGGCTCCCTGGTGGCGCTTTGCGGCCGAGGCCGGCTGGGCCAGGGCGGCGCCGGGGGCCGCCATGCCCAGAGCTTGCAGGAAATGTCTGCGCTTCATGGTTGGTCGCGGCCTGACGGATTCCATGGAACCGTCAAGGCTGCTCCTCCTTTCTCATGTCAATACTCGATGGGACGCGGCTCGAAATGCCGGTGCAGCCGGTATTCGATGGAGCAGTCCACGTCCTGGATCTCGAACAGCAGATCCACATCCGGGTCCTTCTCCAGCAGGGTCACCTTCACCACGTTTTCGCCGGGCTTCGGGTAATACTCGGGAGACAGCCGGTACTCATAGATCTGGCTGCCCTGGTAGGCCACTCCCTCCTTGACGAAGCGGTAGTTCAAGTCGGTGATCTGCAGCTTGGAGTCGGGCAGCGGCTTGCCGTTGAGCTCGATGCTGAGCCGGTTGAGGGAGGGCTCCAGGTTGTTGATGCGGACCCTCAGCCTGGCGGACCTCAGCCGATCCAGGGAGTGCCAGCGCCGCAGATCGTCGGCGACTCGCAGCGGCACTTCCTGAGGCTTTCCGACCTCGAGCGGCTTGGGAAGCAGGGGATCGAATCCCGGCAGGCCCGATCCGAAAGTCCCGGGATTGCGAGGCTGGTCGCGCACATGGTAGATCTTGTCGGCGGTTTCCAACAGCTCCGGAGACCCCAACGGACGCAGCCCGTCCACCATGGGCTCCAGGAAAGCCAGCCGCTGGCTTCGGACCATGTCGTTGATTCCAAAGCCGGCCGCTCCCTGGTGGTAGGCGTTGGCGGCTGCCCCCCACACCAGCCTGGCGGTCGGCTTGTCGTCCCTCCGCTTCCCCAGGGTGGTGGAACACTCAACCAGAATGCGGCAGGAACTCCCTCGGGCCAGCGAAACCACCTTGGATATGTCGATGTCCTGGTCGAAAACTTCCGGGTCGGTGGAGGCGCAGATCAGGCCGTCCACCAATCCCTCCGCAATCCAGTCCGGCACCTCCAGGCCCGCGGCTTCCCAGGCCCGCGGGTTGGCCGGGATGCGCATGTAGACTCGCTTGGGCCGGTCCTGCTCCCGCTCCGCCTTCAGGGCAATGGCCTTCAGCTCCCGCAGCCACCGGGTGAGCAGGGGCGCGCATTGGCTCACCTGGTCGAAGCGGCAGATGGGGAGCACCTCGGAGTGCACCTCCACGCCGTCGGTCGCGTAACGGGTGAGCAGTTCCTCGAAGATGCGGAGGCGCTCCTCCCTCACTTCCGGATGAATAAAGTTGAGCCGCACCGGAGAGATATACCGGGCTCGCGGGTCTTCATCCTTGCCCACCCGCAAGTGGTCGCTGTCGAGCACGAAGTCGGAGAGCCGCCCGGTGCCTCGCGCCTGCTCGGAAGCCCCCGCCCCGAGGTTGAGGTGAGCGCTGGCAAAGAACAGCATCCCCTTTTCATGACAGCGGTCGCAGAACAACTGGGGGCGATCCCAACCCTCTCGCACCAGTTGGCGCACATGCAAACCGTCCCGATAGTTCACCGCATGGTTCCATTTGCGCACGTTGCTCCCATGCATCTCCCCGACCTTGGTGTCGTAAATGCACATGCCCCCCCGGGGCGCCAGTTGAAAAATGATGGTGTTGACTGAGGTTCCGGCAACCATGTCCACCGTCTTGGTCACGTCCGCCTTGGTCAGCGGCGGCGCGATCCCCGACATGTGGTGGAAATCCTCCCGCAAAAACACGAGAGGCTCGTCCGGCGCCGGACCGTCATCCTGAGGCCCGGCGGACAGGCTCCCCGCCGCTGAAACCATGGATACGGGTGCGGCCACACCCACTCCTTGCAGAAACCGCCTGCGATTCAGCATGATGTTTCACCTTTCCTGCGATTGGGTGAGGAACTCAACCTAGCCGGGCTCGGCGTCGGCGTCGCCGACATAGGTATTGGACAGCTTGGCGTAGTCCTCGCGGACGGGACTGAAAATATCCAGCGCCCGCACGGGTCCGCCCACGGCGATGGCCTTGTGGTAGACGTTGGGGGGAACCAGGAACATCGACCCCGCCTCGCAGACCCGGGTCTGATCTCCGATCGTCATCTTCAGCTTGCCCTCCAGCACGATCCCCCCCTGCTCGTGGGGATGGTTGTGCAGGGGAACCACGGCGCCCTCCTCGATCTCCAGGTAGGAGAGCATGAGGTTCTTGCCGTAGGGGGTACGGAGGCGGACTCCGGGCTGAAGCTCGAGGGCCGGAAGTTCCTTGATGTCGATAAAGGGCATGTCGTCTTCTCCTCCTTCCATGGTTGTGAGATTGCGGCCAACACGACCGAGCAACCGAACGGCCCTGCATCGGGATGCGCCCGGACCGGCGCCGCTCTCCAATCGAGGATGGCTCAGCCGCCCAGGGCCTGGTGCACCTCGTCCAGCCAGACGACCATCTCGGCGGTGGCGTCGTTACTGCTCATCTGTCCGAATTTCCAGCAACCGTCCTCGGCCTGAGAGGCCAGCAGATTGTCGCCCACCCGGGCGGCCATTTCCGCGTATTTGCGCTCACCTGTCAGAGTGTAGAGGTTGGAGGCGGCCCAGGCCACCTTTCCCGCCCTCAGGCTCCTGTAGTTGAAATCGCTGGCTATCTCGGCCAGCCTCAGGTAGTCCTTCGCCAGACGGAGCCACTCCCCCTGCCCGGTCGCCTTGTACAGGTTGGCCAGAAAGCCGGCGGCGATTCCGGGATGAAAGAAGTATTCGTCCCGCTCGGCAGAGGCGTTCAGCACGAAACGGATCTCTTCCTCCGGATTGAAGTTCGATTGGAGGCCGCCTGCACGGCTGTAGACCGAATAGAGCTGTTCCGGGTAGTTGGGCTGCAGCCCCATCAACCGCTTCATCCAGCGGCCGACCCCCAGGCTCTCCCGCATCCGGCCGGTGTAGAGGGCGGCCTGGCCCCCTCCGCTCACCACCCATAGATCCTGCAGGACCCGAGCGGTTCTCTGGGTCGGGCTGGAATAGAATCCGCCGCTCTCCTCATCGAAAAAGCGCAACACGAAATCCATGCCCCTTTGAGACAGGTCGAAGTGCCCCTGGCGATGGGCCGCGATGATGACCCAGATGTTGTAGTAGATGTAGTAGTACCCGTTGGTTTCCGGCAAGCGGGGCCCGAAGTCTCCGTCCGGGCCCTGGCCGTGCCGGCGAATCCAGTCCAGCAGCCGATTGGCCTCGGCGCTGGCCCCGCTGACCATCAAGGCCAACGGGACCTTGTAGTAGTCCGCCAGCCCGCGTTCCGGCGAACCGAAGCCCCCGTCCGGCCTCAACTGTCGCATCAGAAAGCGGCAGCCCCTGTCACGGCCTCGCCGGAAGCGGTCCTTGGACTTGGATCTTGATCCCATGGGTCATCACCTCCACTTGGAAGGCCGCCGTCAAATCAGGTCCTGCCAATGGGTGGGGTCCACCAGGGCCGGATCGGACAGCGACAGCCCGGCCAGCGCCGGCATCATGGCCTCCGGCAGTGGGCCTCGGGAAAGGCCGGAAACATTGGACTCCAACTCGGCCTCATTCTTCAATCCCATCAGGACCGACGAGATCTCAGGCAGGGAAAGGCAGAACCGAACAGCGGCCTCGGCCAGACCGTCCACCTCCGAACCCAGGACCTGCAGGATCTTCGAAGCCTGCTCCCGAAGCGGAGCCAGCCTCTCGGGCAAGGAATCGATCTGAGGCGTGAGCACTCCCCGCAAGAAAACGGACCGCACAAAGACACCCACACCCTTGCGGGCGGCTTCCGGAAAGACTCGCCGCCTCATTTTCTGGTTGAGCAAACTGAAGGGGACCTGCAGCACCTGGAACAGCGGGTCTTTCAGGACGGCCAGCGCATCCTCTTCCCCATAGCAGGTCGCTCCCGCCAGCCGGATCTTCCCCTGGGACCGGGCCTCCTCCAGCGAATCCCGGATGGCGGTTTCTCTCAACAGCTTCTCGGTGGCGTTGTGGATGTAGAGCAGGTCGATGGCTTCCACCTGAAGCGCGCGCAGGCTGGATTCAATCGACTGGAACACCTGGTTCCGCTGTGCGGCGGCGCCCATCTCGCTGACCGGATGATCGAAGATCACCTTGCTGGAAATCCGCGGCCCGGGCGACAGGTCCTTCAGAGCCCGTCCGATCACCTCCTCGCTGTCGCCATAGGCCCGGGCCGTATCCAGCCAATTGATCCCCCGGTCCACAGCCCGGTGAATCAGCCGGATCGAGTCCTGAAGAGATGGCCGGGAATACTGAGGCGAGCCCTTGAACCCGTAATCCAGCCCGATCTCGGCCGTGCCCAGAGACACCTCGGAGGCCGTCAACCCGGTATTGCCCAGCTTGCGAAGTCTCATGGCTGGCCGCGATCTCAAGTCCCGGCATCGCTCCGGGCTGAAACAGCAGTGAATAGTGGATAGTGATTAGTGGATAGTGATTAGACCCAAACGTTAAGCATCTTGTCGGACTCGGCTCAGTCGTTCAAAATACACAACCAGGTCGTCAGGCACGTTCCGGTTCCCGAAAACCTTCACTCTCCACTCTTCACTCTCCACTTTTCTGAAGCACCTCTGTTTCACTCTGAATGATCCGTCCCGTCGTCGGGGACGGGGGGCCTGCTTGTTTCTAGCTAGCGGATTGGTCCAATTGCGGCTTGCCGAAGAAGAGAACAACTCTCAGGGGCGAAGTCCCGTTGTTCTCGAAGCCGTGGGGCACCCCTGCAGGCACCAGGATGGCATCCCCGGCAGAGACGTCCAGGCGGTCGTCTCCAATCCACATCCTTCCCCGGCCCTGCGTGAAGTAGTAGATCTCCTCCAGAGCGCCCTCTTCCTCGTGGGTGTGGGTGCCTTCGCTGGTCCCCGGATCGAGCTCCCAAACGTGAAAGCGCGTCCCCAGGCGGCTCTTGCCGTCAAAAAAGGACCGTATTTGAATGGCGCCCCGGCCCTCGTGGACACCCTCCACTCGCCGGACCCCGGCTGAATCGTTTTCCTTGAAAAACATGGTCAAAGTGATCCTCTGCAGGCCAAAGGCGAGAAATTGTAACAGAGTGCCGTCAGGAAACTCAATTTGGAGGAAGCAATTGAGTTCCCGCTAGCGCACCGATTCCGATCTACTTACAATGGAGGACTTCATTGCCGCCAGGAACAGGAGGTTTGCCGATGCCCTTGACCAGTGACACCTTGAAAGGCATGTGGGCCGGAATGCCGGTCCCCTGGACCGCACAGGACCAGGTGGACGAAGAGGCCTTGCGGGAGAACGTCCGGCGGATGTGCCGGGCCGGCGCTCACGGGGTATACACCCACGGAACCACGGGAGAGTTCTATGCCCAGACGCCGGAGGAGTGGCGGCAGGTGGCGCGGGTCACGGTCGAGGAGTGCCGGCCGTTCGGAACTCCCACCCAGGTCGGATGCACCGCCCTGTGGACGGCCGAGGTTGTTCGCCGGGTCCGGTTCGCCCAGGAGATCGGAGCCGGCGGCGTCCAGGTGGCCTTCCCCTTCTGGCTGGCTCTGTCTGACGCCGAGGCTGTCGAATTTCTGAACGAGGTCACCCGACAGGCGCCCGGGATGCCGCTGATTCTCTACAACACCGGGCGGGCCAAGAAGCCCCTGACCCCCGACCTGCTCAAGCGCCTGCTGGATCAGGACCTGCCCTTGATCGGGTGCAAGGGGGTCAACAGTCCGGATGAGGCCGCGGCCTTTCTGGACCTGGATCCCGGGCTCAGGATCTTCGTGGGTGAAGAAAAGCTGGCTGATTGGTGGCATGCCGGGGTGCGCGGTTCCTACAGCTCCCTGGTCTATGCCTGCCCCAAGCTGATGCTGCGCTATTTTCAGCTCTGCGAAGAGGGCCATCCCGAGGCAGTGGAGATCGGCCAGGGCCTGCAGCGCCTCTTCCGGGAGTTCGTGTTGCCGCTCCTGCAAGAGGGCTTCACCGATACCGCCTTCGACCGCACCTTCGCGGCGGCCACCGGATTTCTGACCGGGGAACTGCTTTCCAGCCGTCCTCCCTACCGTGCGACCACCCGGAATCACGTGGACCGGTTCCGGCAATGCTGCCTGAGGCTCTTCCCCCGGTTCCTGGAAGAGAGCCGCGTTACCGCCGCAGCCGGCTGAGGCGGGGGGGCGGGTTGCCTGAAACAACCACAAAAAGAGGAATCCACCAAGACACACGAAGGACGACCAAGGGCCACCAAGGCGCTGAATAGAGGCCAGTCGTTTCCAGAAAAAATCCTGTGCATCCTGTGCATCGATGTTCAATTTGGGGGCCAACGAGCAAAGTATGAAGAACACGAATGACCCTCGACCGACCGATTCCCCTGGATCGGTTTCCGTCCGTCTGGATTCAGAAGGGTTGGGAGCCGGCTCCCCCGCCCCCGGGTTCCGGCGGCTCGCCACCATCTCCCGGCTGGCATCCTGGCTTGCGCTGACGGCGCTGACCCTTTCGAGCGCCCAGGCCCGGCAAGCCCCGCCCGAAACCCGGACCTCCCACTACACCATCCAGGTCAAGCTTTTACCCGAGCAGCGCCTTCTGACGGGAAGCCAGGTGGTGGAATGGCGCAACGCCACCGGGAAGCCGGCCGGCGAGCTGTGGTTCCATCTCTACTGGAACGCCTGGCTGAACAACCGCAGCACCTGGCTGCGAGGGGACTCCCTGCGCTCCCGGCGCCGTTCCTCCCTGCGAAATCCGCAGCCGGGAGACTGGAGCTACCTCCGGGTGGAATCTCTGAAGGTGGAGGCCGGCGGGCCCTTCCGGGAATCGGACCGCACCTCCGCCATGGTCTTCGCCTCCCCGGACGACGGCAACGAGGACGATCGAACCGTACTGGTGGTCCCCCTGGAGCGGCAGGTGCAGCCCGGCGAGACCGTCAGGGTCTCCATCGACTGGAAGGCCAAGATCCCGCGCACTTTTGCTCGAACCGGCTTCCGCGGCAATTTCTTCTTCATGGCCCACTGGTTTCCCAAGCTGGGAGTATTTCAGGCCGACGGCACCTGGAACTGCCACCAGTTCCACGCCGCCACCGAGTTCTTTTCCGACTACGGGAACTACGACGTCCGCATGACCGTTCCGGCCGGTTGGAAGCTCGGCGCCACCGGCGTGCAGCTCGGGGTGATCGATAACGACGACGGCACCTCGACCCATCGCTACCAGCAGGATAACGTCCATGGCTTTGCCTGGACGACCAGCCCGGACTACCTGGAGGTTCGCCGCCGTTTCGACCATCCCGGCCTCAAATCGATAGATATTCGCCTGCTCTACCAGCCCGAGCACCAGGGACAGGTGGACCGCCACTTTCACGCCACCGAGGAGGCCTTGAAGCTCTACGGCCTCTGGTTCGGGGAGTACCCCTACGGTCACCTGACAGTGGTGGACCCCGCCTGGCGAAGCGGGGCCCGGGGCATGGAATACCCCACCCTCTACACCTGCGGCACCCGCTATCTCAACCCCTTCGGCGGCGGAGCTCCGGAAGGGGTCACCATCCATGAGGCCGGTCACCAGTTCTGGTACGGGCTGGTGGGCAACAACGAATTCGAACACGCCTGGCTGGACGAAGGGATCAACACCTTTGCCACGGCCAGGGTCTTTGAGGCGGCCTACGGCAAGAGAGCCCCTGTGTACCGCTTCTTTCGGGGCTTTTTCCCGGTCATGATCCCAGAGATCCAGGCGGGGCGCATTCAGAACAGCCGGCGCCATCGGTTTCTCCCGGCAGCCCGGGGTGAAATTCCGGCCACCCCCAGCTACCTCTACCACCCCTCCACCTCGGGAGCCACCAGTTACACCAAGACCGCTCTGTGGCTGCTGGCCCTGGAGCGTCGCCTGGGATGGGACGTCCTGCAGCGGATCCTCTCGACCTTCTTCGAGCGATCCCGTTTCCGCCACCCCACTCCCGAGGAATTCTTCCGCGTAGCCCACCAGGTTTCGGGACAGGACCTTACCCCCTTCTTCGAGCAGGTCTTTCACCGGGACCGGGTCTTCGACTACAGCGTGGAGTCGGTTTCCAGCGTGAAAGTGGAGACCAGAGGCTTTGTCGACAAGGATGGGCAATTCCTTCTCCTGGCGGAAACGGCCGATTCCCAAACAACCGAAGAAACGTCCGTCCTCTACGAGACAACCGTGCTCTTGCGGCGGCTCGGGGATGGAGTGCTTCCGCAGGACATCCTGCTGAAGTTCGAAGACGGCGAGGAGTTCAGAACACGGTGGGACGGCAAGCACCCCTGGAAGCTCTACCGGCTGGTCAAGCCCTCCAAGCTCGACTACGCCGCCGTGGATCCCGAGTTGACCAACCCGCTGGATGTCGATTTCACCAACAACAGCCGCCGCCTGCAGCCTCAGGCCAACCTGCCGGCCACCAAATGGGCCCTCAAGTGGCTGATCTGGCTCCAGGATTACCTGCAGACCGTGCTGGCTCTGCTATAGCAACTCATGGACGCACGCACTCATTTCCTTGCCGGACTCAGGCTGATTCTGAGAACACCGTCGCTGCTGGCCTGGGTCTATTTCACCACTCTTGTCGTGGCGCTTCCCCTGACCCTGGCCATGAAGCACCTGCTGCAGGGTTCTTTCGAAGGCAGCCTGGTGGAAGACAATCTGCGCCGGGGCTTCGACCTGTCCTGGTACGAGGAGTTTGCCGCCAACAGTTCAGGACTGGGAACGACTTTCGGGCCCCGGGTGGTGGGTATCCTCCCCGTACTGAGCAACCTGGAGCGGCTGTTGGACGGAAAGCTGCACCAGGTCGACCCCGCGGTGGTCGGGGCCGGCATCCTGATGGTGCTGGCCTGGTCGCTCCTGCTGGGGGGGATCCTAAGCCGATTCGCTCATGAGGAGGGACCCCACTCGCGCTCCGGCTTCCTGGCCCAGGGAGGTCTTTTCTTCTGGAGGTTCCTGCGACTTTCGGTGATCTCGGGGCTGATCTACTGGGGGATTATCCGGGGCGTCGGACAGCCTCTGCACGGCTGGATCGAAAGCGCCACCCGGGACACCACCGTGGAGCGGACGGTTCTGATCTACACCCTCCTGGCCTACGCCCTGGTGGGAATGCTGTTCCTGATAACCCTACTGGTGCTGGACTACGCCAGGATCTCCCTGGTGGTGGAAGAGCGCCGCAGCGTCCTGCTGGCGCTGGTTCGGGCCCTGGGGTTCGTCAAGGACCACCACCGCGCCGTGCTGGGCCTCTACCTGCTGTTGGCCGCCGCCGCCCTCCTCTGGTTTCTTGCCTATACGTGGTTGGCCCCGGGACCCAACCAGTCCACCTGGACCGCGGTCCTGCTGGCGTTCTCGCTCGGTCAGGCCTACCTGGTGGGACGGTGGATCCTCAAACTCTGGTTCCTGGCAAGCCAGACCCGCCTGTTTGTTTCCTCAAAGCCCCGGACTCCGCCGGCCGAGGTGACAGAAGATTCCCCTTGGGAAGACGGTCCAACCCCAGCCTACTGAGCCGCCCCGGATCTGGGTTCCTTCCATGAGGGGGAGCCGTCGCGAGGCCGTTGGCTGGGACTGAGCCGCAGGTCGCCGGCATGGATGGGTCCTGAGAGGACCTGCAAGGCGCGGTGGCGATTTCGCGGGTATCAGTGCAATAGCGTGTCATACCCGCTCCGCCACCATCCACTGCATCCCCCGTCGGGACGCCTTCCAGCGAAAGGGAACTTTGCCCGGCTCGGTGAGGTAGCACTCGATCTTCCCTGAAGTCGACGGGCGCATGACGCAGAGATGGAGACCGTCCTCCCAAGTGAAGGGCCAGCGGGGCGGGCCGGCCAGCACCAGGTCGCAGTTGGACAGCACCTGGCCGTCCTGGATCACCGGTTGCATGGTGCTCACAAAGGAGATGTGCTCGGGGCCCCGGGGATCATCGCTCCCCAAACCGAAGAGCTGCCGGATGCCCACCTGCAGCGTCCGTCCCTGGCGGACCAGTTCCTTCAGCTCTTCCAGATCGCCGGACAGGGTCTCCCCGCCGGCGTCGTGCTCGTAGACCGGCCTCCAGCGGTCACAAAAAAACCAACGGTAGACTCCATAAGGGTAGTCGGCGCTCTCGTCGAGAGTGCGATTGTCCAGCATCCACTTGAGAAGGGAAAAACGGCCCGAGAGATCGTATTTGAACAGGCAGAAGTAGGGCTGCTCGGCGATCTTCCCGCGATGCGCCAGGGAGTGGTGATGGGTCATCAGTCCGGCGAAGGCGTCGCCACTGCCGGCGTAGGTCTGTTGAAAATAGAGGGTTTCTTCGTAGTGCTCGGTGGAGAGGTAAAGGCGAAGGTCGGCGCCCCGGCGGACGGCCGCGGCCAGTTCCGGCGGAGACCCGGAGACGACCTCGCGATCGGCATTCTGTTCCAGTCCCAGCACCCAGTCAGCGGCCATGGCGGTTACCTCCGCAGGTCAAGTTCGCAACCTCTAAGCCAACGGCTCCCCGGTCCGAAGAGAGGGTATGCCCGTGAGTCATAACACCATCGACAGTTGAGTCAAGTTTCGCACACGGGTCAAGTTCAGGACACCAGCCTGCGAGGGGTGCGGACAGAGGTAGCTTGCGTTCTTGGGCAGAAAGGCGGGCCCGGGCAGGATCTTGACGATATCTACACAAATGATATACATTTTGAGTCCTGTCACACCCGCAAACATCCTGGCATAGAAGGACGGTCCAATGGCCCAAGTCAACTTCCGAATGAAGGACGAGCGGCTCACGCTCATTGATCGAGCGGCGGCGATTCGGGGCGTTACACGCACCGAGTTCGTGCTACGGTCGAGTGAGGCGGCGGCGATCGAGACCTTGAATGAGCGCCCCGTCATTGCGCTCGACGACGACGCCTACGATGCCTTCGTTGCCGCGCTCGATGCACCGGTAGAACCGAATGACCGCTTGAGAAAACAGCTTGCGCGCCAGCCGCTGTGGGAACGATAACCACTCCGGAGCCGATCAACGAACGTCATGACGTATCGCGATTCGACTCCGGAATAGACAGCCTCAATACATGGCTGCAGCGCAAGGCACGGTTGAACGAATCGAAGGGGGGCGCTCGGACTTACGTCGTCTGTGACGGCAACCGTGTGATCGCATTCTACAGCCTCGCCGCCAGTTCGGTGGAAAGGCGACGGGTATCGTCGCGCGTCGGTAGAAGCATGCCCGAACCGATTCCGGTGATCCTGTTGGGGCAACTGGCGGTGGACACGAACTACCAGGGCCGGGGCTTGGGGGCCGACCTGGTGATCGATGCAGCCAAGAGAGTGTTGACAGCGGCCGATTTGATTGGTGCGCGAGCCATTGTCGTCCAAGCGCTCAATGAGGAGGCGAAGAAGTTCTACGAGCAGTTCAGCTTCTTGCCATTCTCGGATCGCGAACCGCTCATGCTGATCCTCCGGATCTCTGAACTGAGGGCCGCGCTCCGAGGTTAGCCCCGCCCTGCCGTGCAGATCATACGAGGAAAAACGGCTGATCGTTAATGAAGATGAACCACGACTGAGAGGGCTCACCATTCCCGGTGGTAGCCGGCGGTCCATCCGCCGTCGACCACCAGCACGGCCCCGTTCACGTAGCTGGCTTCCGGGGCCACCAGGAAGAGAACGGCGTGGGAGATTTCCTCGACCCGGGCCGGCCGGCCCAGGGGAATGTGAGAGATGAGGCTGGCGGCGTTTTCGGAATAGGCCCCGTCGGGACCGTAGAAGAGGGCCTTGGTTCCTTGAGTCAGGGTGGACCCGGGCGCCACCGCATTGACCAGGATGCCCTGCGGCCCCAGCTCCAGGGCCATGGAGCGGGTCAGGTTGATCACTCCGGCCTTGGCGGCCACAAAGGCGCTCTGCAGCCGCAGCGGAACCAGGCCGGCCACCGAGCTGATATTGACGATCCTTCCCCCGGAATGCCTGAGAATAGCCGGAACGGCGGCCTGGCTGGCGACGAAGACGCCGGTCAGATCGATATTCACGATCCGTTCCCAGTCCCGGCTGGAGAACCGGTGGATGGGAACCCGGTCGCTGAGGGTGTTGATGCCGGCGTTGTTGACCAGGATCTGCAGGCCGCCCAGCCGGTCTTCGATTTCCGCGACTGCCCGGTCCATCTGCTTGCGATCAGAAACGTCCGCTTCCAGGGCCAGGCAGGTACCGCCCGATCGGCCAAGTTCACGGGCGGTGCGCACATTGGTTTCCCGGTCGACGTCCACGCTGGCCACCTTGGCGCCGTTGTTCACCAACGACTCGGCTATGGCCCGGCCGATGCCCTGGGCCCCGCCGGTGACCAGGGCGACTTGGCCGTTCAGATCGACTTTCATTGACTGTCGCCCCGCGTCCGGGCTCTACCGGCTCTATCCCTTTCGTCTCGCCTTGGCGTGATCCCGAACCATGCCGCAAACCAGGTCGGCCCTCTCGACCATCAAGCCGAAGTCCACTCCAAACTGCAGCCAATGGACCCCTTTCTCCATCCAGCGGATGCCCTGCTCCGGGTCCGAGCCGATGGCGATCCCAACGTAGACGGAGCTGCGGCGAACCCTTTCGATGATGGACTCGATCACTTCCACCACCTCCGGGTGGCCGGGGTCGGCCATGTGCCCCAGCGACCCCGAAAGGTCATTGGGGCCGATCACCACGCTGGTCAGACCCGGAACGGCCACAATGTCGTCCAGGTTCTCCACCGCCTCGGCCGTCTCGATCTGGACCACCGTCAACACCGACTGATTGGCTCTCCTGCAGTAGTCGGGACCGCCGGTCCGAGTAAAGTTGGTGGGGCGGCGGGGACCGTAGCCGCGAATCCCTTCGGGCGGGTAACGGCAGGCCGCCACCGCGTTGCGGACATCCTCGGCGGTTCGAATCATGGGAAAGATGATCCCGTCGGCTCCCAGGTCCAGAACCGGCTTCACCAGCACCGGATCGTTCCAGGGAACGCGCACCAGCGCGGTGGCTCCGCTGACTCGAGTGGCTACGATATGACCCTCCACTCGCTCCAGGGTCATGCCGTTGTGCTCGGTGTCGATCCAGGCGAAATCATAGACCTGGCAGAGGGCTTCGGTGATCGCCCCATCGTTGAAGCTGATCCCCGCCCCCAGACAGAACTGACCCTGCTGCAGCTTCTGCTTCAGCTTGTTGGCATTTTCCATGGCTTGGCACTCTCCTCTTGATTCATTGTTGGGGGGGGATGCGTGGCGCGTTCCGGAAAGGCGCTGTGAACCTAGCACGCTTGCCGGGGGGAGTCAACCGCGGCGGCCATGGGGCCCAATTTGGGGTTGAGGGAGCCCAGCGAGAGCGCTAGACTTAAGGATCACCGTCATGGGCTTGTTCACCTTACCGGGGCCGGGATGCGACTATGACCGCGCCCGTGCCGGTGAGGCAGACGGAAGAACCCGCCTGGCCCCGACGGACGGAATGTCTCCAGAGAGGTCGGTCCATGAAAAGGAAGGCTAGCTTGAGGCTGGGATGGTTTTGCGGGATGGTGTCGGGCCTGGTCCTGGGGGCGGGAGCGTCCGCCTGGGCGCAAAGTCCCGAGCAGCCGGCGGTGGAGTTCGACCGCGACATCCGTCCCCTCCTGACCGACCGCTGCTACGCCTGCCACGGGCCCGACGAGGCAGCCCGCACCACCGAGCTGCGCTTCGATACCAAGGAGGGAGCCTTCGCCGACCTGGGCGGATACCGGGCCATCGTCCCCGGCGACCCGGACCGGAGCGAGATGTTCAAGCGAATTACCGCCGGTGAGGAAGCCCTCCGCATGCCCCCGTCCTACTCCGGGCTCGAACTGAACAAACAGGAGATCGAACTCATCCGCCTGTGGATCGAGCAGGGGGCCCGGTGGCAACGTCACTGGTCCTTTATTCCCCCCGAACGTCCTCCGCTGCCCGACGTTGCCGGTCAGGGCTGGACCCGCAACCCGATCGATTTCTTCGTGCTGGACCGACTGCGCAAGGAGCAGTTGACCCCCTCCGCCCCGGCCGACAAGACGGTGCTCATTCGCCGGGTCGCCCTGGACCTGACGGGGCTGCCCCCCACGCCGGATGAGGTGGATGCCTTTCTGGCCGACGATTCTCCACGGGCCTACGAGAAGGTGGTGGACCGCCTGCTGCGGTCTCCGCGCTACGGCGAGCACATGGCCCTGGCATGGCTGGATGCGGCGCGCTATGCGGACAGCAACGGCTACCAGACGGACGGGGAACGGACCATGTGGCGCTGGCGGGATTGGGTGATCGAGGCCTTCAACGCCAACATGCCCTTCGATCGCTTCACCGTGGAGCAACTGGCCGGGGACATGCTCCCCCAACCCACCCTGGAACAGCGGATCGCCACCGGCTTCAATCGCAACCACCGGGGCAACGGCGAGGGCGGCATCATCGCAGACGAGTTTGCCGTCGAGTACGTGGTGGACCGGGTGGAGACCACCGCCACCGTCTGGCTGGGCCTGACCCTGGGCTGCGCCCGCTGCCACGATCACAAGTACGACCCCTTCAGCCAGAAGGAGTTCTATCGAACCTTCGCCTACTTCAACAACATCCCCGAGCGCGGCAAGGTCTACAAGTACGGCAATTCTCCCCCGATGATCAAGGCGCCCACCCGGCGGCAACAGCAGCAACTTGCCGATCTGCAAGAGAAACTGGAGAGGGCCGAGCAGGACTTCCAGGCGCTGGAGCCGGAGCTGGACCGGGCCCAACAACAGTGGGAAGCCACCTTCGGGAAACGGCGCCCCCTCCACTGGTCCATTGCGGAAGGACTGTTGGGGCATTTTCCCCTGGATGGAAAGGCCCGCGGCTGGCGGCGTCCCCTCCCGGCATCCGCCAAGGGAACCAAGGCCAAGTCCGGATTCAAGGACGGACGGCCGGGATTCACCCGGGGGAAGATCGGCCAGGCCGGCAGTTTCGACGGCCAACGCTTCATCGATGCCGGAGACCTCGGCAACTTCGGCTTCTACGACCGTTTCTCCTTGGGAGCCTGGATCTACCCCGAGGGCGAACAGGGCGGCGCCATCCTCTCGCGGACCCTGGAACTGGAAAAGGAAAAGGGATACCGGGTGGCCCTGCTGGAAGGCAAGGTCCACGTCAACCTGGTGGTGCGCTGGCTGGACGATTCCATCCGGGTCGAGACGGAGAGGACCCTGGCTCCCAATCGGTGGCACCACGTCATGGTGACCTACGACGGGTCCCGCACCTCCAAGGCGATCAGGATCTACGTCGACGGCAAGCCGGAGAAATTCAAGGTGCTGGTGGATGACTTGAACCTCACCTTCAAGAACGAGGAACCCTTTCGCATCGGATCGGGGGGAGGACCCGGAAGCCGCTTCCAGGGGTTGATCGACGAGGTGAGAGTCTACGATCGCGCTCTCCCGCCGGACGAGGTCAAGGTGGTTGCCACACCGACGGCCATCAACGACATCGTAAGAAAACCGCCGGATCGGAGAAGCCGGACCGAAACCGACAAGCTTCGCGCCTACTTCCTGCAGAAGCATGCGCCCAAGCCGGTGCGCCGGGCCCACCACCGGATCCTGGGCCTCGAGAAGCAAAAAGCAGCTCTATTGGAAGTGGTTCCCACCACCATGGTGATGCAGGAGCGGGAGGAGCCGCGGGAGACCTTCATGCTGCTGCGAGGCGCCTACGACCAGCCCGGCGAGAAGGTCGATCCCGGCGTTCCCGAGGTCCTGAGCGGCGGCGCCAACGGAAAGATCCGCAATCGCCTGGACCTCGCCCGCTGGTTGGTCCATCCACGCAATCCGCTGACTCCGCGGGTGGTTGTCAACCGTTACTGGCAGAGGCTCTTCGGCCGGGGACTGGTTCGCACCGTCGAGGACTTCGGCTCCCAGGGTGAACGCCCGACTCACCCCGCCCTGCTGGACTGGCTGGCCAGCGAGTTCGTGAGCTCAGGCTGGGATCTCAAGGCCCTGCAAAAGACCCTGGTCATGAGCGCCACCTATCGCCAGTCCTCCCGTGCCGCCCCGGAACTGCTGGCCAAGGATCCGGAAAATCTCCTGCTGGCGCGAGGCCCCCGCCAGCGGCTTTCGGCCCAGGCGATTCGCGATCAAGCCCTGTTCGTCGGGGGGCTGCTGGTGGAAAAGCTGGGCGGTCCTTCGGTGAAGCCCTATCAGCCGGCGGGGCTCTGGGAGGAACTGGCCGGGGATATCGCCTACAACCAGAGCACCGGGGAAGATCTCTACCGCAGGAGCCTCTACACCTTCTGGAAGCGCACCATCGCACCGCCCTCCATGCTGAATTTCGACGCTGCCGCCCGCGAGATGTGCACCGTGCATGTCAGCCGGACCAACACCCCCCTGCAGGCGCTCAACCTGATGAACGACGTCACCTTTGTGGAGGCCGCGCGCGGGCTGGCCCAGCGGGTGCTGGCCGAACCGCAGAGCCGATCCCATTCGGACCGGATTGCCCTGGCCTTTCGCCTGGCCACGGCCCGCCGGCCGACTGCCGAGGAAGGCAGGATCCTGCTGGAAAGCCTGGAAGCCCACCTGGCTACCTATCGCTCCAATCGCAAGGCGGCCAAGGAACTGCTGGGCACGGGAGAATCCCGCGTCCCCAAGGGCCTGGACCCCCGCGAGGTGGCCGCCTACACGGCCGTCGCCAGCCTGATTTTGAACCTCGATGAAACCATTACCAAGGAGTGAGCCATGAATCCTTTCCTGGAAAGCCAGCTTCTGCTCACCCGTCGGCACTTTTTCGGTCTCTCCAGTTGGGGACTGGGGACAGCCGCCCTGGCATCGCTGCTGGAGGGAGACGCGGCCGCGGCCGGACCGGACCGGTCCGCAATCCAGCCGCTTCCCGGTGAGGCAGGGCTTCCGGAGCTTCCTCACTTCGCCCCCAAGGCCAAGAGAGTGATCTACCTGTTCCAGTCGGGGGCTCCCGCTCAAATGGACCTGTTCGACCACAAGCCCGGGCTGCAGGAGCGCCGCGCCCAGCAACTGCCCGATTCGGTGCGCAAGGGCCAGCGGCTCACCGGGATGACCGCCACCCAGGACAGCCTGCCCATCGCCCCCTCGATCTTCAAATTCAAGCAGAATGGCCAATCGGGAGCCTGGGTCAGCGAAATCATGTCCCATACCGCCAAGGTCGCCGACGAGCTGTGCTTCATTCGGACCATGCACACCGAGGCGATCAACCACGATCCGGCCATTACCTTTTTCCAGACCGGCGCCCAGTTGGCCGGCCGCCCCAGCATCGGAGCCTGGCTCTCCTATGGGCTGGGAAGTCAGAATCGGGACCTGCCCACCTTCGTGGCCATGATCTCGCAAGGGACCGGCAAGTCCGACAGCCAGCCCCTCTACGATCGCTTGTGGGGCAGCGGCTTCCTTCCCACCAAGTACCAGGGTGTCAAGTTTCGCTCGGTAGGCGACCCCGTGCTCTACCTCTCCAATCCTCCGGGACTCTCCTCCGCCGGACGCCGCCGCTTCCTGGATGACCTTTCCCGACTCAACCAGTTGAAGCTGAAGGATTTCGGAGACCCGGAAATCTCCACCCGCATCTCCCAGTACGAGATGGCCTATCGAATGCAGACCTCGGTTCCGGACCTGATGGATCTGTCGAGCGAACCGGAGAGGACCTTCGAGCTCTATGGACCGGCTTCCCGAAAGCCGGGGACTTACGCCGCCAACTGCCTGCTGGCCAGGCGACTGGTGGAACGCGGCGTGCGTTTCGTTCAGCTTTTCCATCGCGGCTGGGACCAGCACTCCAAGCTCCCCGAGCAGATCAAGGGGCAGGCCATGGATACCGACCAGCCCTCGGCGGCCCTGATCCAGGATCTGAAGGAACGCGGACTGCTTGAGGACACGTTGGTGATCTGGGGCGGCGAGTTCGGTCGCACCGTCTACTGCCAGGGAAAGCTCACGGCCGACGACTACGGCCGCGACCACCATCCCCGCTGCTTTACCATCTGGATGGCGGGAGGAGGCATCAAGCCGGGGACCACTTACGGCGAAACGGACGACTACAGCTACAACATCGTCCGCGACCCCGTCCACATCCACGACCTCCATGCCACCATCCTGCACTGCCTGGGAATCGACCACACCCAATTGACCTTCAAGTTCCAGGGGCGCCATTTCCGACTGACCGACGTGCACGGCAAGGTGGTGAAGCCGATTCTGGCCTGAATGGTGCGCCATTTTCAGTCCCACGAGCCTGGGCGTCCGCTCCCCACCCAATCCAAGGGAAAAGCACTGAAGAGCAATCCACCACCATCGAGGCCGGCTTCAGAGCGACAGGCTTCCCGAAGAAGTCTTTGTAAAATGGGCGCACTGGCCCTCGGGAGCCTGGCTCTTCCCTGGGGTTGCCGTCAACCGCCCGCCTCACCCGGCCGGCGCTGGAGTTCCACGGAGGAACTGATCAAGGCCCTGGACGGTCCCCACAACTACCTGCCCACTCCGTTTCGAGCCGATTACTCGGTGGACGTGGAAGGCCTTCGGCGCAACGTGGCCTACCACGCCGAAGGGGATCGCCTGACGGTGGTGGTCGGAGGCGGCTATGGCGAAGGCTGGAAGCTGAGCCTGGAGGAGCACCGTGAGGTGGTCGCTGCCGCCGTATCGGGCGCCCGGCGGCAAATGCCGGTGATGGCGGGAGTGATCGGCGGATACAGGATTTCCATTGACATGGCCAGGAACGCCGAAAGGGCCGGCGCGGATGCGCTGGTGATTTTCCCTCCCCGAGGGCAACACTGGCGTGCTGAAAACTACTACGAATTCTACAAGGACATCATTGCTTCGGTCTCCATCGGCGCCGTCATCCTCCCCAGTGGCCAACACGATTTCTGGCCGGAGGTTCTCATCCGATTGGCCGAGATCCCCAACATGATCGGATTCTTCCCCTCTCTGGGCCCGGATGAGGACTACTATCCCAGGACCGGGGGACAGATTCTGGAGGCCGTTGCCAAGCCCCTGCTGTTCATGGCGGAAAATGAACCGGCCGCCTCCGCTTCATTTTCGCGGGGAAGCCGCGCCTATTCCACGGCGGCGGCCGCGCTGGTTCCGGAGGCCTCCAGGCGCTTCTGGAAGCACGGAGTGGCCGGAGAGACCGCGAAGATGGAGGAGGTGCTGAAAACCGAGGTGGACCCCATTCTCAAGATCCGCGGCTACAAGCCGGGCTACGGCATCAGCGGCATCAAGGTGGCCATGGAAGCCTTGGGAAGGGCCGGGGGGCCTGTCCGTCCGCCCGGCACCCAGGTGGATCCCGCAGATCGGGCAGGCATCGCCGAGATCCTGCGGAAGCATCCCGAGACGCGTTCCCTGGTCGTCGAGGACTTCACCTAGTCCGTAATTCTCCGCAAGCTCTTTCAGCGATGATCTTCGGGAATCCTATCAACTACAGATCGGAAAAAAATTTTTCATGGTAACCAAGACAGCCGACGAGCTTCGCCGTTTGACCCGGCAGATTCTGGAAGCGGCCGGAGCCGTCCCCGACCAGGCCGAAATCGTGGCGGAGCACCTGGTCCTGGCCAATTTGCGTGGGGTGGACTCCCATGGAGTCTGGCATATCGAGGGCTATGTGCGGGCCATCCGGGACGGACACATCCGCGTGGCGGCGGAGCCGAAGATCGCCCGGGAAACCCCGGCAAGCGCACTGGTGCAGGGGGATTGGGCCTTCGGACACGTGGTGGGGCGCTTCGCCATGCAGACGGCCATTGAAAAAGCCGGGAACCAGGGTTTGTCAGTCGTCTCCCTTGTTCAAACCCACCACATCGGCCGACTGGGTCACTATGCGGAAATGGCCGCGGCCGAGGGCATGGTCTCGATGGTCTGGGCCGGAGGCCAGGGGGCCGAGAAACCGGCTGCCGTCCCCTTTGGTGGGCGCAAACCCCTTTTTCACACCAACCCCATCGCCATGGGTTTGCCCATGGGAAGTCAAGCCCCTGTCATCATCGATTTCGCCACCTCGGCCACCGCCGGTGTCAAGGTGATCAACGCCTTCAACCGAAATCAGCAACTTCCCACCGATTGCGTTGTGGACAAGGAGGGGAATCCCACCACCGATCCCCGGAAATTCATCGACGGGGGCGCCCACCTGCCCTTCGGCGGCCACAAGGGCTATGCCTTGATGCTGGCCACCGAGATGCTGGGCAGGACCTTCAGCGGGGCTGACGACGGAGCCGGGCTCGACTATTCCGATCCTCTCTTTCGACGCCACGGCGCCACCTTGATCGTCTTCCGGGCCGACCTGTTCCAGCCGCTGTCCCAGTACAGCGGGCGCGCCGACGAGCTGGCCCGCCGAGCCCTGGCCATTCCGCCCGCTCCCGGCTTCAAGGAAGTCCTGCTGCCGGGCGTGCCAGAGGACCGAACCCAACAGGTCCGCCAGCGGGACGGCATCCCCATCGCCGACGACATCTGGGAAACCATCGTCCAGTCGGCATCCTCGGTGGGTGTTCAGGCCTGAGACTTGGATCTGCACAGGCCGCCCCAAGGGACACCCCCGGGAGCGCGGGCGTCCCACCCGCATCCTTAATACCTGATTCCTTTTGCTGGCGTTGAGCCTTCGTCCGGTGCTGAAAGCAGCCGGCCTGTCGGCGGCAACCTCAACGGCCAAACCGAAGCAAACCCACGGCGCAGTTCCGGATCGATCCGAGTGGCGGAGAGGGACAAGGCTGTGCCGAACATGGTGCGGGCGGGACGCCCGCGCTCCCGGGGGGCATCCTCCTCACCATCAACCGGGAACATCGTTTCCATCGTGCCCGGAAGTCGGCCGACAAGCCGGGTTCAGAGCTCTCCCCGGGCGGTTTTTCAGCAGGAAATGACCGCGTAGCCGATTGGCTAATTCCAATAGTTCGATATATGATTCGCATAAGAAAAACTTATGGATTGCGAATACCCCTCGCCAGCCCGGCATGAGAACCGGGGAAGCGGGTATGACGCCCCTGTCCAACCCGATATGAACCTCGACCAGATTCGCAACTTCCATGCCGTGGCGGTCCACCGGAGCTTTACCATTGCCGCCGAAAAGCTCTTCCGCACCCAGCCGGCGATCAGCACCCAGGTCCGGACCTTGGAAGAAGAGTTGGGGGCCAGACTCTTCGATCGCATCGGAAAAAGGGTCTACCTGACCCAGGCGGGCGATGTGCTGTTCGACTATGCCGAGCGATTGCTGAATCTGCACGATGAAGCCAAGCTGGCGGTCACCGAGGTGAACACCGTTCCCAAGGGGAAAATACTGATCGGCGCCAACGAGTCCACCTGTCTCTACGTGCTGCCCCAAATCTTCGCGCTCTTCAAGAAGAAATACCCGGAAGTTCAGATCAGCATCTACCGCAACTTTTCGAAGAAGGTTCTGGACAAGGTCCGCGGCAACCAGTTGGACTTTGGGATCGTCACCCTGCCCGTTCCGGAACAGGAGCTGAACATCCTGCCCATTGCCGAGGACGAACTGTGGCTGATAACCAGCCCGGACCATCCGCTGACTCTCCAAACCTCGCCCGACTTGGAGGAGGTCGTCTCTTATCCCTTCATTTTCCATACTGCCGGAACCACTCGCGAACGCCTCAGAAAACACTTCGGGAGCCAGTGGGACCGCTTGCATATCTCGATGGAACTCGCCAGCATCGAGACGATCAAGAAATTCGTATCCATCGGCATGGGCATTTCAATTGTGCCGAAGAGCTATGCTGAAGAAGAACGCAGGCAGGGAACCCTGTGCCTGTTGCCTTTGAGGAAACTGAATCTGATTCGCAAGCTGGGACTCATCTACCGAAAAAATCGCTATCTCTCACGGGCTTGCATCGTCTTTCTCGAAGTCGTGGAAGAATCCATGCATGCCCTGGCAATGGAACGAAGTGGTTAGTGGAGAGTGGAGAGTGGAGAGTGGTTCAATCAGCGGGCTGAGTATTATCCAATGACGTGCCTTTTGCAAAATTCTTCATTATGCGGGACTTATTGCCGGGAAGGGTTGTGATCCCCGAGAGGTGGCGTCTGCCCCCCTCCGGATCGACAGCGAGCTTCGCTTTTGTCTCTCCGACTCCCCCTCAAGGAGGGAGTGATTCTTGAGCGCTGAACCAGGGGCTTTGCCCGATTCCCAGGTTTGACGGAAACGATGTTCCCGGTTGATCGCGTGGAGAGTGCCCTCCCCGGGGGAGCTTTTGGGCGGGCCGTGGAGTTCCGAATATTGCAAGAGGCTCTGATGGCTGCTTAACGATCAATTCCCGATACAAGCTTGACGATGTCACGAGAAGCTGCCTTACTTCCGAAACTATCCACTAATCACTAGCCACTATCCACTAATGAGGGTGAACCAGGATGGAGAACGAGAATCGAAACGCCAACGATGAAGCTCCCCGGCTCCCTTCCGAGACGGAGCCGGAGGGTTTCCGAGTCGAGATGGTCGGACCTTCCAGAAAGCGAACCTGGATTCTGGCGGGAGTGGTGATCGCAGCCGTACTCTTTCTGGTCGGTTCGGTGATCTCATCTTCCGGGGTGATGGACGCCTGGCTTCCCTGGACGCAGGAATACGCTCAGCGAAGGGTCCCGCCGGTGCCTGACGGAGGCGAACCCATTGCGCTGCTGGAGTTCAACCAGGAACGAGGCGAGGACACCATCACGGTGACGGGGAGAATCCTGAACCGAACCGAAGGAACGCTCGAGGATCTCATCGCCACACTGACCCTGATCACCTCTCTGGAGTTACCCCTGGAAGAGGACGTGCCGTTGACTCCCCAGAGCCTGGAAGCCGGCTCGGAGGGAACGTTCGAGTGGGTGAAACCGCTGTCCGGAGAGGCCGGCGGGATCAAGCTCAAGTTCAGGCTGGCCAACGGAGCCGTCATTCAGCATCGGGACAGCCGCTACGAGGATTCGGAGGAAACGCCGGAGGAGGCGCCCGAAGAGACGCCGGTGGATTTGACCGGTGAGGCCCCCACCGGGTAGATTTTGTTTGGCCCGCGGCGATTCGTTTGCATATATTGTGCCCCCACTGCTGCGTAATCGGCTCATTTCCGAAAACCGATCGACCTCGATTCGGCCCGCGTTGAGCAGGAGTACGAAAGAATGAACATGGGTAACGAAACAGGGATTCGCAGGACATTCCTGGCGGCCCACCGGCGTGTCAGGGAATGGCGCATGGTTGCCAAAGCCCTGCTTTCCACCAGGCATCCGGTGCTGGCGCACCTCATCCCCATCCGCCGATGCAACCTTTCCTGCACCTACTGCAATGAGTTCGACAAGGTTTCGGCGCCGGTGCCCATCGAGGAAATGCTGCGGCGGGTCGACCAACTGGCCCGCTTGGGCACCAGCGTGATCACCATCAGCGGAGGGGAACCGATGTTGCACCCCGAGCTGGACGCCGTGGTGAAGCGGATACGGCTGCGAAAAATGATGGCGGGGTTGATAACCAACGGTTATCTGCTCAGTGTCAAGCGCATCCGACAGCTCAATCAGGCGGGCCTGGAGCATCTGCAGATCAGCATCGACAACGTCAACCCGGACGACGTCTCCAAAAAAAGCCTCAAGGTTCTGGACCGGAAGCTGGTGATGCTGGCCGAGCACGCCGACTTCGCGGTCAACATCAACTCGGTCATCGGTTCCGGAATCCGCTTCCCCGAGGACGCCTTGCAGGTGGCGCGCCGGGCTGTCTCCCTGGGCTTCTCCAGCACCCTGGGCATCA
>JAJECY010000231.1 GCA_022821775.1 Acidobacteriota bacterium
AGAAATACGGTGGCGGGCGGGCCGCCCGCGTTCCCGGGGGGGGCTTCGCCCTTCTATCACTCCCCCCTTGTGGGGGTGTCGCAGAAGTCGCGCCGAATGGCGAAGGCTTCTGCGGTGGGGGGCCAACGCCGGCGCCACCTACTCACCGCTGGATCTCACTTTCGCGACGCCGCGTTGGCCCCCCTCCGGAGCGACGGCAGACTGCGCCGTCTCTCCGACTCCCCCTCAAGGGGGGAGTGATAGAAGGGCGAAGCCCCACCCGGGAACGCGGGCGTCCCGCCCGCAACCTTATTTCTGGCTGGAGGAGGCGGAGCGGTAGCGCAAGGTTGCCGGCGGGCAGCCACCCAGCCGGCGTGAACGGCGATGGCAAGGCCCAATGAGCCCTACGGCCCCGCTACCGGTCGATTCCAGCGGCGGAGATGGCCAAGGCTGTGCCGGGAAAATGTGCGGGCGGGACGCCCGCGCTCCCGGGGGGCATCATCCAGTTTCTTGAACGACGTTTGGCGGAAATGGGGGGGCGGTTAGACTTTTTGCCGCTGCCGTTCATCTCGTCTCTGTGAGGAGCTCACTTGGAGCTGGTACGACTGACCGACAAGCATCTGGTAGCAAGAGCGGCTCGCGGCGACACCGGCGCCTTCAATCTCCTGGTGAGCCGATGGGAGAAGCGGCTCTTCAACTACGCCTTCCGCTTGACAGGTAACCGCGAAGATGCGCTGGACGTTTGCCAGGACACCTTTCTCAAAGCCTTCCAGCAACTGCACCGGCTTCAGGACCCCGCCCGGTTCGCCGGGTGGCTGTTCACCATCGCCCGCAACTACTGCCTGGCCCACTTCCGCACCCGGCAGCGCCGCGCCGAGGACGGCGAAGGACCCGACCCACAGGGCCTGGACGCCCTTCAGGCGGAGGGACAGCCGGCCCGCCTGGGAGACCTGCAGGAGCTGGAGCCGGCCGAGCTTCGCCTGCTGGTGGCGGGGGCGCTCGACCGGCTCTCCTTCGAGCAGCGGGAGGCGGTCGTGTTGAAGGTTTTCGAAGGGCTCCGCTTCGATGAAATCGCAAGCATTGCAGGGTGTCCGCTGAGCACCGCCAAGTCCCGCATGTACCTGGGGCTGAGCCGGCTCAAGACCATCCTGAACGAAGATCCAGGGAGGAAATCATGAATTGCGAACGGTGCCGGGAACTGCTCCCCGAGGCGATCGGGGGGGAACTCGATCCCCGATTGGAGAGGGAGTTCCGGCGGCGGCTGGCCGAGTGCGCCGATTGCCGCCGGGAGCTGGAGCTGCTGAGCCGAACGGCCTCGGTCCTCAAGTCGGCCTGGCCCGAGGAACCCATCCCCGAGCCCCTCACCTTCGGCCTGCCCGGGAAGGCCGGCGTCGCCGGCCGCTTCGGGTTCGGCTGGAGCCGGCCGCCCCGCCTGGCCTGGCTGGGCCTGGCGGCGGCCGCCTGCCTGGTGGTCTGCCTGGGCGCCCTCTCCTTTCTGAACGCCCGCGTCGAGATCGGCCAGGGAAGCTTCACTCTCGCCTTCGGACCCGAGATTCCGCCCCCCGTCATCCAGCCAGCGGCTCCCTCCGGCGATTCCGCCGCCCTGGTCGAGGCCCGTGTCCGCCGCCTGGTGGACCAGACGGTGGGCCGGCTCGAGGAGACCTGGGAAGCCCGGATGCAGCAGGCCGTGGCCGGGGCCCGGTCCCAATGGACGGAGCAGCGCTCGGTCGACCTCCGCCAGGTCAACGCCGACCTGGGCTACCTGCTGAGGCTTCAGCAGGCCACGCGCCAGGAGACGGCCCGCAACGAGGTGCTGATCAGCTCGGTGGCCGATCGCTACCTCCCCCGTCCGGCAGAGGCGGTTGTCAGATAGATCCGGCCGCATTGCGCGGCAACCAGAGGAACAGCAAATGAGCAAGACACTTCTTTCAATCCTGGTCCTGGCGGCTGGCTGGACTATTGCCGGTCCGGCGGCCCCGGCCGGTCCGGCGGGAACAACCCCGGGTACCGAAACGGCGGCCCCGCCGGCCGCCGCCCCGGTCGATCGAGTCCAGCTTCGGGGCCAGATCGAGCAGTTCCAGGCGGTCATCGAAAACGCCCTGCGGCGAGACGTCCGCAGCACCGTTCTCAGCGCTCCCAGGGGCGCCTACCTGGAGGACTACGGGGCCGTCTTCTCCACCGAGGCCAGCCTCTACCGCATCCGCCCGCTGACGCCCTTCAGCTCCAGTCCCTACAGTCCCCAGGAGCTGGACCAGGCCTACCAGGCGGCCCTGGACCGGGTGGAGCGCCTCAAGCAGGACCTGCGCCAGGCCGTGGCCGAACACGGCTCCCTGCTGGGCCAGTTGAAGCCCTCCCACACCCTGGCCGTGATCGTCCACCTCTACAACGGCGTGGCCGACCCCGGGCGGCCCTACCCCTCCCAGTTGATCGTCAAGGCCGGCGCGGGATCGGTCATCGATTACCGCGACGGCAAGATCACCATGGAAGAGCTGGTCGACCGGGTGCGTATCAGCCAGTTCTAAGCCGGCTCCGAGCAAGATCCAATGGCGACTCGCAAGCTCATCGGCCGCATCCTGATGGACCGCAACCTGATCTCCCCCCCGGAGCTTCAGAACGGCCTGGCCCTGCAGCGGGAGCGGCGCGACAAGATCGGACGCATCCTGCTGGACCTGGGCTACCTCTCCGAGCAGGACCTGCTGGCCGCCCTCTCGGCCCAGCACGAGACCGAGCTCATCCCGGCCGGGGACTATCCGGCCGTGCCCCTGATGGTGGACAAGCTGTCGCCCAAGTTCCTGCGCCAGTTCGGGATCCTGCCCCTGGACCAGCAGGACGGGGTGCTGGCGGTGGCCATGGCCGACCCCTCCGACCAGGACACCCTGGACTCCCTGCGCATGTTCACCGGGCTGGAGGTCCGGGTGTTCCTGGGGCGGGACACCGACATCGAGGAGGCCCTGGAGCGGCTCTACGGGGGATCGGAGGAGTGGGACAAGGCGGTGCAGGAGGCGGGCGAAGCTGCCGAGGAGGCCGAGGGCATCGCCGAGAACATCGAGCAACTGCGGGACATGGCCTCCGAGGTCCCGGTGATTCGCCTGGTCAACCAGATGATCTCCCGGGCGGTGGAGCGCCGGGCCAGCGACATCCACCTGGAGCCCTTCGAGAAGGACTTCCGGGTGCGCTACCGGATCGACGGCATCCTGCACACCATGGACTCCCCCTCCCCCCGGCTGAAGGCCGCCGTCATCTCCCGCCTCAAGCTCATGGCCAAGCTGAACATCGCCGAGCGCCGGCTGCCCCAGGACGGCCGCATCCAGCTCAAGGTGCTGGGCAAGGAGATCGACCTGCGGGTCTCCACCCTGCCCACCCTCTACGGCGAGAGCCTGGTGATGCGCATCCTGGACAAGAGCGACGCCGGCGGCTTCGAGCTGAAGCGCCTGGGGTTCCCCGACGACATCCTGGGCTCCATGGAAACGCTGACCTCCCTGCCGCACGGCATCCTACTGGTGACCGGACCCACCGGAAGCGGCAAGTCCACCACCCTCTACAGCGCCATGAAGCGCATCAACCACGCCGACAAGAAGATCATCACCATCGAGGACCCGGTGGAGTACCAGATGGACGGGATCAACCAGATCCACGTCAACACCCAGATCGGGCTGACCTTCGCCGCCGGCCTGCGCCACATCGTGCGCCAGGACCCTGACGTGATCATGGTGGGGGAAATCCGCGACCTGGAGACGGCCGAGATCGCCATCCGGGCGGCCCTCACCGGCCACCTGGTCTTCAGCACCCTCCACACCAACGACGCCCCCAGCGCCATCACCCGGCTGGTGGACATGGGGGTGGAGAACTACCTGCTGGCCTCCTGCCTGGTGGGGGTGCTGGCCCAGCGGCTGGTGCGGGTCATCTGCCGGCGCTGCAGGTCGGGCTACGCGGGGGAGGCGTCCCGCCTGCACTCCCTGGGGTTTCCCCTCAACGGGGCCGAGGTCACCCTCTACCGGGGCGAGGGATGCGATTCCTGCGGCTTGACCGGGTACGAGAACCGCAAGGGCATCTTCGAGCTGATGCAGCCCGACGAGGAGATCCGCCGCATGATCGTGGCCAACGAGGCCTCCAACGTCATCGCCCACTACGCCCGCCAGCAGGGCATGAGAACGCTGCGCGAAGACGGCTTCGAAAAAGTCATGACCGGCGCCACCACCCTGGAGGAACTGGTACGGGTGACGCAGGAAGTGTGATGGTGAGCGCCGCCACGCCCGCGACGGCGGAGGGCAATCGAGACGGACTATTTATTTAACATCAATGCACAGGATTAACAGGATAGACAGGATGAGGAGCTGCTGTGAATGAAGCTCAGCGTAGAAAAAACATAAAGAACTATGGATGCACGGGATAGTCAGGACGGGACGCTGCTGCCACGCCTGCGACGAGGAAGGTCAATCGAAAAGGACGACTAATTGAACATCGATGCACAGGAAATACAGGATAAACAGGATGAGAAGCTGCTGCATGAGAAGCTGACTCGTTCGATTATCAGGTGTGCGTTTGACGTCATTAATGAGCTTGGGAGTGGTTTTCTGGAGTCCGTATATGAAAAGGCCATGATGATTGCGCTTTCTGACGCAGGACTTTCTGCTGAGTCTCAGAAGCCAATCAAGGTCATCTTTCGGGGGAAGCCAGTTGGCGACTATTATGCCGATCTACTCGTTGAAGAAAAAGTGGTGGTTGAACTCAAGGTGGTGAAAGCTCTCGTCCCGGAGCATTCGGCTCAGACCATCAACTATTTGAACGCAACCGGCATCCAGGTAGGACTGCTCATCAACTTCGGCAGACCGACTCTCGAATTCAAACGCTTTACCCGAAGCAACACGGATGAACAGTGCTACAAGGCAGCTGTCTCCTAGAAACAATCCTGTAAATCCTGTAAATCCTGTGCATCGATGTTAATAATCCATGCAAATGATGCCCATAACTACAGGATGCCGGACTCCCTGAAACATTCCTGTCCATCGATGTAAATAAACATGCCTACCTTCTTTTATAGGGCCGTCGGCAAGGACGGCGGGATCGTCAACGGGGTGGTGGAGGAATCCACCGATCGGGCGGCCGCCGTCAAGCTGCAGGACATGGGGCTGGTGCCCCTCCACCTGGGGACGCGGCGCAGCCGCCGCTTCTGGGACAGGGAGATCAACTGGAAGCCGGGCGGCATCGGCTCCCGGGACCTCATGTTCTTCACCCAGGAGCTCTCCACCCTGGTCAACTCCGGCCTGCCCCTCGACCGCAGCCTGGCCATCTGCAAGGAACTCTCCGGCAAGAAGAAGCTGCAGGACCTGGCCGACCGGATCCTGCAGGACCTCAAGCGGGGCAAGACCCTGGCCGACAGCCTGGCGGCCCACCCGCGCGTCTTCTCCAAGCTCTACGTCAACATGGTGCGGGCCGGAGAAGCCGGCGGCGCCCTCCCCCTGGTGCTGGAGCGGCTGGTGGAGTTCCAGCAGTCGGCCGACGAGCTGAGGAGCTACCTGATCTCCTCCCTCATCTACCCGGCCCTGCTGACCCTGGTGGGAGCCGCCTCCATCGTGGTGCTGCTGAACTACGTCATCCCCCGCTTTGCCGAGATCTTCGACGAGGCCGGCCGGGCCCTGCCCCTGCCCACCCAGATACTGCTGGGCGTGAGCGGGTTCACCCGGGGCTACTG
The DNA here is from genome assembly GCA_022821775.1 of Acidobacteriota bacterium. Lineage (GTDB taxonomy): Bacteria > Acidobacteriota > Terriglobia > Versatilivoradales > Versatilivoraceae > Versatilivorator. The sequence goes on from JAJECY010000231.1 coordinate 5,672, forward strand.
GTGGGTCTTCGTGCTGGTCCTGGGCGGCCTGGGAGTGGGCTTCTCCCGCCTGCTGGCCAGCCCCCGGGGACGGCTGTGGTGGGATGGGCTCAAGCTGAGGACGGCGGGCATCGGCGAGATCCTCAAGAAGGTGGAGATGGCCCGCATCGCCCGCACCCTGGGGACCCTGGTGCACAATGCCGTCCCCCTGGTGCAGGCCCTGGGCATCGTGAGGGAGATCAGCGGCAATCGGGTCATCGCCCGGGCCATCCGCACGGTGGCCGAGGGGGTCAAGCGGGGAGAGGGGGTGGCCCGCCCCATGCGCCAGGCCGAAGTCTTTCCGCCCCTGGCCGTCCATCTCATCGAGGTGGGCGAGGAGACCGGACGCCTGGACACCATGCTGCTGCGGCTGGCCGAGGTCTACGACAAGGACGTGCGGGCGGCGGTAAAGAACTTTATCGCCCTGTTCGAGCCGGTTATGATCCTGGTCATGGGCCTGGTCATCGGCGGGATCGTCATCTCCACCGTGCTGGCCATGGTGAGCATCAACGAGTTGCCGGTTTGAGGAAGCTATTCGGGTTGGGCCGATGCCGTCCGGAGGCATCCGCCACTCCCCCGAGAGGAGGAAACGCAATGAAGGCGCCAAGGAATGAACCCGAACGCGCACCGTCGGGCGGGGCGGCCGCCCGGTCCGAGCGACGGCGGCAGAAGGGCTTCACCCTCATCGAGCTGCTGGTGGTCATGGTGATCATCGGCCTGCTGGGAGCCCTGGTGGGCCCCCGGCTCTTCCGCAACGTGGGCCGCAGCAAGATCACGGCGGCCAAGGCCCAGATCGCCATGTTCCAGAGCGCCCTGGGCCAGTACAAGCTGGAAGTGGGCGTCTTTCCCAGCAGCGAGGAAGGACTGCAGGCCCTGCGGGTCAGGCCCGTCGCGGCCGACTACTGGGACGGTCCCTACCTGCAGAAGGAAATCCCGCTGGACCCCTGGAACAACGAGTACGTCTACCGCTTCCCGGGAGAGTACGGAGACCAGCCCGACATCATCTCCTACGGCGCCGACGGCCGCGAGGGCGGCGAAGACGAGAACGCCGACGTAGTGAGCTGGCGGTGAGGGCGCCCCCTGGCTGGGACCTCGGCGTTGGCCCCCCACCGCAGAAGTCTCTGCGACTCCCCCTCAAGGGGGGAGTGATAGTAGGGCGAAGCCCCACCCGGATAAACAAGGGCGAAGCCCCACCCGGGAACGCGGGCGTCCCGCCCGCATCCTTATTCCTGGCTGGAGGTCGCGGAGCGTCAGCGCGACGTTGCCGGCAGGCAGCCACCCTGCCGCCCGATCCAGCAAGGAGCTGTTTGCAGGCCT
>JAJECY010000277.1 GCA_022821775.1 Acidobacteriota bacterium
CCCACCGGCTCAACTGCGGGCATGCGCCCTTGTCTCGCCGACACCCCCTCAAGGGGGGAGTGATTCTTGAGCGCTGAAACAGGCGCCTTGCCCAATTCCCGGGCATGCTGTGGAGGATGCCCCCCCGGGAACGCGGGCGTCCCGCCCGCACCATGTCCGGCACAGCCTTGGCCCTCTCCGCCACTCATACTAACCCGGAACTGGGAGCGCTTCCGCCAGCATTCACCACGACAAGCACAAGAGACTACAGAAACCACAAAAAGCACAAAACGAGTTTCTCGTTTTCGAGACTTGCCGAACCAATGACTCTCTTTGTGCTTTTTGTGCCTTTTGTGGCCATTCGGTATCAGGCTGCGTTTGCTACCGAACTCAAGAAGTAAATCCACTTCAAGGGTTTTTCCGTGCGTCACCCTGGCGAAGCTCTCGGGTAGCCTTCTCGTCCAGGCGGAGCGTGACCGGGTCGACAGCCACCCCGTAAACGCGCCTGGCGCGCTCCGGGCCGACCTTGCCCTCCCGCACATCCGCGGCCACGGCTTGCGGGTCCCTCTGAAAAGGGTCCCCGTAGCCACCCCCGCCGCAGGTGCGGTAGCTGACCACGTCCCCCGGCTGGAGCTGGAGGGTCACTTTCGAACCCAGCCGGGTAGCCGCACCGTCCGGGTTCAGGACGTAGCTGGCCTTGCGCCCGGGCAATCCCCCGAACAGTCCCCAGGGCCCCCACCGGTCCCGGTCGGCCAGGATGGTAAAGGAGACGGCGTGATCGGGGAACCGGTAATCGCGGCGCAGCCCCAGGCCGCCCCGCTGCCTGCCGGCCCCCTCCGATTCATCCACCAGCTCGTAGCGGACGATCCGCACCGGATAATTGATCTCGATCTCTTCGACCGGAGCGTTCTCGGTGTTCTGGCCGTGGGCCTGCACGGCGTCGGGACCGTCCCGGGAGGCCCGTCCGCCGTAGCCGCCGGCAATGGCTTCGTAGAATGCGTAGAGCTCCCCCGTTCCGGGAACCGTCCCGCCAAATCCCACCTGGCATTGCATGGCCTTGGTGCCGGCCGGGACACGCTCGGGCAGCGCCGCCGCCAAGGCCTTGAACATCACGTCGGTCAGCCGCGTCTGCGTCTCCCAGCCGCCCACCACCGGGGCCGGAGGCCGGGCGTGGACCACCGTGCCCGGGGGCGCCGTCAGCCGCACCAGGCGGTAGAACCCGTGGTTGACCGGCACATCCGGATCGATCAGGCACTTGAGGACGTAGGCGCAGGCCGAATAGGTCATGGCATAGGTGGAGTTGACGGGGGCCGGCCTCTGAGGATCGGAGCCACTCAGATCGAACAGGACTCCCCTCTCGTCGATCGCCACCCTGGCCGCCAGGCGGACCGGCCGGTCGGTGAAGCCGTCGTTGTCCACCACACCCTCGGCGGAAAACTCCCCCTGGGGCAGACGGGCCAGTTCCCGGCGCGCCCGCCGTTCGGTATAGGACAGGAGCTCCTCCTGTCCGGCCCGCACCGTTTCGGCTCCCCAGCGGCTCAACAGGTCCTTCAAGCGGCGCGCCCCGGTGACGTTGGCCGCCATCTGGGCCCGGAAATCTCCGGCCGTCTCGAAACCGGAGCGAATCTGGGCCATCACCAGCCCAAACAGGTCCTCATCCACCTCCCCTCCCTGCACCAGCTTGATGGGAGGAATGATGATCCCCTCCTGGAAGACTTCCCGGAAAGCGCCGATGCTGGCCGGGGCCCCGCCGCCCACGTCCACGTGATGGGCCAGGTTGGCCACGTAGCCGAAGCACTCTCCCCCGACATGGACCGGCGAGATGAGCGTCACGTCGTTCAAGTGGACCCCGCCGGAGTAGGGGTCGTTGGTCAGAATGGCGTCGCCCTCTCCCAGCTTCTCGAGGCCGTAGGCCCGGACGGCCCTGGGCACCAGCTCCACCAGAGACCCCAGGTGGACCGCCTGCCCGAAGGCCTGGGCAATGGGTCTCAGCTCGCGGTCGAAGTAGGCGCAGGAGAAGTCGGCCCGGGTCTTGATGTTGGTGGAATAGGCGCTGCGCCTGAGCGAAGCCGCCATCTCCTCGGTGGCTTCCACCAGGGCGTTGCGGATCACTTCGAATTGAATCGAATCCAATTGAGAGGCCCCCCCCTCGATTGTCCAGCCGGCAGTTGTACTCGAGCGGCAGTGTGGCTCGGCAGCTCGGCGCCCGCGCCCAGTTTAGTGCAAAGCCCGGTCAGCAGTAAAAGATTGCGTCGTAGCGGGTGAACGATGAATGGGTAATTCCGACGCCGCGTTGCCCCCCTCCGCATCGGCCTTCGCCATTCGGCTCGACCTCCGCGACTCCCCCTCAAGGGGGGAGTGATACTTGTTCCGCCCGCAGTCGATCCGGAGGAGGACCAACGCCGGCGTTACTTGCAAAGATCATTGACATCGATGCACAGGATTAACAGGATTTGGTTATATCCTTATTGCCGGCAGCCGTTGCGGCACAAATGAACTCACGTTGAAAACGAAACACCAGGAGGCGTTCAACGAGATGGCTGAATTCCCGCAGATGTTCCGCGTCCGGCAGCGCTTCGAGGGACCCGAGCTGGCAGAGGTTGCCGCCGTCGTCGAGTCCGAGCTTTCGGGTCTTGCCCTGAGTGGGAGGGTCCGGCCCGGCCAGACAGTGGCCATTACCGCCGGAAGCCGAGGGATCGCCAACATCGGCAGCATACTCCAGGCCGCCGTGCGGCACTTCCGGCAGCTCGGCGCCAGCCCCTTCATCGTCCCGGCCATGGGCAGCCACGGCGGCGCAACCGCCCGGGGACAGCGCAACATCCTCGAGTCCTACGGCATCACCGAGGCCTTCTGCGGCTGCCCCATTCGATCCAGCATGGATACCGTGGTCGTTTGCCGGGCCTCCGAGGGATTCCCGGTCCATTTCGACAAGCAGGCCTACCAGGCCGACCACGTGGTGGTCTGCAATCGGGTGAAGCCCCATACGCTCTTCACGGGAGAAGTCGAAAGCGGCCTCATGAAAATGATGCTGATCGGACTGGGCAAGCACGATGGAGCCCGGGTCTACCATCGCGCCATCAAGGACTTCAGCTTCGGACAGATCGTTGCCAGCGTGGCCCGGGAGGTCCTCTCGAAATGCTCCATTCTGGCCGGGCTGGCCGTGGTGGAAAACAGCTACGGGCGGACCGCCGGGATTCGGGCGCTCGGGCCCGAGGCTCTGCTGGAGGGAGAGAAGGCCCTGCTGCGGGAGGCCAGGCGCTGGATGCCCCGCCTTCCCTTCCAGGCCGCGGATATCCTGCTGGTGGACGAGATCGGCAAGAACATCAGCGGGTCGGGGCTGGACCTGAACGTGGTGGGCCGCAAGCACCTGTGGCACAGCCCGGCCGAGCACGAGGTCCCCAAGATCCGGTTGATCGGGATCCGGGATCTGAGCCGCCTGACCCACGGCAGCGCCGTCGGCATCGGGACGGTCGAGTTCTGCCGCCGCCGGGCCCTGGACAAGATGGACGTGGGCATGACCCGGGTCAATGCCCTGACCGGAGGGTTCTCCATGGAGGCCATGATCCCCCTGGACTACCCAACCGACCGCGAAATGCTCCAGGTGATGCTCACCCAGATCGGTCTCACCGAGCCTCCCGACGCCAGGCTGCTCTGGATTCGCAACACCATGGCCCTGGCCGAAGTGGAATGTTCGGCCGCCTACCTCGAGGGAGCCCGCGGCCGCCAGGACCTCGACATTCTTTGCGACTCGCGTCCCCTCCCTTTCAATGCCGAGGGAAACCTGGACGACCACCACATGCAGCCCGGCAGCCGGCGCCCGGTGGCGGCGCGGTCAGGGTCATAAGCGGCGAGTCGGGCGACCTGGAGGAACCCCCGAAACCGCTTGCCAAGGCCCCGAAGCGCTCGGTAAGATCCCCTGACCGGCGGAAACCGGTAGATCTTCCAAGCCGGACGCTCACCCCAACAACGGGCCTGTAGCTCAGAAGGATAGAGCAGCGGTTTCCTAAACCGAAGGTCGGGGGTTCGAATCCCTCCAGGCCTACCATCCTCATATCCAAAGCAGTCCAAGTAGATCCATTAACTTACTATAAATAAGTTATTTACTACTATTTCTGTCCGGGTTCGTTCACTAATTCCCCTTGACATCCGGGGGCATCTTAGGGGCATAATTGGGGGCATCTAGTCGATTTTACCAAGGAGTTGCCCCCGAATGCCTCTCACCGATATCGCCATCCGTCGTGCACAGCCCGCCAAGAAATCCAGAAAAATGTTTGACGGACGTGGGCTGTATCTGGAGGTAGCTCCTAGAGGGGGTAAGTGGTGGAGGTTCAAATATCGCTTCGGGGGCAAGGAAAAACGACTCTCCCTGGGCGTCTATCCTGACGTTTCTCTCAAAGAAGCCCGGCTGCGTTGCGAAGACGCCCGTCGAATGTTGACCCGGGAGATCGACCCCAGCGAACACCGCCAGGCCCTCAAGGCTGCAAGAGTCCAAGAGGCGTCGAACAGTTTTGAAGCGGTGGCACGTGAATGGTTGGCAAAGCACACCCCCACTTGGACTCCCAGCCATTCCAGCCGGGTCATCAGCCAGCTTGAGCGGGATGTCTTCCCTTGGATTGGCGGCAAGCCGGTGGCTGCCGTTACGCCTTCCCTATTATTGTCGGTGGTCCGCAGAGTGGAACAACGCGGAGCTCTGGAAACCGCTCATCGGGTGCTGCAAAACTGTGGACAGGTTTTTCGCTATGCAGTTGCCACGGGATGTGCCACGCACGATCCGTCAACGGTCTTGAGAGGGGCCTTACCTCCTGTGAAAGGAGGGCACTTCGCGGCCCTGACCGATCCCAAGAAAATTGGCCCCTTATTGAATGTCTTGGATGGCTACGAGGGATCACTGATCGTTCGCTGCGCCTTGCAGTTGGCCCCACTGATTTTCGTCCGGCCCGGCGAGCTCCGCCGGGCCGAATGGTCTGATATCGACCTGGAAGCGGCTGAATGGCGTTTTGCCGTCACCAAGACCGGCACGCTGCATCTGGTACCCCTTTCCCGCCAAGCAGTCGAAATCCTACGCGAACTTTACCCGCTGACCGGACACGGACGCTATGTGTTCCCGAGCGGCCGCACTCCGAATGGGGATCGCCCCATGAGCGAGAATGCCGTCCTGGCCGCCCTCAGGCGCATGGGTGTCGGCAAGGATGAAATGAGCGGGCACGGCTTTCGGGCCATGGCGAGAACCCTCCTGGATGAAGTGTTGGGCTTTCGTCCTGAATTCATCGAACACCAACTGGCACATGTAGTGCGTGATCCTCTCGGGCGGGCCTACAACCGCACGGCTCACCTGCCGCAAAGGCGGAAGATGATGCAAGAGTGGGCCGACTATCTGGACCGGCTCCGAGCCGCTTAGATAGGGAAGGACTGCCCCGGGTGGTGATGCATCCCTATGAATAGGGATTTTGAGTATGGATCGGACCGACTCCACAGAAGGGGAGGCTGTGCCTCTGATAGATTCTGCCAGTCTCCGAGCACGGGAGAACACCAGGACCGCTGCCCTTTTCGACAGGCTGAAGGCCTTCAGCAAGCGTGAAGCTGCCGGCATGGAGACCCCATGCCCGAGACCAGGGGAACCTTGATTGCCCACCTGCAGGGACGGGAAAAACTACTGGAAACGGTTGGCTTCACTCCTCGACAGGCTGAATGGATCACCCTGGTCTGCCTGCACTCGGGTCTGTTCACCCGGGACCAGGTCGAGGCTTTCCTGCGATTGACCCGGAGGACGGCGCAGCGTTTCGTTCAAGCACTTCTCGCAGCCCGCGTTTCCGGCCGGCCAATAGCCGACGCCCAAACCGTGGACGCCCGGCGAATCTACCGGATCTTCGGCAAGGCCATCTACCGCGAGCTGGGCCTTGCCAATGTCCGCCACCGCCCGGAGGCTTCCATTGAAGTGATGCGCCGGCGGCTCCTATCGCTCGACTTCGTGCTGGACCATCCGGACCTGCCCTGGCTGGCCACCGAGCAGGAGAAGGTCGCCTGCTTCGAGCAGCTCGGGATCGACCCCGAGCTGCTGCCGAAACGAATCTACTACGGCCGCGCCAATGGCCGGGTCCGCTATTTCCACATCAAGATGCCGGTGGCGGTCAAGCGGGACCGCGCTGTTTTCACCTATATCGACCCCGGCATGGACACCCCTACCGAACTGCATTCCTGGGGAGCTGCCCACCAACCGCTTTGGCAGATACTCCGTGAGTCCGGCCGGCGGGTCGAGGTGGTTGCGGTCGCCTGGGAGCAGCACCTTTTGGACCGTGCCGAGCGGGTGCTCACATCCTGGCGTGGGCGGGCCATCACCGAGGCCGAGCAGGAAGCCGCCATGCTCCGCCAAGCCATCGCTGACACCGATTTTGACACCATCGAACGCCATGGCGGCTGGGATGCCGTCGTTACGAAAGTCATTCAAGTGGAGGAACAATCGGCGTCGACCAATGACCAGGGAATGATCGACAACTTCCACCTCTGGGGGTCACGCCGGTGCCGTCAAATGGGTGTCCCCCTTTTCGACGGGGGGGGGTGACATTGAAGGGTGACATGATTTCGACATCTCCAACGCCTGTCTCTCAGAGGGCGGAGCCCTCGCCGTTGTGGTCGGGGACTTTCCCGAAACGCCGCACAGGACACGGAACGACACGGATTTCCCGCGTCCGTTGCGAAACAGCGATGCGAGGCTTTACCTCGCGCGTCCCCCTCCAGCCCGGCGCGGGGACGCGCCGCACGGGAGGGAAGATGGTGGTGAGAGCGACCCCCGTTTTTTGACCGCTAGTGCGCCACGGAGGAGGGCAAAGGTGGACAGGGGTCCGGACACCCTTTGCCTCCCCCTTTTCGGGGTCGCTCTCACCACCATGATCCCTGCGGGAAGGACCTTGAGAAACAGGTCACTCCGGCATCGGTCCTCCGATCAGACCACGACGGCCTGCTAATGGCCGGTATTTCGCAACCAATCGCCACTAGTGCCCGACGACCGAGGTCATGGCAGCCGACCGTACAGACCCTCAGAGGTTTGGCCTGAGGGCAGGGGATCGGTGTCAAGGCGCACTCCCAATTTGTTCGAGCAACATTCGGACCTCCTCGCGCCTGCCAGGCACTTGCCGGTGCCAAGGGGTGTCTATTCCGTCCACGAGATGCTGCAATGCCTCATCGTATGCTGACAGGGAAAGCCGAAGGAGTTCGACATCGCCCTCGACGTGATACAGCGCCTTGTATGCCCTCCCTTTGCTACTCTGCGTCCTTGCCCAATCCATAGGGTCGACGGCAGGGTCCAGCCCCGCAAGGACTTCATCAAACAGCGCTAATGCTTCTCTGAGAAGCCTCGCGCATGAGCGTTCTTCACCCAGCATCCTGCAAGCCGTCCCTAAATTTCCCTTCACGTCCACAACAAGACGGTCCGGATCAACCGGTTCCGAGGCGACGGGTTGCGAATGGAACGTCGAACACGCACTTGACGCCGTCTCATTCACGTCACCATCGGTCGATACATTGGCGAGGGCGCGGCGGTACAGATTGACCGCATCGGTCAAACACAGGGAATCCTGGCAGAAGGTAGCCATGTCATTCTGGATAATCCCGAGCACGTGTCTTGGAACGCCCCGGTGCTCACGCTTCGTGAAGACTGGAACCCACTTACCAATCCAGTCTCGGACATAGTCCGCCCGATGACCCATTGATTTGACGAGGTCGATACCTTGACCAAAGGCGATGTACGTCTCCGGACATCTGGCCACTGCTGTGCCCAAGTCATGTTCAATGAGAACCTCTTCCAGAAGCGAAAAGCCTTGCACCGCAGCCTCGATGTCGTTTCTGGCCTCTGACAACTGAAAATACGACAGGGCGAGATTGGTCTTGACTTTGACCCAATTCTCGGGGTTCACATCCGGATCGTAGGTCTCAAGAGCCCTTTCAAGCCAAGGGACCGCGTTCTCGACGTCGCGGGTATTCGCTCGGATCTTGCCCCGCATGCGGAGCGCTACACCGAGCCCTGCGGATATTGCGCCCACGCTTGTCGCTTTTGCGTCCTTGCTCGATAGGGCATGTGCGTCTTCCAGGCACTCGATGGCCTGAGTTAACTGGTCGATTGACCCATCCAATGCACCAAACCTGGTAAGTACTCGGGCCAGATTGGTTTTCGCGGACGCCAAGTGAAACGGCGTTTCCGTCCTTGAATAGCCGTGGACGGCCTTCTGGTAGTGGTCGCGTGACTTTTCCAACTCCGTCCGGTACGCCCCCGAACCCTGCTCTGCCAATGCCTCGTGCGCCTGACCGGTGTTGTTCTGCGTCATCGACCACAAAGTCGGCATTTTCTCCTGGCCGACCACTCTGGAGGCGCTTTCGAACAGCGATATCGCGCGCTCCAACGGGCCTCGTTGCTTCAGGACCCTCGCGAGCTCCAAGTAGACCAAACCGAGGTTGTTCTGAGAGATTGCGACCAACGGGGCTTGCGACTGCCGCTGATGCACCTCCAGGGCCGACTCGAGAAGGGATGCAGCCCGACGAAGATGATCCGGGCTTCCTACCAGATTCCCCAGGGCGCGCAGCGCGTTCGCCGTCAGTCCCTTAATCGCGGCGGCGATTGATACACGGTCTGCATCATCGACGCCGTTCAGTGCCTCCTCCAAAAGGCTGATGGACTCCGCGAGATAGTCCGGATTCCCTTCGCGTTCGCCAAGGACAATTAGGGTTCGTGCCAAATTGAAGCGTGTCGCCAACGATGCATCGGCGTCTTCCCCGATGTCGCCGCCTACCGTAATTTCTTTGGCTCTTTCTATGGCTGAGCGCAGGCGCTCCGCTTCGCCCAGCCATTCGCCCAGGCACGATTGGGCCAGGAGATAGACCATGCACAGGGACATCCGATCCTGTCGCGCCGGAAGCGTACGAAACAGGTTCTCAAGTTTCGGTACCGCAGTCTTTAGTTGTCGCAGCCCACGCTGTCGTCGGCCGTCGTTCGTCGCTTTGGGTATGACCAAGGGCAGGACAAGGGCACGGATCTGGATCCTTAGATCTTCGACGAAGTCATCGGACAAGCGATTGAAGCGCAAGGCGTACGGATTGCCGGCCGTGTCGGCAAGCCTGTCCTTTTCACGTGAGCTGATGAACCAGAGGCTCAAAGCGTCGCCGTCTTTGTCGACGCGGCCAACGACTGCGATGTCGGCATTCCATGTTTTCAGAAGATCTCTCGCCTTCCGCCGCATGGCGGTGCGCCATTCGTCCGCGGCCCCTGAAGCGGAGACGATGCAAGCGGAACGGCACAGCTCTATGCCCTCTATCTCCGTGAATGTAGCCGACACGGCCGTTGTGTTGTTTCCCTTGTAGTCGTTGTCGAGCCAACCCAGGACGACGCGTACTCGGTCCCGCGCTGGTGACCTGAGGAACACGAGGTTCTTCAGTGCCAGGATAGTGCGCTGCGGACTCGGCACGAGGACGGTAAGGAAGTTCCGGAACCAGGCCCCTAGGAACACCAGTAGTACGCCACCGATCCAAAGAAGGCTGTTGTCGACCCATGTCATAAGCGGACCATCATCCTTGTGGCTGTAGCCTCGTTCAACTGGGAACACAAACGTCGCTTACGGACGTCGTCTACCGGTTCATAGGTATTACGACCTATATTAGGCAGGCAGGTCGAGCCGCGCAAGGCGGTCGCGAAGGTGATCCCTGGTGAACTTCCATTGGAAGGGCCGAGCCAACCGTTGGTAATGACATTCGAACCGGCACAGGCGCCGGGAGAGAGCCGACAGCGAAGGAAAGTCATTGGGAGTGAGGACCTTGCGCTGGACGATGGAGAAGTAGAGTTCGAATTGATTGAGCCAGCTGGCGTGGATGGGACCACGAATCAGGCGCAAGTTAGGATGATGCCCCTGCAAGCGTTGAATCGAAGCCGGACCGCGGTGGCAGGTGCCGTTGTCGACAATCCAAAAGACCCGATGGGTGTTACGGTAAGGAGCTTGGGTCATGACTTGTTGGACCAAGCGGTCGAAGGTGACAATCGTGCTGCGGGATTCGCAGCGGCCATAGACCTTGGCTCGGTGGACCTCCCAGGCAGCCAGATAGGCTCAGGACCCGAGGCGACGGTTCTCATGCTCGACCTTGAGAAGCGAGTGAGCCCGGGGAGGCAGAGGGGTGGCAACGCTGGCGGGCTGGAATGGAGATTGTCTCATCGACGCACAAGACGAACTCACCTGGACGCAGGGGCTGACCTTCCCACACACATTGGTAGAGATCGAGCAGGCAGCGGGCATATGGCGCCTCGACCCGGTTCTGGACCACATGCGCCAGAGCCGCCTCGATCACTTCCTGGGGATGATCTGTCCTCAACTGCCCAGTCCCGGAAGGTCGAGCAGAGCCCATGCGGGACGGCAGGGAAATAATCAACGATTTTCGCCTATGGGGGTCCAGGCGGTGCCATCGTATGGGTGAATACTCTACAGAGACCAGGTTATTCACCTAGGTGGTGCACACATTTGACAGCCACAACGCTTCTCTCTCAGAGGGTGCTTTTTTCGCCGTTGTGGTTCCCGATACCCCCCAAACGCCGCATCAGACACAGGACAACACGGATTTCCCGAGTCTGATGAGACAAAGCGAAGCGAGGCTGCGCCTCGCCCGTTCCCCTCCCGCTCGGCGCAACGGCGCGCCGCACGAGAGGGGGGGCTGGTGGTGGGAGCGACCCCATCCTTTTGGCCGCTGATGCGCCACGGGGCAGGGGCAGGTTATTCATGCCTTTATTCATCCTATTCCCCTGCCTCTGGGGGTCGCTCCCACCACCGTGATCCCTGTCGGGAAGGCCATCGAGCCGGCCAAGAGGTCGGCGCTGGGACAGCGAAACCAGGCGGGACAACAGCAGTGTCAATGGGCATTGAAAATGTCAGGGGCAGCGGCCCGGGAGTGCGGTCGTCATGGCAGAGCCTCGGTCGCTGCTGGCGATCCACCGTCCATTCTGTTCGCAAGGGGATGGATCGCTTTGGAGAGTTCCTCGTTCCGACGCATGCGGTAACTGTTGCCTGGGATGTTGACGATGTGGCACGGGTGGAGCAGGTGGTCGGGCAGCTCGGGGGCCAGGACCGTGGGGCAAAGGATCAAACACCCTCCGGAGACGTTTCCGGTGGTCATGCTATTCGTCAGACACCCTCCATTCCTTGAGCTTTCCGGGGCAGGCTGTGTTTTCTCGGTCCCTGGCCTACCCCAATACCCCCAAAAGCGTTCCTGGACGATTTCGGCTCTCTCAGAGGGCGCAGCCCTCGCTGTCTGTGGACGCTCCGGTTTTTCATCCCGATCGGGGAACGAACAAGTCCGCAGGATGCCCTGTACTGAACTTTTTCACGGTCCGACGAACTCCAGTGTTCAGCGGGAAGTCCGGCGAGGGTGCGAGTCTTTCACCAGTGGATGACTGAGGGGAATTGTGACAGGCTCTATAGGGTGCTGTCAGTTTTCGTAATCTTTGTACCGCCCCTGATTTCTTGGACAGAGAAAACACACCATACTCAAGCTGCTGGTTTCAGCCCAAGGCTTTGTCTTGCCTGATCCGGAGGCCCAAAGCCTATACTTTCGAGCACAGTTGAGATGGTCGAAAAATGAGTAGTACCGTGACAATCGAAAACTTCACTGCTTTCTATACTTCGCGCCCGTTCTGGGCAGGTGATGCAATTGACATTGGTATAGCTCGTGCGAACCCGCGACTCAGCGAGCAAATGGCTCAGGTAGTCTTTGCTTATGACACCAATGGTCTTCGTCTTCGGATCTGCAAAGACGGCAAGATAATGCTTCATGTTCCTGAGTTGGAGGCGCAAATCACAGACGATGATCTCTCAATTGAGAACAAGGTCGCTTGGTGGGGGCGGTATCTCGACTATCTTAACTGTCTGTACCTTCTATTGGACTCGGCTGCAATTGAGGTGTCCCAGCTCGCGTACTTCGAGCTTTCGGAGATCACGAACAAAGACGCGTTCCGCGTCCGTTTTGAGGATGGCAGATGGGCAGGCGAGTCCATCGCCAGCGAGAGCCTTGCCTCCTATTATCAAATGGGCAGATTCGCAAGCCGTTTTCACGTAAGTCCTCTTTACGATCCCCGCATTCACTTACGGACACCGTTAACGAAAGAAGTCTTCGACACTCTGTTTGCTAGCGTCTTGCTCGCAACAGAAAATACGTCCCTACTTAAGAGCTTGTCTTCTATTTCAAAGAGCATAGCGGAATACAAAGTGGGTAACTACGAGACCTCGCTAATGTTAAGTTGGTTTGTGTGTGAATCCAAGTTGTCGACACACTGGAGGACATTCCTAGATGAGTCAAATAGAGACTATCCGGACGGATCCACGCGCATTTCGAGTAGCCGTCGACAAACACTGACAGGGAGGGACTACCCGTTAAGTGTTGTTTCAAATATGTTGGAATTGTCAGGTAGAGTCACATACAAGGCTTTCGAGCGCATTGATTCTGTTCGACGCTATAGGAACAAGGTCGTACATCAGGAACCTTCCTTTACCTGTGGTCCGAAACACTGCCAGGAAGCAGTGAAGTTGGCGCTGAAGCTTGCATTGCAGGGTAGTGGAATCCGGGTGACACCGAATTTGAACTACTCGGTCTCCTCATGATTACGGAGGGGCACTACCTAAGATCTCGGCATCCAGTTATGCGGCCGAATCGGGGTGGGGATCTTGGCGCCGGCATGGTCGAGCGAGAAGGGAGCAGGCGGGTGGTGAACGCCGGCTCGGGAAGGTTCCGTTTTGGTGATCGGCGAGTTGCTGAATCGGAAGTGCAACTGAGCAGCTTGGGAACCATGAGGAAGAGCAACAGATGACGATGTGGATGGTACGAGCCGAAAGTGACGGCAGCCTTTTCCAGCCTTTCATTGACAAGGGCCTTGTTGCCATTGGCTGGCCCGACATGGGAGATCTTGGCCGGTTTGAGTCGAGGGAGACGCTTATGGCGGAGCTGCGCGACAGGTATCCGAGCGAACGAGCGGGGTGGTACGCAATTGCGGGAGGAATGTTGTACAGCTTCTCTAGGAAGCTGAAGGCGGGCGATGGCGTAGTCAGCTACCACCCCACGAGACGCGTCTACGCGGTCGGCGAGCTGCAGAAAGAGTACACGTTCGACCCAGGTTTCGATCCCGCCTATCCGAACGTCTGGCGTGTCGAATGGAAGGCGATGGAGGTTTCACGTGACGCGTTAGCCACGGCGACGAAGAACTCGTTGGGATCGGCTCTGACGCTCTTTCAACTGCCGGAGACGGCCGAGGAAGATGTCTGGCGGGCGGCCACAAGGGAGGAAGGGGAGCCGTCGGAAGACGAAGTGGAGGCCGACGAGGAAGAGAAGCTGCTTCTGGAGGATCTTGAGTCAAGGAGCATCGAATTCATCAAGGATCGGATCGTCGGGCTGGACTGGGAGGAGATGCAGTCGCTGATTGCGGGAGCGCTCGGCGCATTGGGCTACAAGGCCCGGATTTCAGCGCGCGGGCCGGACCGAGGAGTGGACATCGTGGCGTCTCGGGACGGCTTCGGTTTCGAGAACCCGAGGATCGTCGTGGAGGTCAAGCACAGGACTGGGGAGCAGGTAGGCGCGCCGGGAATCCGGAGCTTCGTGGGTGGCCGTCATATCGACGACAAGTGCCTCTACGTGAGCACGGGGGGATTCAGCAAGGAAGCGAGGTATGAAGCGGACCGGGCAAACGTCCGGGTGACGCTGCTGGATCTCGACGACCTGGCGAAGATGCTTGTTGAGAACTACGAATCTCTCGACGGCGAGACGCGACGGCTGGTCCCGCTACGCCGCATCTACTGGCCTGTGGGGTGAGGGTCAATGGTTGAGGCAACGGGTGCGGGCGTCGGCAACGGCAAATGCGCCGCGATGAGCCGTCCGTGACGAGTCGACGCAATGTGCAGGTCAAGCATTTGGACCAGTGCTGCATGAGATTCCGGCGGCGTTCGAAGAGGTCGTTGCAGCGGTAGGCGGCCTCGACGCGGTCGCTGTTGACGCGGGCCCGGTCGGGTTCGCAGACCTTGCCGCACGTTCGCCGAAGCCGCCTCGCGGGTGCTGGAACAGAGGCGGGGCGGCTGGCGCGGCCGGCGTCGCCACCGAGAGTGGATGTCCAGCCTGAGGCGTTTCGCCTTCCCGCGCATCGGTAAGATGCCGGTCTCCGAGTGGGGGAGACCCCACACCCCAAAACACCACAGGGGGGACTACGCCCTCTGAGAGAAAAGGCCTGTGACCATGCACGGCGAGGTGAAATGACATGAAACGCCCTCGATCCCGTATGCCAGGAACCAGTGAATCGCGGCCTATCCGGGAAACCACAAGATATTGTTGAGGGACACGGGAAGGGCGAGCAGCGATCACGCTGATCGATCGGGAGAACCCGGCTGTGAGTGAGGGTGACAAACACACATGCAGGATTTGATTGAGACTCTGCAGCGTTGCGTCCACCGGTCCGTATTCGTCTCGGAACGATTCGGAACGATACGATGGCAGGACTACGGGCAACGCTTCCGTCAGCGACGGTGGAACGATGCTACTTGGATGCTCTTGGGCTCCTCAAAGCTGGAAATCGACAACAAGCATGTTGCCGACCTTGCAGCAAGGCTTGAACCAGTCCTTGCGGAGTTTCTACACACCAAGACAGGCCGTGTTGGGAACGGTTTGTTTCTGCTGCTTGGCGGAAGGGGAAGCTGGGCACACCCCACGCTGAGCGACTTTGCAAAGACCTTGATTTCAGGAGCAGCCAAGCTCGGTGCGAGACCGGTCGTAAAACTGCTTCTCGGATGGGCGGGCGGAGAGCCGCTACGCTTCCGGACCAGCGCATTGCTCTATGGGGCGGACATCGACGGGCCTCTGCAACTGGCCGAAGGAATTGCTCTATCGAGACTACCAAGATCATCTGCGGACCTGCCGGCGTCTCTGCCCGCATTTCAGGTGGTGGCGACGGTGGAGGACTTCCTGGGTGCCGTCGTGATGTCAGTCGATTGCGAAATGTCACCCGCGCTATACCAACCCTATGAGGGTGACACTCCTAGAATGCCAACCCCTGAAGGGATTTTCAGAATGGCTTCCAACCAGATTCCAAACCTGTCGCTCGACACTTTCTGCGAGTCCATATCGCTCGCTTCTAACGGATACATCGATTGGATTCTGCGGTGGGAAGATCTCGGAGACTTGGCGGTTTTCTCTGACGGGCAATCGAGCATTTCTTACAAGTATCGGTCTGATGCTGGTAGTACGAAGATCACGCAGGCTCATCTGCAAGAGGCCTTAAAAATCCATCACGCCCGACATCGGGGTGGCGGTTCCAAGGCGAATCTGGAATTAGCGATGCGCCGGTGGAGAAGGTCGAAGCGTTCTGCAACCGAAATCGACAAGCTAATCGACCTGCGCATCGCGCTTGAGGCGCTGTACGAGATCGGGGGTATGAGCGAGAAAGGCTTTCGCATCGCAACCTATGGCGCGTGGCATCTGGGCAAGAGTTTCGAGGAACGGCACGAATATCGGGAAACACTTCGAAGAGCGTACCACGATTCGTCGAGTGCGATTCACGGTGGGACCCTCAAGTACGCGGCGAAGGACAAAGGACTGGTTTCGTCCACACAGGACATTTGTCGCAATGGAATACTCAAGCGCTTGTTAGAAGCCGAGAAGCCGAAATGGGACGAGATCATACTCTGCCCACGGGAATGATCTGGATTTGCGCCCCCCAGAGCGCCCGATGCTCATTGCTCGAGTCTTCGTGTACGCACGAGGAGGCGTTCCGGGGACCGCGTGACGACATCGGTAATGGTCGCGTCCCAGGATTTACCGCTTATGGCCCGGACGGTGATGGTGAGCCAGACTACCCCGACCGCCAGAACATCGTCCCAGACACGCCGTAGGACGCAATCCGACCGTATCGTTCCGACAACCACGGGGCGCTTCTCGGCTCTGTGTCTCCATCCCACGAAGCTGAAAGGGTGGCACTTCGTCAGGTGCTGGGTCGCCATTGAGCGCGAAGCCATAGGCCCTGCGCAAGACGACGCACGTCACGGCTCGACCGAACAGTTACGACTATAAGGCGGCGGGGAGCGTGCACTTACTCCCAATGATCCAGGGGCAACTATAGGGGCAATCCAATCAAATCAAAGATCGTTGATTTATATAAATCAACGAGTTACGGAAGATTTACAGTAGTCTCCAGGCCTACCATTCTCATATCCCAAGCAGTCCAAGCAGATCCATTAAATGTCCGTAGAGCCTCTTGCAGAACCCGGATCTGGACGGGCCGCTCAAAGGCCCCCCGGGAGCGCGGGCGTCCCGCCCGCATCCTTATCTCCATAAACAATCGAAACCACGATTGATTACAGTTTTTCTGAGGGGACTGTTCAGGCCTGTCTGGAGGCTTTGGGCGCTAGGGATCGAGTGCGTGCGTCGATGCGGCGCTTGAGCAGAGCGATGGCACGGTTCATGCGGACGGCAACGTTTCCGCGGGAAACGTGAAGGCATCGAGCGATCTGCTTGTTGGAGAATCCCTGGTACAGGCGAAGCTTGACGACTTGACGGTAGGTTCCCGGCAGGAGGTCGATCATTTCCCTCAGTAGAACAAGCAGTTCCCTTTCCTGGGCGAGAGCCTCAGGATCGTGGTTTGGAGTTCTCTCGTCCCGAAGCGGACCCTCGCGGCGGCCGACCCGCTGCCTGTGGTAATTCTTGGCCGTGTTGGTGACGATCCTATGTACCCAGGGGCAGGCCTTGGGACCGTCAAGGCAGGCATGATTGATGGATTGGAGGATTTTGATCCAACTGGTCTGAAGGACATCGTGGGCCAGATCGTCGTCGCCGGCTATCCGCTTGGCCAGAGGGAAAAATCGGCGGGAGCAGCAAACAATCCAGGCTTCGCTCTGGCCTTCAAGCAGGGGGCAGTCCTTGGCGGCCCGCTTGAGCTTCGGGGTTGGCAGGACGTGAAAATCGTCAGACATCGCTCTCGCTTCCCGCTTGGTCAAGGGACCCTGACCACTCCCCATGGGCGCCACGTGATGCGGTGAAGAGGAGCGAACAGCCCAGTGGGCAATAACAGATCCATGTGCATCTGGCGTGTATGGAAGAATTATATTGGTGAGAAATGAATAATTACAGGCGGATTCCTGAATCGGGTAGCGCTGGGACACCAATTTGTTCTAATTTCACGACATACACACTTTATAAGGCCGTTTATTCACCTTAAGAACACCGTCGTTTGCTAGCATCAAGGTAATGATTTGGTGGATCCACAAGGCTGTTCTTCGGGTTGAGAACCACTCGGCGGCTCTCCAAGGGGCCGCCGCAGAGTTGTCAGGAAGCTCGAATGTGGGAAGGTAAATCCTGGAGCGCCCCCTCCAGGACAGGTGTGGCTGGCTGTCTTGGCCAACACTACGGCCAGTCACATCGCCTAGCCGAACACAATTTTGACTGATCCCGCCGCTTGGCCGTCCCTGCCCTGGTTCGGCGCCACCCGAGCCCGCTCCGTTCCGCCGCATGGCTTCGGAGGGGGCGAACCGGGAGGCCGACCGAAGAGAATGAAACCCGGGCAGCAGTCTCCAGGCCTGCCTCGGCCACATCCAAAGTAGACCGCGTCACTCCGTTAACCTACCATAAGGGACCAACCGCGCCCGGCTTGCGAAAGCCGGCGAGGTCTTCATCCGAAAACCTGAAATCCCGACACACGGACCGAATCATTGCCCGGATCGGAAGCACGAAATGCTCACGCATGAGACCGTGACGAAGGCGTCCCAGCTGCGCAACCTGGCGTCGGAACTTCGCACGGACATTTGGTCGGTGAAGGCCGTTCCGGCGCTGTCGGCCGGCTTCACGACGGGCCTGGGGCTGCTGGTTGCCCAGATCGCCTACGGGAGCTTGATATTCTCCGGGATGCTGGCGCCATATGCCTCCCAGGGCGTCGGCCTGGTTCTGTTCGGAAACTTCGCCGCCTGCCTGGTCATCGCTCTGGCGGGCGGCTTTCGCGGGGCGATATCGGGACTGTCTCCGGCGCTGGTGATCGTGATGGCCCAGATCGGCGCCACCATGGACGCCGAAGGGGATGGGCTGTTCGTGACCACGTCTGCGGCGCTCATGATCGGCGCAGTCGCCACCGGCTTGTGCTTTCTCCTGATAGGGCGATACCGGCTTGCCAACCTGGTGCGGTTCATCCCCTACTCGGTCGCCGGCGGGTTCGTAGCCGGAATCGGCGGCGCCGTTTGCCTGGCCGCCATGTCCCTGATGGGGGCGGATACGGACTGGCGGGCGATTCCGGCGCTGGTGGAACCCTCGGCGCTTTGGAGGTGGGGTCCGGGCGCGGCCTTCGGGATTGCCCTGTATCTCGCGATCAAGCGATGGGGCCATCCGCTCGTCCTGCCCGTCAGCGTGGCGCTTGCCGTCGGTGCATTCCACCTCGTGCTCTCAGCCCTCGACATCTCCGGCGACCAGGCCAGGGAGGCAGGTCTCCTGCTGAAGAGCACCTCGGAGGGCGGCTTATGGCCTGCCTTCCGGCCCGCGGACCTGGCCCAGGTGGACTGGACCGCCATAGGAATCCAGTTCCCGTCCCTGCTAACGCTGGTGCTGCTGGCGCTGACCGTCGTGATCATGAACCTCGCCGGCCTCGAAATGGCCGCCAACCAGGATCTGGACTGGGACCGCGAGTTCAACGCATCGGGGCTTGCCAGCGTGGTCGCGGGTCTCGGCGGCGGCACGGCCGCCAGCATGATCGTGCCCGCCTCGCTGCGCAGCAAGTTGTTCGGGGCCGCCACTCGCCTGACCGGCGTCGTCTGCGCCCTCGTCATCGCAACCGCTCTGTTTCTGGGCGACGGGATGCTGGAGCTGGTCCCGGTGCCGCTGGTGGGAGGCATGCTCTTCTTCGCCGGCGCCGGCATGCTGGACGAAGGGCTGGTGAGAAGCCGCAAGCGGCTTCCCTGGTCGGAGTACGGCATCATCCTGCTGATCGTCTGCATCATCACGGCCTTCGGGCTGTTCGAAGGCGTGGGCGCCGGTATGCTGGCCGCCCTGGTGTTCTTCGCCGTGCGCTTGAGCCGGGTGGACCCGATCCAATCGCGCTTCACGGCCCGCGAGCGCCGAAGCACCAAGGCCCGTCCCGTTCCGGATCGGGCCATCCTGCTGGAGGAGGGCGAGCGCGTGCTCGCCTACCGGCTGCGCGGCTATATCTTCTTCGGAAGCGTCTGTCCTCTGGCCGATCACCTCAGGAAATCCCTGAGCGGCGACTCCCGCCCCACCTGCCTGATGCTGGACTTCGCGGCCGTCTCCGGCTTCGACTTCTCGGCGGTGACCGTCCTGGCAAGGTTCCTGCAATCGGCCAACGCAGCCGGCGTGCAGGTGGTCCTGAGCGCACCGTCCGAGCAGTTGAGGACCCTATTGGAGCGCAACCTTCGGCCGCCGGAGCTGGCGGCCTTGCGAATCGAACCGGATGCGGACCGGGCGCTGGAACGCTGTGAGGAGATCGTCATCCAGGC
This sequence comes from Acidobacteriota bacterium, assembly GCA_022821775.1. Classification (GTDB taxonomy): domain Bacteria; phylum Acidobacteriota; class Terriglobia; order Versatilivoradales; family Versatilivoraceae; genus Versatilivorator. The sequence goes on from JAJECY010000277.1 coordinate 19,467, forward strand.
GTGGAACGCGAAGGCAAGCCTGGTTGGCGAGCGCCGCGCATCGCTGCTGGACCGCGCCGTCGACGACCTCGAGCGACACCTGGAGCGGCAGATGCGATTCGAGGACCTGATGGACGAGCTTCGAAACTGGTTGACGCCCTGTCGCTACGCCGCCGGCGAATCTCTGGCGGGACCGGGTGCGCCGAGCCAGAGCCTGCAACTGGTCACCTCCGGACGCGCTTCCGCCCATGAAGCCGCCGGCAGGCGTTCCCGCCAGTACGGCCCCGGCGACGCCATCTGGCCGGCCGACCCTTCGGACGATAAGGCGCCCGCGGTGATCGCGGACCAACCCTGCGAGACCATGGTGCTGGCGCCGGATGCGAGGCGCTGGCTGGAGGAGCACGAGGAGCGCCTGGCGCTCAAGCTGTATCGATACCTGCTCGCCGGACGCTTCGGGGCCGAGCCGAATGGCGAAGGCTGATGCGGTGGGGGAAACCGCGCCGGCGCCACCTGCCCACCGCTGAGTCTCACTTACGGGACGCCGCGTTGGCCCCCCTCCGGATCGACTGCGGGCGGAGCCCCACCCGGGAACGCGGGCGTCCCGCCCGCATCCTTGTTCCTCGCTGGAGGTGGTGGAGCGTCAGCGCAACGTTGCCGGCAGGCAGCCACCCTGCCGGCGTGAACTGCGATGGCCAGTCCGAATGAAAGGCAAGGCCCCGTTACCGTTCCATCCCAGCGGCGCAGTCGGCCAAGGCTGTGCCGGGCTAATGTGCGGGCGGGACGCCCGCGCTCCCGGGCGTCAGCGGGGCGGCGGGGCCAGGTCGAAGGAGGGCCGCTCCAGGGGTACGGCGCGGGCCTCTCCCTCTCGAATCCTGTAGAACCCGTCCAGGGAGAGATTGGAAACGGTCTGGGTCTTGCCGGTCGCGGGCCAGGTGACCTCCACGGACTTGACCCCGGTAGCCCGGCCCAGCCCGATCTCCTGCTGGAGGCTGGAGGCCCCGAAGCTGCCTCCGGCGGAAACGGCGGCGTGGATTTCCCGATCTCCCTCCCCGGTCTCCACCGTCACCTTGATGCGCGCTCCCAGAGCCATGCGGTTGGTCTTGACGCCCTCCAGGAGGAGAGTGATCCAGCGGTTGCCGTGTCCCGGATTGAGGAAGAGCAGGTTCTGGTAGACATCCCCGGAATACCAGCCCCCCATTACCGTGTAGATGTCCTGGTCGCCGTCGTTGTCGATGTCTCCGAAGGAGACGCCGTGGCCCTTCTGAAGATGGCCGAATCCCCCCGAGGTGGTGACGTTCTGAAAGACCCTCCCCTGGTGGTTGCGGAACATCTGGTTGGGAATGAGCGTTCGCAGGTCGGGCTCCCCGGTGCCCAGGTAGCAGTCGGGGAATCCGTCGTTGTCCAGGTCCCCGAAGTTGGCGCCCATGGTCAGCAGCGCTCGATCGAGGCCCGCTTCCCGGGAGGCGTCGCTGAAGGTTCCGTCGCCGTTGTTGCGGAAGAGCCGTGAGAACTCGCCCCGATGGGGCAGCCCCAGGAAGGCCTTGACCGCCTCCTCCAGCGAGCCCGAGAAATCGGGCTTGAGGGAATATCCGGCCACGAACAGGTCCTGCCACCCGTCGTTGTCGTAGTCCCAGAACCAGGTGGCGAAGCTCTTCCGCGGCTCCCGGACCCCGGCCTGCTTCCCCACTTCCACGAACCTCCAGAACGGATCCCCTTCGGCGGCCTCCCCGATAGCGGGATCGGGGCCGTCATTGCGGTAGAGCAGGTTGCCGGCATCCATGCGCGACAGGTAGAGGTCCGGGTCTCCGTCGTTGTCGATGTCTCCCCAGGCCACCCCCTTGACATAGCCGGCCCGGGCCAGCCCCAGGGCCCCGGCCAGGTTGGAAAAGGTCCCGTCCCCGTTGTTGCGATAGAGCTCGCAGGGGTGAATCTGGCTGCCGGTGGACTCGTTGCCGATGAACAGGTCCAGGTGACCGTCGTTGTCGTAGTCGGCCCAGGCGGCCGCCTGGGTGGGGTGGTAGCTGAGCAGTCCGGCCGCTTCGGTGACGTCTTCGAAGGTGCCGTCACCGTTGTTGCGCAACAGGGAGTTGGGATGGTCTCCCAGGCCCTGCAGCCAGGCCCCCCGCAAAACCAGCACGTCCGGATAGCCGTCGTTGTCGTAGTCGGCCTGGCAGATGTTGAGTCCTCCGACCTGCCCTTCCAGACCGGCCGCCCGGGTCCGATCGCTGAAGGAGCCGTCGCCGTTGTTGCGGAAGTAGCGCAACGGGTCCCGCATCCCCCAGGAGGAAGCCATGATGTCCAGGTAGCCGTCCCGGTCGAAGTCTTCCAGGATGCTGCCTCCGGACAGCGCCGTGACATCCACGCCCAGATGAAGCGCCACCTCCCGGAAATGCCCGATATCGTAGTCGGAGGCAAGAGTTTCGGCCGGTACGACCCACTGGGGCGGGACCTTGGCCGGGTGCTCCCCCAGGGTCATGTGGGCCAGGTTGAGCAGCCAGCGATATCCCAGGTGGCCGGGATCGTCCGACAGAAGCCGGCCCAGGATGGGGATGGCCCCCCGGGAGCCCCGCTGCAGCCGGTGCCGTCCGGACTCCCTGACCGGAAGGAAACAGGAGTGTTCTCCGTGGGCCGCGATGCAGTTGTCCTGCTCGCCCAGCCGCAAATAGGCGACCGCCAGCAAGTCCCGGATCACGGTATGGGTCTCCCGCGACAGTTGCCAGGTCTGCCGCCCGACCCAGCCCTGCAGATCCGTCAACTCCTCGATGGCCGCCCGGCTCTGCCCCTCCCTCAGAAGTCTCAGCGCCAGTTGCAGCCGCAGGCTCACTATCCGGCGGGGGTCTTCCACGGCCTGCAGGCGCCGGCGCAGTTGCGCCACCGCCCGGGTATTCATGGGATGGTCCGGAAAGAAGTCGGCGTTGCGGGCCAGTTGGGCGAGCCGCGAAGCCATGCGCCGGGAGCCGGACCCTGCCTGGGCCTGAAGATCGCCTCCAAGGCAAAGGACGGCAGTCAGGCAGATCAGCGGGGCGGCGATCGGGAATCTTCGGGACACGGCGGGCTACTCCTCCTGCGGACCGGCACCGGGGGCAATCGCGAACTCGGAGGCGCGTCCCTCGGTCACCTGCAGGATGCGATTGGCGGGAATTTCCTTGAGGACCTCCTCTTTCCCACTGGGCCAGCGGATCCGGATCTCCTCCACCCTGGAGGCCTCTCCCAATCCGAAATGGGCGCGCGGATCGCCGGCCGACAGATAGCTCCCCCCACCCGTGACCTGGTCGAACTGCCTCCCCTCGGCCGTGGTGAGGGTCAAGCGGGTCCCCACGGCATCGCGGCTGCTGGCGGTCCCGGTCAAGCGGAGCTGGATCCAGTTCTTGCGGGCGCCGACCCGGTTGAGGAGCAGGGCCGGCTCGGCCCCGCAGTTGCTGACAAGGACGTCGATGTCGCCGTCGTTGTCGATATCTCCCAGGGCCATGCCCCGCCCTACCCGCGGCTGCCGGGACGACCAGTGGAAGAAGGGCTCGTGCTCCAGGAACCGCCCGCCCCGGTTTTCGAACAACTGATCCGGCTGGGCATGGGAGAGGTCGGGCTGGATCCGTTGGATGTTGTCCACCACATGCCCGTTGACCACCAGCAAGTCCCGGTCTCCATCGTTGTCGAAGTCCAGAAAACCGGCGCCGAAGCCCAGCAGGAAGCGGTCCTTGCGCGCCAGGCCGGCCCTCCAGCGCTCGTCCCCGAACAGCCAGTTCCCCTGGTTGCGGTAGAGGGCGTTGGTCTCCAGGTCGTAGTTGGTCACGACGATGTCCAGCAAGCGGTCCCCGTCGTAGTCGGCCGCATCCACGCCCATTCCGGCTTCCGCCCGGGCCTGGCTGTTGTAGCCGGTCCCCGAGAGAAGCGTCACGTCGGCAAAGGTCCCGTCCCCGTTGTTCTTGAGCAGAAGGTTGCGCACGGAGTCGTTGGCCACGTAGAGGTCGACCCAGCCGTCCCGATCGAAATCGGCCGCCACCACGCCCAGGCCCTTGCCTTGCGGGTTCACGATGCCGCTGGAACGGCTGACGTCGCGGAATCGGCCGCCGCCCAGGTTCCGGTAGAGACGGTCGGCCGCCCCGGCATAGTGGCGCGGGTGGCAGTAGGCCCGGATCCCCTTCATCTCGCAGGGAGGATTGCGCTCGTAGGTCGCATCCAGGTAGTTGACCACGTAGAGGTCGGGGGCCCCGTCCCTGTCGTAGTCGAAGAAGGCGGCGCTGGAGCTCCATTCGGCGCCGGCAACGCCCGCCCTGCCGGTAACGTCGCTGAAGGTGCCGTCGCCGTTGTTGCGGTAGAGCCGGTTGGGTCCGAAATTGGTAAGGTAGAGATCGGGGTCCCCGTCGTTGTCGTAGTCCCCCACGGCGACTCCCATGCCGTAATCGGCGGTCGGCTCCAGGCCGGCTTCGGCCGTCACCTCCTCCAGGCGGCCGCCGCCCAGGTTGCGGTAGAGCGCGTGGGGCCTCGGCTCGAACGGCGGCGAATCGGGCGTGCGGCCGCCGTTGATCAGCAGAACGTCCAGGCTGCCGTCACCGTCGTAGTCCAGCAGGGCGCAACCCGATCCCATGGTCTCCACCAGGTGCTTCTGCCGCGAGGCGCCGTTCTGGTGGAGAAAATCGATGCCCATCGCCCGGGTCCGGTCGCTGAAAGGCACGGCGGGGTCGGCTCGAAGGGTGTCGCCGACGGAGGCCGGGGAATACAGGGTGGCGAGGGCTGCGCAGAACAGCAGCAGAGTGAAGAGTGGAGAGTGGAGAGTGGAGAGTGGTTGGATCAATGCGTTTGGCATGTTGTCCGGAACAGCCTTGTTTCACCCGGAATCAGCAGCCCTCACAGACCGAAATTCTAGCACGGACGCTGGCCGCGGCGCGGCGGCCCGGCGTTTGTCCCCCACCGCATCAGCCTTCGCCTGCAAGTTGGCCTGTGCGAACCCGCGACGGCGCACAAGACCGCGCCATTGGGCGCGGCTTGTGCGAACCACCCACAGTAGAAGCCTTCACCCTTAATTTGGCTGGTGCCTGACCGCGACGGCGCACAAGACCGCACCATTGGGCGCTGCTTGTGCGAACCCCCACCGCAGTAGCCTTCGCCTGTAAGTTGGCCTGTGCCAGCTCGCGACGGCGCACAAGATCTCGCCGTTGGCTCGCCTTGTGCGTACCCCCCTCCGCAGAAGCCTTCGCCATTCGGCTCGGGCTTCTGCGGCTCCCCCTCAAGGGGGGAGTGATACTTGAGTTCTGGAACGACGGTGGGGGGATTTGGGGGTGGGAACCTGAGGCGGGGTAACTGAAGCCAAGTAAAAAGCAACTGCAATCACTCCCCCCTTGAGGGGGAGTCGGCGAGAGGGCGGAGCCCGTCTTCGAGCCGGTGGGGGGCAAACGCGGCGTCGCGGGAGTGCATGGCCCGCCGTCGAGCCGGTGGGGGGCCGACGCGGAGTTGCGCAGGAGCGGATCAGCGTCGCATCGGGAGCGTGTGAACGCCACGCCGCCCATTGAAAAAAAATCGGGTTGGGGTTAATCTTGGGATGTTGAACGAAGCCCCTGCCGCAGGAGTTGGTCTCCTGAGCAGTGGAAGGCGATTCTTACCGTCGAGGATGCACCTTCGAATTCGCAGTCACCCCGTGCACATCCCTTTCCATGGCGCCCTGGTCAGCCGGGGGGGCGAGCCCGCGCGTCTCGCCGGTGGATGCGGAGACGGCGTCCGGAGCGCGGGGGGCGCAGCCTGAGGCGGGTTCCGGAACCGCCGCCGTGAACCGGAACCCGGTGTCACCGTCATGACAGAACCCGACTCCCCACCCATGATCGAGGCCCAGGGGCTGAGCAAGATCTTTGGGACCTTTGCCGCGCTGCAGGACGTCTCCTTCTCGATCCCCCGCGGACAGGTGGCCGCCTTCCTGGGCCCCAACGGAGCCGGCAAGTCGACCACTCTGCGGATCCTGACGGGCTTTCTCACGCCCACCGCGGGCGTGGCTCGCATTGCGGGCCGGGATGTCTCGCGCCACCGCATCGAAGCGGCCGCCCGGATCGGCTACCTGCCGGAGAACGGTCCCCTCTATCCGGAAATGACCCCTCTGGAGCTGCTGCGGTTCTTCGGCGAGGCCCGCGGTCTGACCCGGGTCCGGCTCGAAGCGCGCATCGAGACGGTGGTTGCGCAGTGCAACCTGGAATCCGTCCTGGAAAAGAGCGTCTACAAGCTCTCCAAGGGCTATCGCCAGCGCCTGGGAATGGCCCAGGTCCTGCTCCACGAGCCCGACATCCTCATCATGGACGAGCCGACCAGCGGACTGGACCCCAACCAGATCCGCGAGGTCCGGGAGTTGATCCGGCAGTTGGGCGAAACCAGGACGGTGCTGCTTTCGACCCACATCCTGCAGGAAGTGGAAGCCGTGGCCGACCACGTCATTCTCATTCACGAGGGCCGGATCGTCTTTGACGGCACGCCCGTCGAGATGGCCGCCGGGCGCAGCCTGGCCGAGGCCTTTTACCGCCTGACGGGCAGGAACGGCCGGGATGGGCCGTCCGAACCTGAAGCTTCCGCGACAGGGGCGCATGGCCCGATGCCCTCGGAGGGGGCGGTCGGGAGCGCGGAGCAGGAGCCGGATCCGGAGACAAGGGAGAGGCAAGAGTGAACAGGCATTGGCGGCTGGCCAGGGTCGTCTGCAAGCGCGAACTGACCAGCTATTTCAGCAGCCCCACCGGCTACGTCTTCATCACCCTGTTCGTCTTCCTGAGCGCCCTGGCGGCCTTCTGGCAGGACGGGTTCTTCGCCGACAACCTGGCCAACCTGGACCAGCTCAACCGCGTCTTCCCCTACCTGCTGGTCTTTCTGATTCCCTCCATCACCATGAACATCTGGGCCGAGGAGAAGCGCAACGGGACCGACGAGCTGCTGCTGACCCTTCCGGCCACCGACTTCGGCATCGTGCTGGGCAAATACCTGGCCGCGGCCGGCATCTACACCGTGGCCCTCCTCTTCTCCCTGACCCACGTGCTGGTGCTGGGGTGGCTGGGCAACCCGGACCCCGGCCTGATGGCCTCCACCTATCTCGGCTACTGGCTGATGGGAGTGGCGCTGCTGGCGCTGGGAATGGTCGGGTCCCTCCTGACCGACAACATCACCGTGGCCTTCATCCTGGGCGCCCTGCTCTGCGCCGTGCCCGTCTTCATCGACCACGCGGGCGCCGTCCTGACCGGTGGCGCCGAGCGGCTGGTGGCCGGCTTTTCCTTCAACCAGCAGTTCCAGGACCTGGCCGCGGGAGTGGTGTCTCTTTCCTCGGTGGCCTACTTCCTCGCCTTTGCGGCAGCCATGGTCCATCTCAACGTGGCGCTGCTCGGAAGGCGACACTGGCCCAGCGGCAGACAGGCCCCGGCCATGGGCGCCCACCTGCTGGCGCGGGGGCTGGCCCTGGTGGTCGCCCTGGCCGGGCTGACGCTGCTGCTGGACCGCCTGGGAGGACGGGTCGACGTCACCGCCGAACGGATCCACTCGCTCTCGCCCGACACGCGAGCGCTGATCGAGGGGTTGGACCCCGGGGAGACGGTCTTCATTCAGGCTTACCTGAGCCCGGAGGTGCCCCGCGACCACCTTCCCACCCGCAACAACCTGGTCAACCTGCTGCGGGAGTTGTCGGCCCTGGGCGGGGAACGCCTGCAGACCCGGATCGTGGAGACCGAAAAGTATACGCCGGAGGCTCGAGAAGCCCAGGAGCGTTTCGACATCCGCCCCCGCCAGGTACCGCCGTCCCGCCAGAGCGCGGGAACTCCCGACGAGATCTTCCTGGGCATCGCCTTCAACTGCGGCGCGGAGGAGTTCGTCATCCCCTTCCTGGATCCCGGACTGCCGGTAGAGTACGAGCTCATGCGCTCGATTCGGGTGGTCTCGCGGGCGGACCGCAGACGGGTCGGCGTCCTGGAGACGGGAGCCGGGCTCTTCGGCGGATTCGACTTCCAGTCCCGCCGGCAATCGACCGACTGGGCCATCGTGGCCGAGCTGCGCAAGCAGTACCAGGTGGAAAGAGTGCAGCCCGGCCAGGACTACCCGAAGAACCTGGACGCCTTGATGGTGGTGTTGCCCAACACCCTGGAGCAGGACCAGGTCGACCGGCTGACCGATCACGTAAAGGAAGGGAATCCGACCCTGATCCTGGTGGACCCCCTGCCGGCATTCAATCCCGAGCTCTCGGCCCAGCCGATGCCTCAGGGCCCATTTCGCCAGGGTCCGCCGCCCAGGACGCCGGCCGACCTCCAACCGCTGATGGAGGTGCTGGGAGTGGACTGGGACCCGGGCCGCATTGCCTGGGACAAGTACAATCCCCATCCGCAGTTCCGCTCCCTGCCTCCGGAAGTCGTCTTCCTGGGCTCCGGGAGCGGCGAGAATCCTCCCTTCAATCCGGACGAGGCCGTCACCTCCGGGCTTCAGGAACTGGTAGCCATCTATCCGGGTTCGATCAAGCTGGCGGCCGGCAGCCGCACGACGTTGACCCCCCTGCTTCAGACCGGCGCCGATTCCGGCCTGACGGACTGGAACCGGCTGGTGCAACGCTCCCTGTTCGGCCTGCAGCTTGCCGGCAATCTCCCTCACGAACCCGACCCCGACCGCTACACCCTGGCCGCCCGCCTGGCCGGCATAGGGCCGGACCAGCCGGTTCGGGCCATCCTGATCAGCGACGTCGACCTGATGGGGGAACAGTTCTTTTCCATACGGCGCCAGGGCATCGATACGCTGCAGTTCGACAACGTGACCTTCCTGCTCAACGCGGTGGACCAACTGGTGGGCGACGAGTCCTTCATCGCCCTGCGCAAGCGCCGGAGGAGGCATCGCACCCTGGAAGCGGTGGAATCCCGAACCAGGGTCTACGAGGAGCGGCGCCTGGAGGATACGCGGCAGGCCGAGGCCACGGCGGCCCAGCGGCTGCAGGAAGCCCAGGCCCGGCTGGATCGAGCGGTAGACGCCCTGCGCCAGCGCCGCGACCTGGACGAACAGACCAGGCGCATCATGATCGCCAACCAGGAAAAGGCCGAGAACCGCCGCCTGGCCGTGGCCCGCACCAACATCGAAGAGGAAAAGCAGCGGCTGATCGGCAAGAGCCGCGCCGACATGGAGTCTTCCATCCGGGACATCCAGAACGCCATCAAGTTCCTGGCGGCGGCCCTGCCGCCGGTTCCCGCCTTTGCGCTCTTCCTGGTGGTATCGGTGCGCAGACTGCGCCGGGAAAAGATCGGCGTGGCGGCCGACCGCCTGGTGGAGTAGGCATGGCCGCATTTCTCACCGGGTCGCTGAACCCGCAGGCCGTCCGAAACTGAATGGCCACAAGAGGCACTAAAGGTAAAAGCCCATGAAGGAATGGTTGAGAACGGCGATATTCTGCCTGGCGGCCCTGGCCGTTTCCACGGCCGCGGTGCTGGTCGATCCCGGCCGCCGAACGTCCGGGATTTTTGACGACCAGGGGGAGCCCTTCTATCCGGAGTTTGCCGACCCCCAGGCCCCCAAGACCATAGAGGTCATCGACTACGACGAAGCGACCGCTACCGCCAGCCCCCTGAAAGTGGAGTTCAAGGACAACAAGTGGGGCATCCCCTCTCACCACGACTATCCGGCCGATGCCGAAAACCGCCTGGCCGACACGGCCGCGGCGCTCATGGCCCTCAGGAAGGACATCGTGGTGTCGGAACGCATCGAGGATCACGGCCGCTACGGGGTGATCGACCCGCTCGACGACCGAACAGCCAGCCTGACAGGCCGCGGAAAACGAGTGACCCTCAAGGACGAGAACGATCGGGTCGTGGCCGACTTCGTGATCGGCAAGCCGGCCGAGGGCAAGCCCGGTTACCACTACATGCGGGTCCCCGCCCGGCGACGGACCTACTCGGTCAAGACCGACGCCCGGGTGTCTTCCAGGTTCCAGGACTGGATCGAGACGGACCTGCTCAAGCTGAGCGCCGGGGACATTCGAAAGATCACCATCAACAGCTACTCCATCAATGAGCGGCTGGGACGGCTGGAGAATTCCGAGCGGACGGTTCTCAGCAAGCGGAAAGACCGCTGGCTGATGGGTCGGCGCAGGCTGCGGGGAAAGAAGATCGACGCCTTGACCGAAGCGTTGGACAATCTGCGCATCGTGGATGTCCAACCCAAGCCCGAGAACCTGACCCGGGACCTCAAGACCCCCGAAGGCATCCGGCTGTCCATGGAGTCGGTCCTCTCCCTGCGCCGGAAAGGCTTTTTCATCACTCCACTAGGCCAACTCCTGTCCAATGAGGGAGAGATCCTGGTGGAAACGGCCAACGGGATTCAATACACGCTGCGCTTCGGGGAGGTTGCGCCCGGAGGAACGGGTGCTCCGGCGGCGTCGCCCGAAAACGAGGGAGCGGAGGCCCCCAGGGCCGAGGCGGCCGAAGAGCGCCGCTACCTGTTCATCACCGTCGACTACAGCGCCGCCCGGGCCCGAAAGTACGCCGACGGGGAGGCTCCCGGCGAGGAGGGGCGGACTCTGGAGCGCGAGCTGCGCCATCGCTTCGCCGACTGGTACTACATCATCTCGGGCGCGGATTTCGGCAATCTGCGGCCCAGCCGCCGGGAACTCACCCGCGGCTAGCCGATCCGCCGCGCTGCAGCCTCTCCGGCCCCATTGGAACGGCATCGCCCAAATGGGTTAGACTCTATCGAGGCCATGAGCGAAAAAAAGCAGGTCTACAAGATTACCTTTCTGAACGAAGGCAAGGTCTACGAGATCTACGCCAAGCGGGTGGGCCAGGGCGGGCTGTTCGGCTTCGTGGAAGTCGAGCAGTTGCTTTTCGGTCAGAAGACCTCCGTGGTGGTCGATCCCTCCGAGGAAACGCTGCGCACCGCCTTCGAGGGGGTGCGGCGGACCTACATTCCTCTCCACTCGGTGATCCGCATCGACGAAGTGGAGAAAAAGGGCGCCGGCAAGATTCACGAACTTCCCGACCGGGACGGGAAGATCCACCAGTTGCCCACCACCATCTACACGCCGGTCAAGAAGGATTCCTGAGCGGGCCGGTTTACCTGCAATTCTCACCAAAGGCCTGCGGGCCCGGCTTCCCCCCACGGCATCGGCCTTCGCCATTCGGCGCTGCGGTTCGTGGCGCCGGCGTCGCCCCCCCACCGGATCGGCCTTCGCAAGTAACTTGGCCTGTGCGAACCCGTGACGGCGCACAAGACCGCGCCATTGGGCGCTGCTTGTGCGACCCCCCCTCCGCAGAAGCCTTCGCCATTCGGCTCGACTTCTGCGACTCCCCTCAAGGGGGGAGTGATACTTGAGTTAATCACTCCCCCGGTGAGGGGGAGTGGACAAGGGCGAAGCCCCACCCGGGAACGCGGGCGTCCCGCCCGCATCCTTATTCCTGGCTGGAGGTCGCGGAGCGTCAGCGCGACGTTGCCGGCAGGCAGCCACCCTGCCGCCCGATCCAGCAAGGAGCTGTTTGCAGGCCT
>JAJECY010000250.1 GCA_022821775.1 Acidobacteriota bacterium
GAAGGTGCTCCCGACCACGACGATGGCCCCCACGGTGAGGGCCAGTATCTGGGCCGAACGGACGTGTCCCTTCTCCGTCTTGGGCTTCAGGCCGAACCGGTCCAGGAAGTCGGTCATGATCACCGCGGTGATGGAGTTGACTCCCGAGTCGATGCTGGACATGGCCGCGGCGAACATGGCCGAAACCACGAGGCCGGTGACGCCCGGCGGCAGGTGAAAGGCGACAAAGCGGGGGAAGATCCGATCTCCGTCCGTCGTCAGGCTCAGACCGGCAAGCTCGTCGGGCCTCTGCTGAAAGTAGCCCAGAAGCGCGAGTCCCACCAGGACCAGCGTGAAGGCCACCAGGGTGCCGGCGCCCATCTGCGTCAGGTAGGCCTTCTTGGCGGCCCGAGCGTCCCGCGTGGCCATGAATCGCTGGACCGACACCTGGTCTCCTCCGGCCGTGCAGATCTGCCAGAGGCTGGCGCTGAGAATGGTGCCCAAAACCGTCACCCGCATCCTGGGATCGAAACTGAACAGTGGTTGCGTGTCCCAGGTGGGCTGCCAACTGGTGGGAAACCAACTGAATCCCCCGAGCTCGTAGGTCACGAGTCCGATCACCAGCCAGGCCCCGCCGAACAGCAGGGTGAACTGGAGGAAGTCGGTGATGACCACCGCCCCCAGGCCTCCCAGGGAGGTGTAGATCACCGAAACGAAACCGGTGACCAGAACCACCAGCGGGATCCACTCGTCCCCCACGCCCAACATGGTCGTCATGGCCTTGGCCGCGATGTAGACCAGCAGGGACATCCAGACCAGCCGCATGGTGATGAACAGCACCGACCCCAGCAGGCGGATCCCCAGACCGAGCCGTTCCTCCAGCAACTCGTAGGCGCTGGTGACCCGCTGCCGCATGTAGAGGTGGAGGAACAGGCCCGAGACGACCAGAAAAGCGATGGGATAGGAGCAGAGGTTCGCCACCGTGGCCACAGGCCCCTTGGCGATGGTCTCTCCCGGCATGGAGAGATAGGAGATGGTGCTCAACAGAGTGGCGAAGAGGGAGATGCCCACCAGCAGCGGATTCATGGCCCCGCTGCCCACGAAGTACTCGCTGGTGCTTCGCTGCCGGCGCGAGAAGTAGTAGCCCAGGCCGATGGTCGACGAGGCGTAAGTGACGACGATCAGCCAGTCGATGAGGGTCAGTCCGCTCTGTCCTGTGATGTCCATGGCGTTGCGGCCACGAACTCTACCATTTTGACTCGGCGGCTTTCCAGCCTGGGGGAGCGGCGTGTTTCACGCGCCCAGAAGGACGCCCCTCCTGTGGGGGACAGGAAAGTCCCCCCTCCGGCCAGTGCTGTTAGACTGTCGGTTTCTATTCAGCGCCGGTCCCGTAAAGTTCTCTTCATGACGAGAATGTCCGAGAGCCCTCCTTCGTCAATGCAGCCCCGCCACAAGCATCCCCTGGTCGAGCTGTGGACCATCGCCTGGCCCACGGTTCTGACCATGACCAGCTACACGGTGATGCAGTTCGTGGACAAGCTCATGGTGGGGCAGGTGGGGCCGGTGGAGGTGGCTGCCCAGGGCAATGGCGGCATCTGGGCGTTTACTCCCATTGCCTTCACGCTGGGTCTGTTGACGGTGGTCAACACCTTCGTCAGCCAGTCCATGGGAGCGAAACGCGGCTTGGACGCCCCTCGTTACGGCTGGGCCTCGCTCTGGCTCAGCGCCGGGATGTGGGTGGTGCTGATGCTTCCCTACGCCCTGTTGCTCCAGTACCTCTTCCCGCTGATCCACTCCGCTCAGCGGGACCAGATTCGACTCGGGTTGGAGAACGCTTCGGGAGCCGATCTCGTGGCGGCTCAAGCGGAAATGGCGCAGTTGGACACATTGATCGGCCTGGAGACCCAATATGCGCAGATTCTCCTGGCCGGATCGATCCTGCTCCTGATCAGCCGGGCCCTGCATCACTATTTCTTCGGCCTGCAAAGACCCAAGGTGGCCACGGTTTCGGCCATCTGCGGGAACGTGACCAACGTCGCGGTGAACTACGCGCTCATCTTCGGACATCTGGGCGCGCCCGGCTGGGGCCTGCCGGGCATCCCGGGGCTGCCCGCCCTGGGACTGACGGGCGCCGCCCTGGGAACCATCGCCGGCACCCTGGTGGAATCGGTGATCCCCGTGATCCTGTTCCTGGGCCCCTCCATGAACCGGGAGCTGCGGAGCCGGCGGCAATGGAGGCCGCAGAAGGGCCCCATCCTGGACCTGCTGCGAATCGGAGTCCCGGCCGGCGTCCAGGTGGGAAACGAAATGGCCTGCTGGTCCATCTTCATGACCCGGCTGGTGGGCGTCTTCGGGACGTATCACCAGACCGCGGGGTGGATCTCCATCACCTACATCCACCTCAGCTTCATGCCGGCCATGGGCCTGTCGGTGGCGGTGACCACGCTCGTGGGCAGCTATCAGGGCGCGGGTCAGCCCGACGTGGCGGCCGCCCGGGCCCGCTTGGGAGTCCTGGTGGGCCTGATCTACATGACCCTGTTAGGTGTCCTTTTCTTCCTCTTCCGGTATGAGCTGGTGTCCATCTTCGTGGGCGGGCTCCATCTGGACCCC
>JAJECY010000125.1 GCA_022821775.1 Acidobacteriota bacterium
CATGATGCGCGCCTCTTCCTCGGCGAATGAGGGAATCCCGAAATCGGCGGCGCAGCGCTTGGCGGCCTCACGGGAAATGTCCACCACCACCGACAGGTGGGCTTCCGGGATGCTGCTGGTCAGGTTGTGGGCGTGGATTCGCCCGATGCGGCCTGCACCGATCAGGCCCAGGTTGAGCTGAGCAAGCAAGAATAGAACCTCACAGTGAACTGCTCTCGATTATCCGATCCCAATGGCCCTCAGATACTCCCGGGTCCGGCTGGCGATGGGCAGGGGCTTGTCGAAGGGGGCCGGATACATGTCCTGCTCGACAATGGCATAGCCGTTGTAGTCGATCTCCTGCAGCACCCGGCACAGGGCCGGGAAATCCACCACTCCCTGCGACGGCTCGCAGAACAGGTCCATGCCCACAGCGTGGGCAAAAGGGATGTTCTCCTCTGCCACTTTCCTCTGCAGGTCGGGCCGGACGCTCTTGAGGTGCAGATAGGGAATCCGCCGGTGGTGGCGACGAAGAAAGGCGATCGGATCGCCTCCCCGGTAGGCATGATGGCCGGTGTCCAGGCAGAGCACCACTCGCTCGGGATCGGTCTGGCTCAGCAGCCGTTCGATCTGGTCCTCGTACTCCACGTGGGTTTCGGCGTGAGGATGAAAGACCACCTGCAGGCCGAACCGGTCCCTGACCAGGTCCACCACGTAATGAATGCGGTCGACCAGGTGCTTCCACGCCTCATCGTCCAGCTTGCCGGGAGCGGTGGCCTCGCCCGTCCAGAGATTGGTATAGGTGTCGTCGATCAGGATGAGGTATTCGGCGCCCAGATAGGCCAGGGACTCCCCCGCGCCCAGCACCTGCTTCTCCAGACCCGGCCAGGCGGCCTCGTCTTCCAGGTGTCCCATGGCGAAGGTGCCCGAAGCCCGCAGGCCTCGCCCGGCCAGCTCGTTTCGAAGCGTGGCCCGATCGGTGGGCAGATAGCCGTAGGGACCCAGCTCGGTCCACTCGTAGCCCGCTTGGGCGATTTCGTCCAGGCAGCGTTGCCAGGGAATCTGCTTGTCGTCGCTGGGAAACCAGACACCCCAACTGTCGGGGGCACTGCCGATCTTGACGTCCATGGCGATTCCGGCCCTCCCTGACCGTTTCAATAATAGAAGCGCTGCAGCCGCGCCCTTTCGTTCTCGTACTCCTCCCGGCGCTTGCGGGTTTCCGGATCTCCGCTCACCTCGGCCGCGGCCACGTCCCACCAGATGCCGGCGCCCGGAGGCGTCCTGTACTTTTCGGTATCCACCACGATGACGCAGGGCTGCGCCTTCTTTCTGGCCTCCTGCAAGGCCTCCCGGAACTCGCCGGTGGTGTAGACATGCATGGCGTGGGCCCCCAGGCTCTGGGCGTTGTGAGCGAAGTCGATGGGCACGAAGTCGGCATCCAGGCGATTGGTCTCCCGGTCGCGGGCCCGGAACTCGTTTCCGAAGCTGTGTCCGGCCCGAGCCAGTTGCAGGCCGCGAATGCACTGGTAGCCGTGGTTCTCCGAGATGACCAGGGTGATCTTCAGCCCTTCCTGGACGGCGGTCATCAGCTCCATGGGATTCATCAGGTAGGTGCCGTCGCCCACGAACACGTACACTTCCCCCTCCGGCTGGGCCATGCGCACGCCCAGGCCGGCCGGAATCTCGTAGCCCATGCAGGAATAGCCGAATTCCACGTGGCAGTTCTTCCCGCCGGTGGCATCCCACAGCTTCAGCAGATCGCCGGGGGGATTGCCGGCGGCCGCCACGATAGTATCCCCGGGACGGGCCTCCTCGTTGAGAATACCCACCAGTTGGGCCTGGCTCATGGCTTCTCCGGCCACCGGCTGATAGACCTCGTTTTCCAGTTGACTCCGCCACTCCCGCTTCCACCCGGCCACTTCCCCGAGGTAGTCTGACCGCGGCCTCACGCCGGCAGCCACGGCCGCCTCGGTCAAGGCTTCCAGACCGGCCCTCGCATCCGCCAACAGCGGCACCGACCCCTGCTTGTAGGCATCGTGCGGCCCCACGTTCAGGCTGATGAACTTCACCTCCGGGTTCTGAAAGGCGGATTGGGACCCGGTGGCGAAATCGGTGAGCCGTGTGCCCACGCAAATGAGCAGGTCGGCCTGATTGGCCACCTTGGCGGCGCAGGGATTCCCGGTCACCCCGTAACCGCCCAGGCCCAACTCGGATGCCTGGAGCAGCGCGCCCTTGCCCGCAAAGGTCTCTCCCACGGGAATGCCCAGCTCTGCCGAAAAAAGCTGCAGCGCCTCGCAGGCTTCCGAGTAGTGAACTCCGCCGCCGGCGATCACCATGGGACGCTTGGCCTGCTTCAACAGGCCGATCGCCTCCCGCACCCGGTCGGGGTCGGGAAGGCGCCGCTCAACCCGCCAGATCCTCTCTTCGAAAAAAGCCGCCGGATAGTCGTAGGCGTGGGCCTGCACGTCCTGGGGCAGCGAGAGGGTGACCGTTCCGGTCTCGACCGGATCGGTCAGCACCCGCATGGCCTCGGGCAGGGCCGTCAGGAGTTGCTCGGGCCTCGAGATCCGGTCGAAGAAACGACTGACCGGGCGGAAACAGTCGTTGACGCTCACATCGGCCGATACGGGATGCTCGAGCTCCTGCAGCACCGGGCCCTGGTGGCGGGTCACGTAGTAATCCGAAGGCAGCAGCAGGACCGGCAATCGATTGATGGTGGCCGTGGCCGCCCCCGTCAGCATGTTGGTGGCGCCCGGGCCAATGGAGGAGGTGCAGGCCATGGTGGCCAGCCGGTAGTTGGCCTTGGCGTACCCGGCGGCCGTGTGCACCATGGACTGCTCGTTGCAGGGCTGATAGTAGGGGAGGTCGGCCCCGTATTCGTAGAGCGCCTGCCCCAAACCGGCCACGTTGCCATGGCCGAAGATGCCGAACATGGCCGGGATCAGGCGGCGGGACCGCCCGTCGCGCCGGCTGAACTGCACCTGAAGGAACTTCACCAGGGCTTGGGCGACCGTCAGTCGAACCGTTTGCTGCGGACTCTGTTGCAACATCATCCTTACCTCCCCTTTTCTTTCAACAGCCTACTGCCAGCGGAACCACCGCAGGGCCAGCAGGAAACTGGCACTTCCCCAGGCCGCCATTACCAGCACATCCGGCAAGCTGGCGGCGAGGGGAAGACCTTCATTGATGTTGGCCCGCAAGGCGTCGTTGAGCGCCGTCAGCGGCAGCACCTGAATGACCGGTTGCCAGAACTCGGGGAAGCGGGTGGCGGCGAAAAAGGTCCCGGAGAGCAGCCACATGGGCAGCATCACCAGGTTCATCAACCCCGAGACGCCTTCTATGGTCCGGGTGCGGGCAGCCACCAGCAGTCCGAGTCCCGCGAAGGACATGGATCCTACCAGCGAAATGACCCCCAGTTCCAGGATCGAGCCATGAACGGAAACGCCGAAGGCCAGCCAACCGAAGCTGACCACGGCCACCACCTCCAGCGCCAGGAAAATCAGGCGCGACAGCATGAAGGACAGCAGGAAGTGGGTCCTGCGCATGGGCGTGGCCGCCAGCAGTTTCAGCAGCTTGCGGGTGCGTGCCTGCACCACCGCGAAACCCAGGCCCCACATGCCGCTCCCCATCAGGTTCAACCCCACCAGCCCGGGAATCAGAAAATCGATGTAGCGGGCCCCGGCCTGGGCCACGGCTTCGTCCCTGACCCGGGCGACATCTTCCCGTCCCATGCTCCGCTGAAGGGCATCATCCAGGACCAGCCGGGCAACCCGGCTGTCGGGTCGAGTCGGGTCGTAGCGGTAGACCAGGCCTTCGGAATCCAAATCGGGAAGGGGCGGACGGGGGGAGACCGTCTCACCGGCCTCGGGATTCCCGGTCGCCGCGGCCGCCGAGGGAGAAGGCTGCAGCACCAGCGCCACCCTGCCCGTACGCAGCGCCCGCGCCGCCTCCTCCGGCGACAGCAGGACAGCCTCGATATCGGAACGCCCTTCCAGCCATTCCATCAGCCGGCCGGAGCTCGAGCCCGGCCCCTGGCGCCCGTCGGCTTCCACGGCCACCTGTACAGTTGCCGGACCCGTTTCGCGAAAGGCGATTCCCAGGGCGACGGCCAGCAGGACGGGAAAGACGAAGACCCAGAAGACGGCCTCGGGTTCCCTCACGAACTCCCGAATCCTGGCCAGCGTGAGCTCCAGCAGCGGATTGACCGAACGGTAGCGGCTGGTCGCGGGAAGCGACGGTGCTCCGGACGCCTCGGGACCGGGGGCGGCGCCGGTCAGGGGTCCGGTCTTCACCGCATCGGTGGGCGGCGGGGTCTGCTCCAGCGAGGGGCGGGGCTTGGCGCCGATGACATCAGGCATCTCGGAGCTTTCTCCCGGTGAGGGTCACAAAGACGTCTTCCAGAGTCGCCGTGTGGGTGGCCAAACCCACCAGCCTGGCCTGGTGAATCTCCACTTCGGCCAGCAGGGCCGGCAGGGCTTCAGCCACGCTCGAGACGGTAAGCAGGTAATTTCCGTCGCGGCTACGCACCCCGCGCACGCCGGGCAACCGCGAGAGCCGGTCGTCGGCGACGAAACCGTCCAGGCTGAATTCCACGATCTCATCGGCTCCCAACGATTCCACCAGGGCGTTGGGAGTGTCCAGCGCAATCACCTTCCCATGATCCATGATGGCCACCCGGTCGCACAGGCGGGACGCCTCCTCCATGTAGTGGGTGGTCAGCAGTATGGTACCACCCCGGGAACGAAACGTTTCGATCAGATCCCAGAGCTGCAGCTTGGCTTGAGGATCCAGTCCGGTAGTGGGTTCGTCCAGGAAGAGCACGTCCGGAGCCGCCGCCAGCGCGCAGGCGATGGCCAGCCGCTGCTTCTGCCCACCCGAAAGCTTTCCCACCCGGGCATCCCGCTTCTCCTCCAGCTCCACCAGCCGGATGACTTCGTCAGGCTCCCATCCCCGCTTGTACAGGCTGCGGAACATCGCAATGGTTTCCACCACCGTCAACCGATCGGCAAACTGGGTTTCCTGGAGCTGGACCGCCAGGCGTTCCCTCAGAGCACGGTCATTGCCCTCCCCCCAGCCCTGACCCAGCACCTCCACCCTGCCGCCGTCGGGAATGGTGAGACCCTCGAAGATCTCGACGGTGGTGGTCTTGCCGGCCCCGTTGGGTCCCAGCAGGCCGAAACATTCTCCCATCCTGACTTCCAGGTGAATGCCGTCAACGGCCACCACCTCGCCGTAGCGCTTCACCAGGGACCGGCAACTGAGGGCAACCTCTTCGGAGACATTGGCGGGTTGCGTTGAGGCGGTTGCAAGCATGGGAGATCAGAAGTCTTCGCCGACCGTTTCGATCCACCCGAGCGGCGAGCGGCAACCCGCTCCTCGCTGAAGGCCAAGACCGGGGGGCGGAATTACCGCCGCAGACTCCACTTGGGTGTGACGCCGGGATTGGCGCAGGCATCGGGCCAACGCCCCTCCGCCAGTCGAATCAGGGTATCCACCGACAGGCGCCAGAAGGAGTCCTTGCTGATGTCGGAACAGCCGGCCACGTGAGGGGTGAGGACCACGTTCTCCATTTCCAGCAGAGGACTGGTGGGAGCCAGGGGTTCCGGTTCGAAGACGTCCAGGCCCGCCGCCGCGATCCAACCCTCCTGCAGCGCCCGGATCAGGGCCCGCTCGTCGATGACCGGTCCCCGGCAGGTGTTGATGAGCACGGACTCCGGCTTCATCGACCGCAACTGCGTTTCACCGATCAGGTGACGGGTTTCCGAACTCAGGGGTGTGTGCAGGGAAACGAAATCGGATTGGGACAGCAGGCTTTCCATCTCGACCGGACGGACGCCCTCGGCCCTGATCACCTCCGGTTGCAGCAAGGGATCGCAGGCCAGGATCCGCAGCTTGAAACCCTGCATCTTGCGGGCCACGCTGCGGGCGATGCGCCCGAAGCCGACCAGTCCCAGGGTGTTTCCCCGCAGATGCCAGCGATGAATGTGCTCGCGGCGTTCCCAGCGCCCCTCTCGCAGGGCACGATCGTGGGGCACGATCTGGCGGATCACGGCGAAAAGCAGTCCGATGGCATGGTCGGCCACTTCGTCGAAGACGGCGGTGGGGGTGTGGGCCACGATGACGCCCTGCCGCGTGGCAGCCTCCACCGGAACGTTGTCGAAACCGCTGCCGGTGCGCAGGATGACTTTACAGCGAGAAAGCTTTTTCAGGCGCTCGGCGGTGATGACCGGATTCCCGTAGAGCCAGACCACATCGGCATCGGCCGCCGCCTCCAACAGTTCCTCTCCGGAAGTACAGGGGTGAATCCGCAGGTCCACGCTCGCCTGCTCCAGGTCCTGTTCGACCCAGGAGGGCACCGGAACTCCGTCCGCCTCCACGTAGACAACGGTAATCGGTTTCACGAAGCTACCTCCTCCAGATACAGCCAAACCGGGCCGGGTGGACCAGGCATCCCATTGGGAAAGCCTTTTCCCGGCAGGGCATCGGATTCAAAGCGGGGATGGCGATCTGCACCGGCCGGTCCCGTGAGCCTCATACCGGCCTGCCGGCTAATCCTTGGAAAGTCAGGCCTGCGGCACCACCTGCCTGTTGTGGCACGACTTATAGCATGATCACCCGGGAGGCTCAAGGGCTATCGGGGCTATCGGGTCCAATGTTCGCCTACCCCGTCGTGGCGTTGCCGGACAAGTTTCGCACCGACTGGAGGAAGGCGCCTTTCCACGGCTCACCGATGAAATGCCGGCTATGAGGGCACAGCGGAGGAGGCGCTTCGGGAACTATGAAGTACAGTAGATTCTCAGGTCGCCGACGAGTGGTTGTGCCGAAACTCGGAACGCTTCTGCCGGCAATCCGAAACACAGCCAAGTGAGCCTTTTTCAAAATTCGTCGTCGGGCAGGTCTTATAGCCCGACAAAGGCGATGATTGCAGGTGACTACCCGACAGCAAAGACCCTTGTGAATGGAAATGCCTGGATCTGAAGGCCAGATCACAGGGGGTTGCAGAG
>JAJECY010000218.1 GCA_022821775.1 Acidobacteriota bacterium
CCCCAGTTCAACCACCTCTACAGCGACATGGCCTGGAAGCGGCCCATTCAGGAAGCCCTGCTGATGGCGCGGGCGGGGGAAAACACCATCTACTTCGTTTCCGCCAACATGTGCCATGCCAACAACAACTGCCGCTCCTTCATCATCGGACCCGACGGGCTGGTGATCCAGGCCTCCGAGCTGGGCCGGGAAATGCTGCTGGCGGCCGAGTTGGATACCGATCGGGCCACCCACGCCTTCCTCAAGCAGGATCGGGTCACCATGATGAAAGCCCTGGCCGAGATGTAGCTTGCGCTTACCGCGGGCCGAACCCGTACTCCTCCAGCAGCTCGCTCACCTTTTGGCGCTTGGCTCGGGGGCTGAGGTCGGAGTGGCGCATGAAGCGGTGGACATCCTGTTCGAAGGAACGCATCCGGATGGCCAGGGCCGGCAGCCGCTCCAGGCAGGCGCGTGGAATTCGAATCACACCCTCGTCGTTGGCGTGAACGACGTCGCCGGTGCGGATGGTGATGCCTCCGACTTCCACCGGCTGGTTGATCCGGCCGAAGTTGAGCGCACAGTGGTGGATGGTCTTCCCCTTGCAATAGGCGGCAAAGGGGATGCTCAGCAGTCCGGCCACGTCCCTGACCCCGCCGTCGGTGACGGCGCCGATGCAGCCCGCGCCGGCCAGTGTCTTGGCCATCCCGTCTCCCAGCACACACTCATGGTCGGGTCGCGAACCCACCGTCTTCACCACCCAGACCACCGGCTCGGCCATTTGACAGATCTCGTCCAGTTGGCGCAGGTAGGGCTCGGGGGTCGCCTGGTTGTGGGGTGTGCTGCTGTCGAGCTCGCAGGTCACGGCAACCCCCACCGTGGGCCCCAGAGACGGCGTGATGGACTGGATGGAGCCGCCCATGTAGTACTCATGGGGCGGAGTGGGATCGATGTAGCCGATGGTGTTGGCGATCAGGGCGGTGTCGAATTCGCAGAGTTCATGCAGCAGGTTGGTCAGGGACATGGGTGTTTTCCGGTTACGGGATGGAGTGTTCCGCCGGCGCGCGGGTGGCGGCTCGGGACACGGTGAATCTACTCTCAAACTGTCTGAAGCGCAAGGCCGGCCCTGCCGGCCCGCTTCCGTCCTGAATGCCGCCCAGGCGATATTGAAATTGACATTCAATTTCTTTTAAATGTATTATTTTCAATAACTTAAGAGTTGACTTGCCGTGGCAATGCGGCTATTCTGAGGTTGGCTGGCGGAGTCAGTCGGCCCGAAAAGACTGGCTGCGGTCTCTATCGACCCGGTCTGGGCCGTCTGTATATTTGGACGCCCGCCGGCAGCCGGACAGCCTGGAAATCCTAAGGGAGGAGTCTCACCCATGGCAAATCACGACAAACTGATCGAAGTTCTCAACCGCGCCGTTTCTCTGGAGTACACGGCTGTGGTTCAATACAATCAGCACAGCATGCTTCTGACCGGTCCGGACAGGGAGGTTTTCGAAGAGCTGTTCAACAAGCAGGCGGCGGAAGCCCTCACCCATGCCAAGGCCTGGGGGGAGAAGATCGTCTACCTTGGGGGTGTCCCGACCGTCGAACTCGGAGAGGTCCACCAGTCCACCTCCCTGACCGAGATGCTGGAAATGGATCTGGAGCTGGAAACCCAAGCCGTGGAGACCTACAGCTTGGCCAGGGAGGTGTGTGACCACGTGCCCACCGCCTACCTTCTGGAAGACCAGATCATCGCCGAGCAGGACGACGTTGAGCATATGGCCAAGTTGCTGGGCCAGGTCCGGATTGCCCGGGGTGCGGTGGACTCTCCCTCGGTCCAGGCCGTTTGACCGATCGGGCCTGTCAGAAGAAAACGACTCCGATCTCCGCTAGCGGGATTGGAATCTCGCCTCAGCCCGGTTCAAGGGCTTGACGGCCTCCACCGGGGCGAGTTGCGGCCGGTTCCAGTGTTTCAGCCGGGCCGGCCGGTCAACTTTCGAACGTCGCAAGAGAGCCCGATGATTCAGCATGTGATCTACCTCTATCGGTTCAACCTCAACGTCGCCGCCAGGCTGGTCGGGGATCTGACTCCTCAACAGATGGTCCAGCAGCCGGCCGGCGTGGTCAACCATCCCGCCTGGTCGCTCGGCCACCTGTGCATGACGGCCAATCGCCTGGCAGGAATGTTCGGCCTCGAGTCACAGGCCCCCGAGGGATGGGCGCAGATCTTCGCCACCGGCGGGGTCCCCTCGGGAGACCCTTCCCTCTATCCCCCCAAGGAGGAGTTGCTTGCCTTCCTGACGGCTCAGCATGAGCGCGTTACCGCCGCCGTGCTCAAAGCCGACCCGAGCTGGTTCGCCGCTCCCCTGGCCGACGAACGACGGCGCAAATTCTTTCCCACCGTGGGCGACATGGTGACCATGATGATGACCTCCCACGAGATGAACCACATGGGGCAGATATCGGCCTGGCGTCGAGCCATGGGGCTGGGCCCGCCCCCCAGGCCGTAGCCGCCCCTCCACTTTCTCGAAACGTCGTTCAAGAAACTCCAGTATCACTCCCCCCTTGAGGGGGAGTCGCACAAGCCCGAGCCGAATGGCGAAGGCTTCTGCGGTGGGGGTTCGCACAAGGCGAGCCAAAGGCGAGATCTTGTGCGCCGTCACGGGTTCGCACCAGCCAACCTACAGGCAAAGGCTGATGCGGTG
Organism: Acidobacteriota bacterium; assembly: GCA_022821775.1. Classification (GTDB taxonomy): domain Bacteria; phylum Acidobacteriota; class Terriglobia; order Versatilivoradales; family Versatilivoraceae; genus Versatilivorator. Next base: position 2,673 of record JAJECY010000218.1, read on the forward strand.
GGGGGAACCGCACGGGCACCGAAGCACCGCTGAGTCTCACTTTCGGGACGCCGGGTTCGGCCCCCCACCGGCTCGACTGCGGGTTGCACTCTCGGGACGCCGCGTTGGCCCCCCTCCGGCTCGAAGACGGGCTTCGCCCTCTCGCCGACTCCCCCTCAAGGGGGGAGTGATACTTGACGACTGCATAAGGCTTCTGCGGAGGGGGGCAGACGCGACCCCGGTTCTACCGATGGTCGAGCCGATTGTGCGGCTTGAGGCTCCAGTCCGTTTGCCCAATCGGTGTAGAATGACCCTGGCTTGCGGGAGGCAGAGCACAACGAGCTTGAGCGGGGTTGAGGTTGAGGGAAGAAATGCCGGTCAGAACACTATCGGATTTGCGGCGGGGAGATGAAGGGATCCTGGATCGCCTGGAGATCGCCGATGAAGTGGCCCAGCGGCTGATGGAACTGGGTTTTCTGCCCGGGGTTCGGGTGAGCGCCGGCCGGCCGGCTCCCGGCGGGGACCCCATGATCTTCCGGGTGGACGGCTCTGAAGTCGCGCTCAGACGCGCCACCGCCCGGCGCCTGGTACTGCGCGATTCCGCGCCGGCGGGGGAAGCGGGGGACAATGCCTGATTTCCAGGCCGCGTCGGCGGCCAAAGCTCCGCCCACCGAGTCGAATTCCTCCGGTCCCTTGTCGCTGGTCGCCGTGGTTGGAGCTCCCAATTGCGGAAAATCCACGCTCTTCAACCGACTCACCGGGCTCCGGCAAAAGGTGGCCAACTATCCGGGGGTCACGGTAGAAAAGCGCCTGGGCAAGGTCAGGGCGGAGAGTGGCCGGGAGATCACCCTGGTGGACCTGCCGGGCATCTACAGCCTGACGGCCCGATCGGAAGACGAGCGGGTGGCCAGAGGGGTGTTGCTGGGCGAGATGCCGGGACTGGCAAAGCCGGACGCCATCCTGCTGGTGGTCGATTCCACCAATCTGAACCGCAACCTGGGCCTGGCGGCCCCTGTCCTGGCTCTGGGAATCCCCACCCTGCTCGTCTTGAACATGTCCGACGACCTGCGCGGCCGGGGCGGCCTGGTGGACGGCGAGCGCCTGTCGGAGCAGTTGGGGGTCCCGGTGGTCCAGGCCAGCGCCGCCAAGGGCGAGGGACTGGAAGCCATCCGCGCTTTCCTGTCCGGTAGCCCCGCTACCCGCCGCCGGCTGGAGCTCCCGGTGCTTCAGGATATCGGGAGCCGCCGGCGCTGGGCGGTCCGGGCCACCGGCCAGTCAAGCTACCAGGCCCCCGCCGCCGCCGTCTGGACCCGGCGCCTGGATTCGGTGCTCCTCCATCCCCTGGCGGGGCCGCTGATTTTCCTGCTGGTGGTGGTCGCCGTCTTTCAAAGTATCTTCACTCTGGCCCAGCCACTGATGGACGGCACCGAAGCGCTCATCGCCACCTCGGGCGGGTGGATCGGATCGGCGCTGCCCGAGTCCTGGTTCCGCGACCTGCTCCTGCAAGGGGTTTGGGCCGGGGTCGGTTCCGTGCTGGTGTTCCTCCCCCAGATCCTCTTCCTGTTTGTGCTGATCGGCCTGATGGAGGATTCGGGCTACCTGGCCCGGGCGGCCGTGATTGCCGACCGCACCATGGCCCGGGTGGGCCTGGAGGGCAAGGCCTTCATTCCCCTGCTGTCAGCCTACGCCTGCGCCATTCCGGCCATCATGGCCACCCGCACCATCGAGAGCCGGCGGGAACGGCTGGCCACCATTCTGATCGCCCCTTTCATGACCTGCTCGGCCAGGCTGCCCGTCTATGCGCTGGTCATCGCCGCCTTCCTGCCGGAAAGGCCACTGCTGGGGCCGCTGCTGGGCACCCGGGCCGCGGCCATGATCGGGCTCTACCTGTTGGGATTCCTGGCTGCCATCGCCACCGCCCGTCTGTTGAAGTCCACGCTCCTGAAACGCCAGAGCCCTCTGCCTTTCACCCTGGAACTTCCTTCCTACCGTTGGCCGACCCTGCAGTCGATCGGTTTGCGGCTGGCCGATCGTTCACTCATCTTTCTCAAGCGCGCCGGCACCGTGATCCTGCTGGTGACGGTGGTGCTCTGGTTTCTGGCCAGCGTGCCTCGCACCGACGGTCAGCCGCCCGAGATTTCCCAGAGTCTGGCCGGCAAGATCGGGCACGCGGTCGAGCCGGTTATCGAACCCCTGGGTTTCAACTGGAAAATCGGCATTGGGTTGATCACCTCCCTGGCGGCGCGTGAAGTGATTGTGGGCACCCTGGGGACCATTTACGGAATCGAGGGGGCGGAAGAGGGCGGAGACGAGGGCGCGCCGGGTTTGCAGCAAGCCCTGAAGCAGGACCTCACTCCGGGGGGAGCGGTCGCCCTGCTGATCTTCTTCGCCTTCGCCCTGCAATGCATGTCCACGGTGGCGGTGGTCCGGCGGGAGACCGGCGGCTGGCGGCTGGCCCTGCTGCAGTTCGGCTACATGCTGGCCCTGGCCTACATCGGCGCCTGGCTGGGGAAGACCCTGGTCGAAATCTGGATTTGAACCGGTTCGCGGGAGGCGCAGCCGCAAACTGACAAACGACGAAAAAGATATCCACCAAGGGCCACGAAGAACGACGAAGGGCCACCAAGGGGTTGGAGGAGGCTCGAGAGGGATCCCCCAAAGGTCGGGCAGAGCCGAAAAATATCCAAATCCAGCGACAATCCACGACACTTGACTCTTCTGTCAATGTCGTTTCGATTACAGATATCGAGCTTAGGCCATGAAAACATCCTACGAAGCCGCCTATCGCCGTTCCTTGGAGGAGCCTGAGGCCTTTTGGGCCGAAGCGGCCGAGGCCGTGCATTGGGACCGCAGGTGGGACCGTGTCCTGGATGTCTCCCGGGAGCAGTTCGTCCGCTGGTTCCGGGGCGGCAGGCTCAACACCTGCTACAACGCCGTGGACCGGCACGTGGAGAACGGGCGGGCGGAGCAGGCCGCCCTGATTTACGACAGCCCGGTCACCGGAGTGGTTCGCCGGATTTCCTACCGGGAACTGCAGCAGGAGGTTTCCCGTTTCGCCGGAGCGCTGCGGGCCGCCGGCCTGGAAAAAGGGGACCGCCTGATCATCTATATGCCCATGATCCCCGAGGCGGCCATCGCCATGCTGGCCTGCGCCCGCATCGGCGTGGTTCACTCGGTGGTCTTCGGCGGTTTCGCCTCCCAGGAGCTGGCCATTCGGATCGACGATGCACGCCCCAAGGCCATCGTGACCGCGTCCTGCGGGATCGAGGTGCAGCAGGTGATCCCCTACAAGCCCCTGCTGGACGCGGCCATCGACCTTGCCGAGCACAAGCCGGCGGTCTGCGTGGTCTACCAGAGGCCGCAGGCGCGGGCCTCTCTGCAGGCGGGACGAGACCGGGACTGGGAGGAAATGGCGGCGGCGGCCGACCCGGTGGACTGCCTCCCACTGGAGGCCACCGACCCCCTCTACATCCTCTACACCTCCGGGACCACCGGGAAACCCAAGGGCGTGGTGCGGGACAACGGCGGACACGCGGTGGCCTTGAGTTGGAGCCTGCACAACATCTACGACGTGCAGCCCGGGGACGTCTTCTGGGCGGCTTCCGATATCGGTTGGGCGGTGGGCCATTCCTATACGGTCTACGGCCCCCTGATGCACGGCTGCACCAGTGTTCTCTACGAGGGCAAGCCGGTGGGGACGCCCGACGCGGGAGCCTTCTGGCGGGTGGTGTCGCAGCACGGGGTGAATGTCCTGTTCACGGCCCCGACCGCGTTCCGGGCCATCAAGAAGGAAGATCCGGAGGGGGAACACCTGAAGGATCACGATATCTCCTGCCTGCGGTATCTCTTCCTGGCCGGTGAACGGCTGGATCCGGACACCTTTCACTGGGCCGGCCGCCTGCTGGGGATTCCGGTCATCGACCACTGGTGGCAGACCGAGAGCGGCTGGCCGATGGCCGCCAACTGCATGGGGATCTCTCCCCACCCGCTCAAGGCCGGATCGGCCGGCAAGCCGGTTCCCGGCTACGACATCCAGGTGCTCGACGGCGAGGGCCGGGTCCTGGGTCCCGACGAGGAAGGCCTGATCGCCGTCAGGCTCCCGCTTCCCCCGGGCTGCCTGCCGACGCTGTGGAACGACGACCGGCGCTTTCTGGAGTCCTATCTCAGCCGCTTTCCGGGCTACTACTTCACCGCCGACGGCGGCTTCAAGGACAGCGAGGGATACCTCTTCGTCATGGGGCGGGTGGATGACGTCATCAACGTGGCCGGCCACCGATTCTCCACCGGCAGAATGGAGGAGGTGGTCTCCGGCCATCCCGACGTGGCCGAGTGCGCCGTGGTCGGGGCCCGGGACGCGCTCAAGGGTCAGATCCCCATGGGATTCGTCGTGCTGAAGGTCGGCGTGGAGCGCCCGTGGGAGGCTATCGAAGCCGAGATTATTCAGGAGGTCCGGAAGGACATTGGAGCCGTGGCCAGCTTCAAGAAAGCCCTGCTGGTCAAACGCCTGCCCAAGACCCGCTCCGGCAAGGTCCTGCGCCGGACCCTGCGGGACCTGGCCGACGGCCGGGACTACGCCGTTCCATCCACCATCGACGATCCGGCGATTCTTGAAGAGATCGCGGACGTCCTGCAAGCCTACTGAAGCACCTGAGACTCCGGTGGCTCGGCTTGTGCGACTCCCCCTCAAGGGGGGAGTGAAAGGAGGGTCTTATGCGGGGCTCAAGTATCACTCCCCCCTTGAGGGGGAGTCGGCGAGAGGGCGAAGCCCGTCTTCGAGCCGGAGGGGGGCCAACGCGGCGTCCCGTGAGTGAGTATCAGCGGCCGGTTGGCGGTCCCTCAACCCGCATCCTCCGAACCCGGATCGTAGAAGACCACCTCTTCGTTGGTGCTGGGATGATTGCGGGCCACGATGGCTCGGGCCGGCTCACGGTCGCTGAGGTTGACCGGCTGGTGCGGCACGCCGGGCGGAATGAAGAGGAAATCTCCCGGTCGGTGGGTGACCCTCCGGCGCAGCCCTTTGCCGTAGCGGGTCTCGACACTTCCTTCCAGCATGTAGATGGCGGTTTCGAAGCCCCGATGGTAGTGGGGCTCGGCCGCACCGCCGGGCGGGATCACCACCAGGCTCATTGAGATTCCCCGTGCTCCGGAAGTTTCCTCCGAGACTCCAAAGAAATAGGGTAGGCGCTGCTTCGACATCACCTCCTCGGTGGGACGCACGGTCACGATTTCCGTTGGGGTCGCTTCTTCCTGGGGCGTTCGGGTGGATTCGGCAGGGGATGGGTCTTGGGATTTCATGGCAATTCTCCTCGTTTGCTCGCCGGACGGTTGCATCCCGGGCTCGCGGCGGTCCGGGTTATGTCCAGCCTTCTTTCTTCAACAACTCTCGGATCTGTTGCACGTTTCCTCCGGCTTCCCGGCAAACCCGGCTGACCGCCGAGTAGCCCCGGGCCTTCACCAGCTCGGTCAGCAGGGGGATGATGGATTGGGCATTCCGCCGGTTGCTTTCCGACACCACCGTTAGCCCTTCAAGACAGCGCTCGGCCAGTGTGTGAGCCGCGTTCGCCAGCAACCTCATCGAATCCAGCACGTTGAAGAGCAGGAGGCTCTCCCAGATGTTCAGGTCCAGCTCGCCATGGTCCAGGGCGCCAGCGCAAGCCGCGTGGTTGCCGATAACCTGAAAGCAACACTGGATGACGAACTCGGGAATCACCGGGTTGACCTTTCCCGGCATGATGGAGGACCCGGGTTGAACGGCGGGGAGCCGGACCTCTCCCAGGCCGGCCTCGGGGCCGGAACTGAGCAGCCGCAGGTCCTTGGCAATCTTGATGAGCGCCCGGGCCAGCAGTTCCAGGCCGGATGAGACGGCCACCATCCCATCCGGATTCTGGGCGGCGTCGAAGAGGTTGGGGGCCAACCGGTAGGCCGGGTTGCCGCTGACTTCCCGAAGGCGGGGAAGGATCTGCTTCCGGTAGCCCTCGGGAGCATCCTGCGGCCGTCCCACGATGGTTCCTCCCAGGTTGACGGCGTGCAGCTCGTCCACGTCGCGGGCGATCCGGTCGGCGGATCTGGCCAAGGCGGCCTCATAGCCCCCCAACAGGTCCCGGAAAGTGACGGCCACGGCATCCTGAAGGCAGGTTCTGGCCACCCGGGGCTCGTCTCGAAACCGGGAGGCCCGGTCTCGCAGGACCTGCCCCAGTCGTTCCAGGGCTTTGGCCAGCGAGGGTCGGGAAGCGATCACGGCCATGCGGCAGGCGGTGGGGTAGACGTCGTTGGTGGACTGATGGAGGTTGACCTGGTCGTTGGGATGGACCCGCCGGTATTGGCCCCGCCGCCCCCCCAGCAGTTCTTCGGCCCGATTGGCCAGCACTTCGTTGGCGTTCATGTTGGCCGAAGTGCCGCCGCCCCCGTGCAGGCGATGGACGGGGAAATGGCGGCAGGCTCCCTGGCCGATCAGCTCTTGAGCTGCCCGGACAATGGCTCCGGAGACCTCTGCGTCCAGCAACCCCGCCCTCCGGTTGGCCTCCGCAGCCGCCCACTTGATGCGCAGGAGCGCCTCGACGAGGGCGGGGTAGTCGCCGATGGTGCGCTCCCCGGACAGGGGAAAGTTGTCCAGGGCGCGCTGGGTCTGGGCCCCGTAAAGGGCCTCTCGGGGCACCTGGACGGCGCCCAGGAAATCGTACTCCGCTCTGAAAGAGCTGCTGGACATGGTCAATCCTGACGGGAGCCGGCCTGGGTTTCCAGGAAGGGCAGCAGGGATCGGTTCAACTCTTCCGGCTTCTCCAGCATGGGAAAATGCCCGCAGTCCTCGATCAGGGCCAGTCGGGCGCCCGGGATCAGCTCGGCCAGGCGGCGACTCTGGCCGGGAGGCGCCGAATCGTCCGATCGGGTGCCGATGACCAGGGTCGGCCGCCGAATCTCTCCCAGCCGGCCGGTGAGGTCGAAGCGATTGTAGGCACTCACCAGCTCCAGGCCGATGTCGTTCGGCGTGGACCGCATCTGCCTCTTGACCCAGCCGCGCACCGACCGCGGCGCGCCGGGAGCGAACCAGGCATCGAAGTGGCGGTCGAATGCACGGGAGAAACCCATCCGGGCGGCATCGGAGACAATTCTCTTGGAAATCAGGCGGTCGTCCGGATCGGATGCAATGGTCGCTACCAGCACCAGCGCGGCGGTCTGCTCCGGCCGCTCCAGGCAGAAGTGCTGGGCCACCATGCCCCCCATGGAGTGACCCACCATGACAGCGGGCCCTATCTCCAGAGTCGCCATCAAGGCGCCCACGTCGTCGGCCAGTTGCTCGATGGAATGGCCCCCGGTGGGCGCTTCCGAGTCCCCGTGCCCGCGAAAGTCGACTGCCAGGCAGCGGAGGTTTCGGCCGGCCAGCTCCCGGCACTGTCGCAGCCAGAAGCTCCGGTTGCACATCCAGCCGTGCAGCACAACGACGCTGGCTCCCTGGCCGAACAGGCTGTAGGCCAGTCGGACGCCGTTGACTTTGATCCGGTCCGACGTGGAGCTGTCCGCGTTCATGAGCTCTCCCGGCGCCTGCAGAGATAGTAAGCCAAAGGCCTTGGGGGAGCAAGGAGAGCCCCGCATGCGGCGGACTAAGAGCTACCTGCCCGAACGCCCGGCCTCCCAAAAGAAAATCACTCCCCCCTCGAGGGGGGAGTCGGAGCGTCTCATGCAGGGCTCAAGAATCACTCCCCCCTTGAGGGGGAGTCGGCGAGAGGCGAAGCCCGTCTTCGAGCCGGAGGGGGGCCAACGCGGCGTCCCGAAAGCGAGATTCAGCGGCGGTTCGGAGGCGCCGGCGTCGGCCCCCACCGCAGAAGCCTTCGCCCGTAGCTTGGCCGGTGCGAACCCGCGACGGCGCACAAGACCGCGCCATTGGGCGCTGCTTGTGCGATCCCCCCACCGCAGAAGCCTTCGCCATTCGGCTCGACTTCTGCGACTCCCCCTCAAGGGGGGAGTGATACTTCAGTTTCTTGAACGACGTTTTGCCAAATCTGCCTTCACCTGCCGGTCCGCGCCCCAATCTTTTTAGTTGATGGCGGAAGGCCGCGAATCTATGATGGCGGGGACTCTGGAACCCGCCCCGCCGGCCTGCGCCGAAAAGCCCAATGTGGAAATACTTCGACAACCTGCCCCTGAAGGACAAGAGCAACATTGCTTCGCTGGGAGAGGGCGACACCGCCCTGGTTCGCAGCCGACAGATCGGCCCCACCATGGGGCTGAACGAGCTCTATTTCAAGCTGGAGTTCCAAAACCCCTCGGGGTCCTACAAGGACCGCTTCGCCAGCATGGCGGCTTCCTTGATGGTCGAGGAGAAGCGCGACCGGATGCTGGCCACCTCCTCCGGCAATACCGGCTCGGCCCTGGCCGCCTATGCGGCCCGCTTCGGTTTTGAGCTGGACCTGTATGTGCTGGAGACGGCCTCCCGGGCGAAGCTGGTTCAGGCCGAGGCCTACGGCGCCCGGGTGATCCGGGTTCGCAAGTTCGGGGTCACCGAGTCGGGGACCAACTCGGTGGTGGAACGGCTCAAGTCCAGAGCAGGGAGCGACGAGGCAGTGTTGCTGATCTCGGCCACCTGCATCAGCCCGCGGCAGATGGCCGGCGTGAAGACCATTTCGTTTGAAGTCTGCGAGCAGCTCGGATGCGCACCCGATCACGTCTTCGGGCCCATCGGCGGGGGCGGCCTGTTCTACCAGTGCTATCAGGGGTACCTGGAGTGGTTCCGGGAGGGGCGCATCGAGCGGGTTCCCAGGATGCACGCCTCCCAGCCCCAGGGGTGCGCCACCGTGGTGGGGCCGCTGAGACCGAAATGAATCACGGGATCCACCGATGACTGGAA
>JAJECY010000173.1 GCA_022821775.1 Acidobacteriota bacterium
TGGTGGGCCTGACTTGACGGTAGGCAGTACCGTCTTCGAGATGTGGATGGGGATGTGAATCAACGAACAGTTTAATCACCAACCTTCTAACACCTAAGGTGACAGGTGGAGGCTACTTCCTCTGCCGAGCGAATTACTCAAAGGTTCAACTTCCTTCTGGTCAATCCCCCTATGACGATTATTCCTCGTCGTACGAGATCAGATACCAACCAACAGTCCGGCTCAAATGACATTCCCATAGGAATTTGTCGGTCTCCATACTGAATTGTTTCTGAAAGCATGTCCAGCGGCTCAGGGCGGTGCCAGTCGCATAAGTTAGCTAAGGGTATTCCAACTGCCAAGGCTAATTTCAGATTTGAACGGTACAATCTCTGTGATAGTCCATGCTTTGAAGTAACCATGGGACATTGACCTATGGCGGGTCGGCCTAGTTGTAGAGATTCCCCCGAACGGGCCGACATGCAGGTGGTGGAAGCATCGGCCCGTCCGGGGTGGCCTCTCCGGGGCGTCCGACCCCACGGGGCACCGTCCCACCGGAGGAGGTGATGGGAGGCGACCCGCTCGAGAGCTGGAAGGCCCGGACCGCCGTCGGCCCTACCGGCCTTGAAGGGGCGACCGGTGGGGGAAGCCCGACGGTTTATCGGTCCGGGGGTGCCCTTGGGCATCCATTGCGGGTGGGCCAGGCGCGCAGCAGTTATGCTGCTCCCACCTCGCTTTCGGACACCTCTCGATGGGGCGGAAATTTCAATCTGTTATATTGACTTGCCCTTCGATTTGAACCAGCGCACGAACCCCGAGGCTGGTGACCGGCGCGATACCGGATGCTCTCCGGGGTGGCCCACCAGTAGCATCGCCGTCATCTGCCAGGATTCATCGGCTCCCAGCATTTGCCCCAGACCGGGGTGCCGCATCACCCCACCCGTCTCCCAGGTCACAGCGAGTCCTTCTGCCGCGCCTGCCAGGGAGATGTTGTGGACGGCAATACAGACAGACGCGTAGTTTTCCTTGGTCGTCTCATCGTCGGGGCCCGGCACCGTGTAGACGTAAATGATCACTGGCGGCTCCAGCACCTTTTGACGGGCGGCATCGGCGCGACGCTGGTCGCCGGTACGTTCCAACTGGAATTCTGCTGCCAGTTCCGCCGCCCTGCTCCTCTCAGGGCTTTCCTGCTCCAGGACAAAGAACCGCCAAGGCTCGGTCAGCCGGTGGTTTGGAGCCCAGATGGCAGCATCGAGCATCCTTTCAATCGCCATGAGATCCACCGGCCGGTCCGTAAATTTCCAGGCGCTTCGCCGCCCGTAGATGGCGTGATACACACTTAGAGGTGCGGTGGTAGTCATGCACTCTTACTCCTGCGGGTTGACTAGCATTTTTAGTCGGGAGCTGATCCCTCGTCGGGACGGTCGCCGCTTTCCGGCATTCCGAGGCCGTCGATCAGATCCTGAAAGACACGGGGGATGGGGGTCGTGACGCCGGGCTCGATTTCGGCGTTGTCGTTCACCTGCTCGGGGTCTGCCTTGCCTGCGGATTTGTGGTCGTGGGCGTCATGGATGTGCCCTGCACTGTCAGACTCTGTAGGAGAAAACTCGCCGTCCATGAAAATGGGTATGCCCATGTGTATGGCCATGGCCAACCCGGCAGCCGCGTCCACCTGAATGCTGTGCATGCCGGTCGCCGTAATCAGGCGAAGCACACCGACAACATCATCTCCCTCTCCGATTCGACGGATGACGATGTGGCTGATCTTGGAGTTCAGGCCCTCAGCCACCCGCACTGCGAGATGGTGAAGCGGGCAATGGTCAGTGGCGAGGCCACGCATCTCCACGGCCAGAATCCTAGCCTGCTCCAGTGACAGATGTACTACGTAGGCCGATTTTCCGTTACGCAGGCGTAGCAGAAGCTCGCCTCGACATCCATCCTCGCTGCGCCTGATCAGACAGGGAAAAACTGGCGTCATAGTCGCCTCCCTTTTGCTGCTTTACCGCTTGGATTTCCGTTCCCGGTGCCGTGCCAATAAATTTCCTGATAGCTCCAAATCTGCGGCCGCTTAAGCCTTTGGGCTCATGCCCCGCCCAAACAATGACATTTCTCAACAAGATTCGACAGGCCATTCAGTGGGACCTGTGGATACCGTCACTTGCCGTCAGAATCTTGAACTCACACGATTTCCCTTTTGGACAGGGTCTTGAGCAGGATGGCGGCCTGCCTCCTGGTTTCAAGCCTCTGAGCTTTTTCGCGCTCTTCTTTTCTCTGAGCCCTCAGTTTTCTCATCCGGGCGGCGGCTTTTCTGCCTTTGTTAATTTTCGCAGGAGCCATGGGTGCAGGCCTCCTGTTCCTTTTTGACTCGCATCCACTTGGTGGCTACCGGGAAGCAACCCCATATTTGTCGACAAAATGCCGTTCGACTCTTCCTGTTGAGAGCATCGTCCCAACCGCTACCAGCCAGAGGAAAAATGCGGTGCCCACAATCGGGTGCAAAATCGTCGCCGAGTCCACCCAGATGAATTGCATCGCGATACCCAGCGCAGCCGAATAAGGCGCAATCCACCGGAGCGCGCCGCCTACCTGCCACTGGTAACGCGCAGCAACGATGACAGCGAGACCGGCAGCCACAAAGCCGATCTTGCCGGTGACCCAGCGGAGGCCGGACAGGACCTCGACCGCCTCGGCGATGTCCCCTCCGGCAATGCCGATTCCGGAGGCAAGATATGCTGCAACGGCGACAGCGCACGCGCCGGAGAGAATGGTGCAGACACCGGACAGGGCGAATAGGTAGGGAACCAGGGGACTGGCCCACCAGACTTGACGGTAGACAGTACCATTTTTGAGATGTGGTTGGGGGATCTGGTATTCACAGCGTGTGTTGGTATTGCAGGCACGCCCCCGCTTTCGTGGGAATCTAAGGGCCTCCGCCGCGGGAGAATTGCATCTGCCGAGGCTCCCGGATTCCCGGTTTCGCGGGAATGACGAGGGCTGATTGGCGTATAACCAACACACATTGAGAATACCGAAGACGATGTTGCGTGGTCTGGCAAGCCGACGGCAGGGCAGGGAATGGGACCAGCTATCTTGCAGGGCTACCGGAGGACGAACCTGCCTTCGCATTGAAGTGGGGGATGACGTGCTTGCCGAAGAGACGCAGCGTATCCATCACTTCCTCATGGGATATGCCGCCCACCTGAAACAGAGGCATGACCTCGTCCACGCCCGCCTCGGCGTAGGCTTCCAGGTAGCGGATACAGTCGTCGGGGTCGCCGATGCAGTAGCGTCCGCTCCGTATCTGGTCGAGGGATGATGTTTCCTCGCGCTTTGGAGAGTCGGTCGCGGTGGAGCGGGTGTAGTGCCACTGGTAGTCTTCGGGAACGCGGGACGGGTCCTGTTCGCCCCACACGCGGACGTCCCGGAGGGCCTGCTGATGGCGGTACCAGTCGATCAATTCGGCCGAGCGTTCCTGCACCTTCTTGCGCGACTCCCCGCAGATGGCCACGGTGCTTACAGAGACGCGGTTGTGGACAACCCCGGTGGTCGGACTGGCGTTCCGGATTCCGCCCCGGTAGGCTTGCACGAGAGGAGCCAGTCCCGTAGTCTCGCCGCCGGCCATTGCCAGGCAGCCCAAGCCCATGAGTCCCGCCTTCCTGAACGTGTCTTCCCGGCTGCAACCGAGCCAGATGGGCGGGTGGGGTTGCTGGACCGGCTTGGGGTGGACCTCGCGCAAGGGGATCTTATAGTGGTTGCCCTGGTAGGTGAACTC
>JAJECY010000069.1 GCA_022821775.1 Acidobacteriota bacterium
CCGCGTTTCAGAGCCATGGGATTGGCTCCGGCCGCCACCGTCTTGACGCCTTCCCGGAAGATCGCCTGAGCCAGAACCGTTGCGGTGGTGGTTCCGTCTCCCGCCACGTCGCTGGTCTTGGAAGCCACTTCCCGCACCATCTGGGCTCCCATGTTCTCTTCGACGTCCTTTAGCTCGACTTCCTTGGCCACGGTGACCCCGTCCTTGGTAATGGTCGGCGATCCGAATTTCTTGTCCAGAACGACGTTCCGTCCCTTGGGACCCAGGGTGATGCGAACCGCGTTGGCCAACTGATTGACTCCCTTCAGGATGGCTTGACGGGAATCTTCACCGTGAGTAATTCGCTTTGCCATTCTTCATTCCTCCATGTTATTCGTGGGTTGATCTGTCGAGGCCGGATTGGCCCGGGTGGGACGCCGTCGCTTCCTAGCCGGCGTCCGCAAGGATACCGAGGACCTCGTCTTCCCTCAGGATGAGGTATTCCTCACCCTCAATCTTGATGTCGGTTCCTGAATATTTGCCGAAGAGTATGTGATCGCCTTCTTTGACCTCCAGGTTCAAGCGGGTCCCGTCGTCCAGGATCTTTCCGTTTCCAACCGCCACCACAATACCCTCCTGGGGTTTCTCCTTGGCGGTGTCGGGAATGATGATCCCACCCCTGATGTTTTCGGTCTCCTCGATGCGCCTGATCAGTATCCGGTCGTGGAGCGGTCTGACCTTCATACCGGCATCTCCTTTCTATTCCAAATGTCAACAGTTTCGGCTCGGATCGGGGGTGTTAGCACTCCGGATCTGAGAGTGCTGATAATAGGAACGGGTCCCTATCGAGTCAAGCGTTTTTTGGTTGGACCGGCTTTTTTTCGGGGGTTGGAGTGGTTGGAGGGGGAGAGCTTTTTTTGAAGGGTGTTGCGGTGGATTCCCAGCTTCTTGGCGGTCTGGGTCCGATTGCCCCCGGATCGCTCCAAGCACTTCATGATGAACTGTTTTTCAAATTCCTTGGTGGCTTCTTCAAAGAGAAGCCCTCGATCCAGCATTTCGGTGATCAGGCCGTCCAGTTGGTCTTTCACGATCGAATCCCCATGAGTTCTCCGCGCCGCGCCGCCGATTCGCCTGGAAAGATGGCTTTTCTCTCAACCCTGGCGCTCGGGCTGCCCGCCCCCCCTCCAGGTCGGAAGGGACCCCTGCAGACAGAAACAGCTACACTTCCTCTTCGCTCGGCGGCTCCGACTGTTCCCGCCAGAGTCTCTCCACTTCTCCGTAGCCTTCCATGAACCGATCCTTCAGGGACTGGGGGGTGACCAGGATCAGGACCCGGGCGCTGACCAGCAGGAAGGGGGCCAGCCTGGCTTCCCGGACGCTGGCCGACTTCAACGGGAAGGCCGTCAGGAGAAGAACCAGAACGGCGGCGATCAACCATCCCCGAATCAGGCCGAAGGCGGCTCCCAACAGGCGATCGAACCACTGCAGGTGAGCCAGGCGCACGAATCTGTGGACGAAGAAGGAGACAAGGGCGCCTGCGATCAGACACCCGCAGAATATCGTCACAAAGCCCAGGATGGCGGCAAGATCCTGGCTGCCGGCGAATGGAAGAAAAAAGTCGGTGGTCATGGAGTACAGCCAGGACGCCGCCAGGAGACCAACCACAACCGACGCAAGAGAGATGGACTCGCGGGCGAAGCCCTTCAGGAGACTGCCCAGCACGGAGATAAGCACCACCGCCAGGATGACCCAGTCGAGGGAGTTCAGGTCGTGGAGAGGCTCCATGCGGTCAGTCCCTCCTGTCCATCAACTCTTCAATCATCTCTCTGCCGCGGACCTTGACAGAGCCGATGCGAACGTGCGGTTTGACTCTCCCGTGAAAATCCGAGCCGGCTGTCTTCACCAGGTCCCAGCGATCCGCCCAGTCGGAGAACCGTCGAGTCGACCGGGGCTCGTGGTAGGAGGAATAGACCTCCAGCCCGGCCAGCCCATGAGCGACAAAGGTCTGCAGAACAGGCTCATCGGCCTCATAGCCGGGAGCCCCAGGGTGGGCCAGCACCGGGACGCCGCCTGCCCGGCGGATCAACTGCAGGGCTTCCAGGGTTCCGAGCCGCTCCATCTCGGCGAAGGCGGGTTTCCCGGGGGCAAAATAGTCTCGATAAAAGGCAATGGCTCCCCGGGCGGCTTCCTTCCCGTGAAGATAGCGGTGCAGCCTGGAGGACTCACGGGATTCGGGTTTTTCCAAGAGGGCTTGAGCGATGGCCGGGCCCGTGGGTATCGGGTTTCGGGTCGCTCGGATGACCTCGTCGAATGTGATCTCGAAACCTGAATTCCGCAGCCGCTCAACCCTTGCTTTCGCCTGCTGGCGTCTTCCCTCGGCCAAGCCTTCAAGCCTTGACTGCAACTCGGCAGACCGGCAATCGACCAGGGGGGCCAGCACATGGAACTTCCGGGTCAGGTAGTGAGTGCTGATCTCGACGTTAGGGTAGAACTCAAGGGGAAATTCCCGGGCCAGGCGCCTTCCCTCGGCGATGGCCGCCACCGTGTCGTGGTCGGAGATGCAAAGTCCGGCAAGACCGGCTTCGCAGGCCATTTCAAAGAGCCGCCGGGGAGGGTGGTCGGCGTCGCTGGAGTAATTCGAGTGAATGTGTAAATCGTAGAAGCCGGCCCGCATTTCTCACCGGGAATCTGCCTCATCTAGCAATGTCCAGGGACATCCTTCCAAATTAGAGAATGAGACATGCCTTTGACAGGGAAAACGCTCCCCATTCAATCGATTTTGTTGTTAATAACAGGGAACACACTTCATTGGCAGGCTCCATGGGTCTCTGCAGGGCGCACTCCCGGCAGTCAGCCATCCAGCTTTCTGCCGGTGAGGCGCTCGAAAGCATCCATGTACTTCCGGCTGGTCGCTTCCACGACCCAGTCGGGCAGCTTGGGAGCGGGGGGCTTCTTGTCCCACTGGATCTCTTCCAGGTAGTTCCGCACGAACTGCTTGTCGAAGGGCTGCTGGGGTTTGCCGGGCTGGTAGTCGGAAGCCGGCCAGAACCGGGAGGAGTCCGGGGTCAGGACCTCGTCGACGAGAATGATTTCGCCCTGGCAGGCGCCGAACTCGAACTTGGTGTCGGCAATGATGAAACCCTTGGAAGCCGCGTAATCGCGGGCCTTGCAGTAGATGGCCAAAGAGAGGTCGCGTAGCCTCTCGGCCGTGTCCTGCCCAACCACGTCGACCATGCGTTCAAAGGAGATATTTTCGTCGTGACCGGTGGTGGCCTTGGTGGCGGGAGTAAAAAGAGGCTCTTCCAGACGGGCCGATTCCGGCAGTCCCGAAGGCAGCCGGATGCCGCACACCGACTGGGACTGCCGGTACTCCTTCCAGCCCGAGCCGGCCAGGTAACCCCTGACCACGCATTCCACCGGAAAGACCTCGGCCTTTTTCACCAGCATCGATCGTCCGGCCAGCAGGTGGGCATAGGGCTGAAGATCGGCCGGGAACTCCTCGACGTCGGCGGTCACCAGGTGGTGGGGAACAATATCGACGATGCGCTCGAACCAGAAGAGCGACATCTGGGTCAGGATGCGTCCCTTGTTGGGAATGCCACTGGCCAGCACGTAGTCGAAGGCGGAAATTCTGTCCGTGGCGATGATCAGCAGGTGGTCCCCGATTTCGTAGTTGTCTCGGACCTTGCCTCTGCCGACCAGGTGGTGATCGGGTAAGTTCACCTCGGTTTGCAGGCTCTCTACGGCCATAGGATTACTCGCTGTCCTTTCGTTTGGGAGTGCCGGGCGGGAATAGGGAGGAGACCCTCGAAACAGCCATTGCCCGGCCCGGATTTTTCCTTCAGGAGGGGGCCATTCTAGTACATGGAGGACGGTTGTCAAGGCCCATGTGAGAACGGGTGGCAGGGGGCTCGGCGGCAGGGGATTCAGTTCATCCGGACCGAGACCAGTTTGGACACGCCGGCCTCTTCCATGGTCACTCCATAGAGGGCGTCAGCCGACTCCATGGTCCGCTTGCTGTGGGTGATGAGCAGGAATTGGGTTTCCCCGCTCATGGACTTGATCTTCTGCGAGTATCGCCCCAGGTTGACGTCGTCCAGGGGAGCGTCGACCTCGTCCAGGACGCAAAAAGGACTGGGTTGATAGCTGAATATGGCCAGCAGAAGGGCGATGGCGGTCAAGGCCTTTTCGCCGCCCGAGAGCAGCAGCACGTTCTGCAATCGCTTCCCCGGAGGCTGGGCGACGATCTCGATCCCCGTCTCCAGCAGGTCCTGAGGGTCCAGCAGTTTCATTTCGCCCCGTCCTCCGCCGAACAGTTCCCGGAAGCTCTCCCTGAAATTCAGGTTTACGGCGTCGAAGGCCTGCTGAAACTGCTCGCAGGAGACCTCGTCGATCTCGCGGATGGCGGCGCCGGTGTCCTCTATGGAATCGAGCAGGTCCTGGCGTTGCCGGTTGAGGAATTCGAATCGCTCCTCGCATTCCTGGAATTCCTCCAGGGCCATCATGTTCACCGGCCCCATGGAATCCAGGCGCTTCCTGAGCCGGAGGTATCGTTCCTCCGTTTTCCGATAGGTCTCGTGGTCGAATTCACCGGCCTCCTCCACCTGAAGCGATTCCAGGGGTTCCCCCAGCTCCTGGCGGCAGGTTTCCTCCAGGTGGGAATAGTCGGAGGCAAGTCGGGCGCGGTCGACCTCGATTTGCGTCTTCCGGTTCCTCAGTTCGTCCAGTTCCAGGCGCCACCCCTGCAGCTCTTCTCCCAGTTTCGCCTGGGCCTTTCGGGATGTCTCCAACCGTCCCTCCCTGATCCGGATCTCAGCCTCCAGGGAAGCGCGTTGCACGCCTCGATTGAAGACGGTCTCCTCCAGTTGTCGAACCGCGGTCTGCATCTCCAGGCTCTGAGAGGACCACTCCTCCCGCTGGGCGTCAAGCCTGGTCCTTCGTTGGAGGCAGGCTTGCAGGCTGGCGTGAATCCGTTCCAGGTCGGCCTCGGTAGCGAGCTTGCGCTCACCGCAGGCGGCCAGCTCCGAGCCCACCAGGCTCAGTTGCTGCGAATGTTGCAACCAGTCGTCCCTCAAGCGGCGCCAGTCGGTTTGATTGGAGTCGATGGCCTGGTCCACTTCGGTCTTGCGTGCTTCGGCGCGTGTGATTTCCGATCCGGACCGGAGGCGGCGCCGCCCGATTTCCGACCGCCCCTGAGCGACGCTCCGCATTTCCCGGGCAACTTCCTGCTCCCGTTGGGCGAGGCGTTGCAGTTCGCCGGAAAGAAACTCGAGGCGGTGGTTGGAACCGACCAGCTCCTTTTCCAGTTCCTGCGCCTGTCGGTTCACCCGGGTCAGCTCCTCCTGGCGGGCTTGCACCGATTGATCCAGCGCCGTGAACTGTTCCTCCTGCAACAGCAGATCCCGGCGGGCCGATTCGAGCCGGCGGTCCAACTCGCGGATCTCCCGTTTCAGGGAGAGGTGTCCACGCTGGTCCCCGCTGCCGCCGGAAATGAGCTGTCCGCGAAACACCTCACCCTGCGGCGTCAGTACCGTCAACTTCGGGTAGGCTTGGGCGATCTCCAGGGCAGCCTCGTAGCCGGGGGCAATGAGGCTGTGGAACAGATGGGGAAGGGCGGAGCGGAGGCGCTGCCTGTGGCGGGAGGGAAGACGAATGACGGCGCTCATCGGAATCAGCCGCGGATCTCGATCCACCAGGTCCTGGATCAGGGCTTCGAGGGAGTCGGGAACCAACTCGGAGGCGCCATTGCCGGGGAACAGAAAGGTGGATCTGCCGGCGCCGCTCTTGCGCAGCAGATCGATGCCTTCCCGCGCGTTGGACGGAGAATCCACCAGGAAATATTCCAGCTCATGACGCACAAACTGTTCCACCGTCTTCTCGTGCTCGGCATCCACCTCCACCAGGTCGGCCAGGATCCCGTGGGTCCGAAAGTCGGCGCCCCCGGAGCGGTCGGCCACCGACAACAGCATCCGCACCGATTCGGCGCTGTAGGCATGATGGGCGGCCAGCTCCTGAAGAGACTGGAGTCGTTGATCCTGTGCACTGAGGTCTTCCCGTTTCTCAGCCACCTGCCGCCGCGCTCGATCCTGCTGTTCCCGTTCCCGGCTCAACTCGGCCGAGAGCCCATTGACCCTGCCGGTCAACTCACGCAGGCTTGCCTCTTTCAGCGCGTGCCGGCTGCCGGCCTCTTCGCTGGAGTCCGCCAGGCTCTGACGGTCCCGGGATGCTTGTCGGCGATCGTTTTCCAAGCGGCCGGACTGCAGCGCCAATTGCTTTTCCTGCTCCTCCAATTGGATGACGGCGCTGCGAAGGGTTGCCGCTCGACTCAGCAGTTCCAGTTGTTCCGACCGTAGCCGGTCTCCCGATGCTTCCAGTTCGCCCAGCTTGCTCTGCCGGAGCACCTGTTCCCGATTGCGAGCGTCGTACTGCTTCTCCAGGCTGTCGAACTGCCGGGTCACCTCCTGGAGTGCCTGCTGCTTTTCTCCGACCTGCGCCTGGTGCTGATCCTGCTGCTCCGAGAGGAGCTGAAGCTCGAGAGCGTTTTCGCGAGACCGGACTGCCAGTTGGTCGAAACGGTCTTTCTGATGCTGAATCGTCTGCTGGTCGCGCTGGTTCTCCATCTGCAACCGGGACAACCGTTCACGTTGCCCCTTCAAATCGGTCTCGGCCTCGAAGTGGGCGTCGTTTTCGCGGCGCAATTGCGTCTCCCGCTCCTGGATGAAGCCCTGTTTCCGATCGACCTGGTCCCGGAATTGCTCGAATTCTTCCGATACCTGGCTCAGTTGGGCTTTCAGGTGGCGGGCGCGGACGGAGAAGAGGCTCTTGGAGAGATTCCGGGCCTCCTGACTGAGCTCCCGGTAGCGTTGGGCTTTGCCGGCCTGTCGCTTGAGGGTGTCGAGCTGCCGGGAAACTTCCTCGGTAATATCGTTGACACGGAGCAGGTTCTGTCTGGCCTGCTCCAGTTTCGAGGCAGCCAGCTTGCGCTTGACCTTGAACCTGGTGACGCCTGCCGCCTCCTCGATGATGGCCCGTCGATCCGAGGGTTTGGAGCTCAGGATCAGCCCTACCCGGTCCTGCTCAATCAGCGCATAGGAATCCGGACCCAGTCCGGTTCCCAGGAATATCTCCTGAACATCCCGCAGTCGGACCTTCCTTCCGTTGAGGAGGTATTCGCTCGCTCCCGAACGAAAGAGGCGCCGGGATACCACCAGCTCTCCCGGTTTGGCCGGTGTCCTGGATGGTTTTCCCTTCTTTCTGGAGGCTCGGCCCGGCCTGGCCTCGAAGGGAATGATCCGACCCGAACCGTCGATCTTCGCCTCACTCTTCCGAGGGGCGCCGTCCTGGCCGACTGCCGGATCATTGACGGCCAAAGCCGCCGTTGAGGAAGAGGAGGAGGTCGAGGTCGGCTCCTCCGCCCTCTCCGGATCGAACAGCACCACGCTGACCTCGGCCAGCCCCAGGGGCAGGCGGGAGCGGGTGCCGTTAAAAATGACGTCCTGCATTCTCCCGCCGCGAAGGGTCCGGGCGCTCTGCTCGCCCAACACCCATGCAATGGCATCCGAGATGTTGCTCTTGCCGCAACCGTTGGGCCCCACGATGGCGGCAATGCCGGATCCGTCAAAAGTCAGTTCGGTTTTATCAGCGAAGGATTTGAACCCTTGAATCCGGATTTGCTTCAGTTTCAGCAAAAGGAAGGCACCCTCGAAGGCGTAGCGCCAACTGGAACTGTTGGGTTCGACAGGGTCGAGAAAAGGTAGGATTTCATGCTGTCCTGGTGAGTGTACCACGGATCCGACGGGAGTGCAAAGCACCACGGAAAGGACTCGCACGTATTGACTTATCGGTGAACCGCAGTCTATTCTAGGCCCGGAATTCGACCCGACCGGAAGTCGTAGTCCGGCGGGCGGAAGGCGACGCGGGCCGAGGCGTCCCGCAGGAGATTTCATCCATGTTGCGGTTGTCCAACACCCTCTCCGGGAGGACCGAACCCTTTCAACCGCTGGAGCCCCGACAGGTCAAAATGTACACCTGCGGTCCGACGGTATACGACTTTGTCCACATCGGGAACCTCAGAACCTTCGTCTTCCAGGACGTTCTGAAGCGTTATCTGCGCCACAAGGGCTTTGGGGTCTTTCACGTCATGAACATCACCGACGTCGACGACAAGACCATCCGGAACTCCGAGGCGCAAACCGTCGCTCAGCTCAAAACGTTTACCGACCGGTTTACCCAAGCCTTTTTCGAGGATTGCGATCGGCTGGGCATCGAGAAGCCCGACCGAGCCGTTCACGCGACCGATCACATCGATGACATGGTGGCCCTGATCCGGCGGCTTCAGTCCGGCGGCTACACCTACGAGCAGGACGGATCGATCTATTTCCGCATCGGGGCCTTCGGGGACTACGGGAAGCTGGCCAAGCTGGACCAGGAGGGAATTCGGGTGGGAGCCCGGGTGGATGTGGACGAATACGACAAGCAGGATGCGCGGGACTTCGTCTTGTGGAAGGCTCCCAGGAACGGGGAGCCTCGATGGGAGACCCCGCTGGGTCCCGGTCGGCCGGGATGGCACATCGAGTGTTCAGCCATGAGCATGAAGTACCTTGGCGAGTCCTTCGACCTGCATTGCGGCGCGGTGGATCTCATCTTTCCCCACCACGAGAACGAGATTGCTCAAAGCGAGGCCGCTACCGCCAAGCCATTCGTGCGTTACTGGGTCCACGGGGAGCATCTCATCGTGGATGGCGAGAAGATGTCCAAGTCCAAGGGCAACTTCTTTACCCTGCGGGACCTGCTGGAGAAGGGAATCCAACCCGGAGCCGTTCGTTACGCTCTGCAAAGCGTTCCCTACAAGCGGCAACTCAACTTCACCATGGATGCGGTAAGCCAGGCCGGGGCCTCGCTCCAGCGGCTGCAGGACTTCAGGCAACGGATCGAAACCGAGACTCTGCCGAGGGGCGCCGGTGCCGAACTCCAGTCCGGCTGCCAGACGGTAGTGGAGAAGTTCGAGGAGGCCATGGACCAGGACCTCAACACGGCCCAGGCCCTGGCAGCCATCTTCGACTGGGTGCGTGAGGTCAATACCGCCCTGGCGGCCGGCCGGGTGCATGACGGCGACGGCTCGGCGATTCTGGCGACCATGGACACGCTCAACCGGGTCCTGCCGCTATGGCCGTCTGAGGAATCGAAGCTGGACCCGCAAATTCAAAGCCTGATCGAGCAAAGAAGCCGGGCGCGGCAGGCCCGGGACTTCGCCCTGGCGGACGAGCTACGCGACCGGATTTTCGACCTGGGCTACCTGGTGGAAGACACCAGGGACGGCGTCCGCTGGAAGAAGCGGTAGCACCGGCACCTCCAAAAAGCCACTTGGGGTTGGTTGGAAACCCTCTTTCCCCGAGTCGGTATCCCCGAGGGCTCTTCCTCCTCGCTGCCGCAAATCTCCCCGGGCATCTCTCTCTCCACAACCTGTTGTCTTCATCCGACCGATCCATTGAGCGGGCTGCGGTCCGTGCGGGGGACCCGGTGGGCTCCAACTGGCTGGAAAAGGGAAAGCGATGGCTGGCAGAATGCCGCTTCGGCCGCACCGGGGACCTACACCAGCCGAACACGTCCGAAACGGGCATGAAGGGAGAAATGGCCGCCTACGCCTACCTGAAGCGGCAAGGCTATCGCATTGTCGCCCACCGCTACCGCAGCCGCTCCGGGGAGATCGATCTCATCGGTTGGGACGGAGACATCCTGGCCTTCATCGAGGTGAAATATCGGCGGAATCGTCTATACGGGGGTCCCGAGGACGCGGTGGGGCCTGCCAAGCAGCGCCTGATCTGTCGGGCAGCCGCCGATTATCGCCGGGGCCTTCGCCGCCGGGCGGCCGCCTGGCGTTACGACATTGTGGGCATACAAGGAACCTGGGATGATCCGGAGGTGTTCCTGATCAAGGATGCCTTCCGGGAGCCGAATCGGTGGTAGAGGCCTTGCGGTTCTGCGGCCGCCAGCCCGCATTTCTCACCAGGGGGCATGATCATGGCGCAGGATTTTTTTCTCCAGCGCGTGCTCGCGACCGAAGAGCGTAGCGGGTTTCTACGGTCGAGGGAGCATGTGCGCGCTGGAGGAAAAAAGACAAGCCAGGGCATGCCCAGCACTGTCTGCATTTATTGCCATTCCCCAAAAGGACCCATAACGTATTGAAAATACGCAGTCTCTAACAATACAGGTGCGTCCTGGTGAGAAATGCGGGCTGGGGTAGTCGCACCCGCTCCGGCAGCCACTCAGGGTTTTCAACCTGCTGGCGGGTATAGGGGTTTTCGTCAGGTAACGCGCGGGCCCACTTCCGCTTCAGGCGCTTGTACTCTCGAAGGAACGCGGAATCGTCTCGGATTCGTTCGGTGGCGGGATGCACGAAGGAACTGATGGCGGCTTTCCTGGCGCGAGGCCACGCCTGACGAAAATTGGATAGAGCTGCCAACAGTGTTGGATAGAGATCCTGATTCGCTGCCGGCGGGTCCCGCTCAGAACTTGTAGCTGGTGAACAGGTAGGAGTAGGTGAAGGCGTGGCCGGGGGAATTGGCCTTGAGGAAGGGGCCGGGAAGCAGGTGTGCGAGGCCGCCTCCCAGGCTGAAGTTGTCTGTTAGCGGCACGGAGAAGACGGCGTCGACTTCGTTGCCGACCTTTGCGTCCTGGGCGCCCCCGGGGGGCGGGGCCACCGACATTCGCCCGACTGCGTTGTAGAGGGCATCGGTCTTGGAGACCAGCCAGAAGGAGTGGAATTCCAATAGCAGCGTCAGCTTGGAGTGTGGCTTGAACTCGCTCCCCAGGCGCAGGCCCTTGTGGTTGCGCCAGCCCACCCGGTTGGCGCGGCCGTACAGAAAGGCGGTGGTGGGATAGAGGTTGTCGAAGCCCCCGATTCGACCGTCTTCGGGATCCTTGTCGCCCGAGCCGAAGTTGTAATGGACATAGAGGCGTGGGTTCAGCCTGGCCTCGATCGAATAGCCCAGTTCTGCGTAGCCGGCCCAGGCCTGGATATCCGCCCCTGCCGCCTGCCCCCACTGGCGAACCAGGGCGGCGTTATAGTCCCAGGGCCCGAGCCCTTTGCCCCAGGCCCGCAAGCCCATGGTGTAACGGTCGAGGTCGCCGTACCCGTTCAGCTCATTGACGACCGAGGACTTTGTCTGCCAGAGCAGGTAGGGTTCGAGGGTGGATCCCGGGATGACGTTCTCCAGGGAGCCGTAGAGCCCGTGCAGGTATTCTCCCTCGGCCGATCGGTTCAAGCGGCGGTTGGGGTCGTTTC
>JAJECY010000288.1 GCA_022821775.1 Acidobacteriota bacterium
GCCCGATCAACGGGGATCCGAAGCACGCCCGGCAACTCATCGTCAACGCCCAGGGCCGGGTCCGATTCAGCCGCGACGCCGACGGGGATATCAGAGTCCAGATGTTTTCGCTTCAGACTCCTCTGCTGGAGCCGTTGGAAACGGCGCCCTACCAGGGATTCACCTTCGATGCTCCGCCGACCGCCTACACCGGAGACGGTTCGATTGCCTATTTCGTGGCCGAAACCGGGACCAAGATCCGCGCCCATGTCGGAAACGGCTATCGATCTCCCTCCCTCTACGAACGCTTCGGGACCTACTTCTCCAGCTTCGGCTATTCAGCTTACGGAGACCCGAGGCTCCGTCCCGATCGATCCATCGCCTTCGACGCCGGTCTGGACCAGACCCTGCTCGGCAACCGGGTGCAAACGTCCTTGACCTGGTTCTACACCCGCATCCAGGAGAACATCGTGTTCGACTTCTCCGGCGCCATCAGTCCCGCCACCGACCCCTTCGGGCGATTCGGGGGCTACCGCAACAGCCACGGAGGCCTGGCCCGAGGCCTGGAATTCACCACCACTCTCCGTCCTGCGACATCGCTGGATCTGCGTTTTTCCTACACTTACACCAACGCGGACGAGCGCGTGCCACGGATCGGCAACGTTCTGAAATCCTATGTAATTCCCGACCACCAGTGGTCCCTGCTGGCAACCCAGTGGCTGGGGCGGAATCTGTTCGTCAACCTGGACTGGGTGACCTCCAGCAGCACCCTGGCGCCGATCTATGACCCCAGCATCTTCAGCAGCCGGGTGTTTCGGTTCGACCCCATCACCAAGGTCGACCTGGGGGCCAGCTACAGGTTGCCTCTTTCGGAATTCCGCAGTCTCCGGTTTTTCGGCCGGGTCGACAACCTGCTGGACAGGCAATACTATGAGAACGGTTTTCTGAACCCCGGAGCCACCGGGACAGCCGGGTTGGAGTTTTCCTTTTGACCCCTGTCTCTGACCGGGCCCGTCATTCGCAAAGGGTTCCAAGGCTCCACCAATCCCGAATGGAACCGATCACGCTCGAACAGGCCATCCGCCGCATCGGCCCCGCGGACGCCGAGGCCCGGCGTCGCGCCGAGTCCAGACAGCTCCGGCTTACCAAGCCCCCCGGCAGCCTGGGCCGTCTGGAACAGGTGTCGGTGCAACTGGCGGGCATCTTCGCCACCGAGACGCCGCGGATCCGCGGCCAGGCCGTCATCGTGGCGGCAGCCGACCACGGCGTGGTCGCCCAGGGTGTGACAGGCTATCCTCAGGCAGTTACCGGACAGATGGTCCAAAACTTCCTGCAGGGGGGTGCGGCGGTCAGCGTCCTTTCAAGGCTGCTGGGCGTTCGACAGATGATCGTGGACGCCGGGGTGGCCGGTGAAATCCAGGATCAACCGGATCTCCGCCGCCTGGGCGCCGGACACGGCACGGAAGACATCACTCGGGGACCCGCCATGTCCTCCCGGCAGGCGGAGCAATGTCTCACGGCAGGGGTGAATCTTGCGGTCGAGGCCGCTGGCTCCGGCGCGGACCTGATCGCCGCGGGCGACATGGGCATCGGCAACACGACTGCCGCCAGCGCCATCGCGGCCACCCTCACCGGCAGATCCCCCCGGGAAACCACCGGCAGGGGCACGGGACGCACACCCGAGGAGTTGGAACACAAGGTGGATGTAGTGCAAAGGGCACTGGCGGTCAACCGGCCGGACCCTGGCGATCCCCTGGACGTGCTCGCCAAAGTGGGAGGATTCGAGATCGGCGTACTGGCCGGTGTTGTATTGGGTGGGTCGGCGATGCGGCGCGCCGTGGTTCTGGACGGCTTCATCTCGGGATCAGCGGCGCTTTTGGCGCACCAGCTCTGCCCCGCCACCCAAGACTACATGATTGCCTCCCACCGTTCGGATGAGCAGGGGCACCAAGCGGTTCTGGCGCGCCTGGGCCTGTTTCCGCTGCTGGACCTGGGGATGCGCCTGGGCGAAGGAAGCGGCGCCGTTCTGGCCATGCCCATCATCCGAGCGGCCTCGGCCTGCCTTTGCGAGATGGCCACCTTCGACGAGGCGGGAGTGTCGGACCGCGACAAGAATGAGACCCCGCCTGAGAGCCCATTCCGATGAAGGGCCTGCGTTCCGCCATTGCTTTTCTGACGATTCTCCCCCTGGGACCAAGGATTTCGGCGGGCGGCCTGGCCGCGGCCCGCGCCTGGTTTCCACTGGTCGGGCTGCTGCTTGGATTCTTACTGGCAGGGGCAGACCTGCTGATGCATGCGGCATTCCCGCTTCTCTCGGCGGACTCGGCTCCACCTGGCCGCCAGTTTCCGCCCCTACTGGCCGGCGCCCTGCTGGTTGCCGCTCTTGCCTTGCTGACTCGAGCCCTGCATCTGGACGGCTTCATGGACACCTGCGACGCGCTGCTGGGCGGCTATGAGCGCCGGCGGCGGCTCGAGATACTCAGGGACCCCCACGTGGGAGCCTTTGCGGTGGTGGGACTGACCAGTCTGCTTCTCCTCAAGGTCACCGCTCTGGCCGCCCTGCCCCAAGCCGGCCGGCAGTCGGTCCTGCTGCTCTTTCCCTGCCTTGCGCGCTGGGGGATGCTGCTGGCCATGGAGCTGTTTCCCTACATCAGGCGGGAGGGTCTGGGCACCGCGTTCTTGGGGAACCGGGGCCGCTGGCCTCTCATCGGCGGTCTCTGCCTTGCGCTGGCCGCTTCCATCGGGCTGGCCGGAACCACCGGGATTCTACTCTTCGCCCTGTCGAGCGCCGTCTCCTGGGCGGTCGGATACTGGGCGGCCCGCGCCCTGGGCGGCCTTACCGGAGACATTTACGGAGCCGTCAACGAGACCGCCGAGGCATCGGTCCTGGTTCTGGCCGCCGTTCTGACGGCCGCCTCGCCTCTTGCCTTGGAGTCACCGCTGGTAGGATTCCTGGATTAACATGGGATGGAGGGGCGGATCGAGGTGAGCGAGTGGTCTCTGGAGGCGGGCGTGCTACTGGGGGCAATGGTTCTCGATCTGACCTTGCGCGAACCGCCCAAGGCACTTCACCCCGTGGTGTGGATGGGAACCCTGGCCTCATGGTTTGAGAAGAGAGCACTGCCGTGCAAGGGACCCGTGACAATGTTCCTGACCGGTTTGTGCCTGGCTGTGCTGGCGCCTCTCAGCTTCGCCGGGTTGGCTTGGCTGGTTGCTGCCGGACTGCGCGAACTGGGCCCTCTCCCCTATCTGGCCGGCGGGGCGCTCCTGATGAAGACCACCTTTGCGGTCAAGGGCCTGGCAGAAGCCGCCGACGGTACTCGGCAGACCTTGGAATCCGGCAGCATCGAGCAAGCCCGTTTCAGCCTGAGAAGTCTGGTCAGCCGAGACACCGGAACCTTGACTAGCGCCCAGGTGAGCATGGCGGCCATCGAATCGGTAGCCGAGAATACCACCGACAGTTGCATCGGACCCTGGCTGGCTTTCGCCCTGTTGGGACTACCGGGGGCTGTGGCCTACCGTGCACTGAACACCCTGGACAGCATGCTCGGCTACCACGGCAGGTATGAGTACTTGGGCAAGGCATCGGCGAGGCTGGACGACCTGGCCAACCTGATCCCGGCGCGTATCGGCGCGGGCCTGATGCTGGGCGCAGGTGTTCTGCTGGGGTTGCCGGCAGGCCGGGGGTGGCGCCTGGTCGGAAGAGATCGACGACTCACCGAGAGCCCCAACGCCGGCTGGACCATCAGCGCCATGTCCGGGCTGCTGGGCGTCGCCCTGGCGAAATCGGGCCACTACCGCATCGGCGACGGCCTGGCCGATCCCGACTCCTCCGACATCCGGGCATCGCTGCGCGTCCTGTACGCGACGACCGGCATCGCCCTGCCGTTAATAGCCGGTTTGTTGGCGTTGCGTGTTCTTTGGTGGCAATGAAGCAGACCTGGGGGACGCGCGCCGCCGCCCGATTCGGCAGCCCCTTGGCGAAAGGACCCATGCAAGCCCATCTCGAGGAGAACCACTCGGCCCCCGTTCACGGCGGCTTGAACGCCCGGGAACTGGAATCGCTGGGCTTGCACCCCGAAGAGGTGCTGGACTTCAGCGCCAGCATCAACCCCCTTGGGGCTCCCCGGGAAGTGAGGGAGGCCCTGAGGAGTCTGCCGCCGGACGCCTATCCCGACCGAAGCTGCCTGAAGCTCCGCCGGGCGCTGGGCTCTCATCTGGGCATCGAGCCGCATTCCATCCTGGCCGGCAACGGCTCCACAGAACTGATTCACCTGATTGCACGAGCCTTCCTCAGCCCTGGCGATTCCGCGGTGATCTTTGCCCCGACCTTCGGGGAATACGCCGCCGCCTGCCGGCTGGCGGGTGCATCTCCCGTCTTCCTGCAGTCAAGGGAAGAGGCGGAATTCCGGTGGGACCTTGCGCATGCCTCGAAACTCATCTCCGGCCTGAGGCCCTCCCTGGTCTTTGTCTGCAACCCCAACAACCCGACCGGCATTTACCTCGGGGAAGATGAAGTGCGGCAGATTGCCGACAGTCTGGGCGGGGGCGGCCTGCTGGTTCTGGACGAGGCCTATCGGTCTTTCGTGGACAAGCGCTGGAGGTCGCAGGGGCTGATTCGCATGGGAAACGTGGTGCTGCTCCGATCCATGACCAAGGACTACGGAATTGCCGGTCTGCGGCTCGGCTACCTGTTGGCTGCGGAAGGGGTTGTCGCGCGCGTGGGAAAGTTCCAGTACAGTTGGAGCGTCAACGCCGCGGCCCAGGCCGCCGGACTGGTGGCTATCGACCATCCGCGGCATGTCGAACGCGGCCGGCGCCTGGTGGGAGCCAGCAAGGATTTCCTCACCAGCGCCCTTGGCAGGATGGGCCTGGACTGCCCGCCCTCCGCCGCCAACTTTCTGCTGATCCGGGTCGGCGAGGCCGCCCGCCTGCGCCGGGAACTTCTGACCCGATTCAGGGTTTGCGTTCGAGACTGCGCCTCCTTCGGATTGCCGGAGCACATCAGAATCGGCGTGCGAAGCGTCGAGGACAGTCGCAGGCTGGTTCTGGCCTTGAAGGCGAGCACCGCCATCAGGAACCACCATGAGTAGATACTTTCTGGTCAGACACGGAGTAACGCAGTGGAACGCCCAGGGTCGAATCCAGGGTCAGTCGGACCCGTCCCTGAACCGGACCGGACAGCGCCAGGCCCGACGCCTCGGCGAGCGCTTGGCATCGGTTCCCTTCGCTGGAGCTCGTTGCAGCGACCTGCGTCGCTGCTCGGAAACGGCGGCGGGGATCCTGTTGGGAAGGAACGACGTCCGGCTGCAAGAGATGCCGGAACTGCGGGAGAAGAACTTCGGAGCCTGGGAGGGACTGACTTTTGGCGAGGTGGAGGCCCGCTATCCGGACCCGTATCGGAACTGGATGACGGCCGGAGACCCTTCCTTCGCGCCGCCCGGAGGCGAGAGCGATCTTCAGCTCTACTCCCGCGCCCATACCGTCGTCGAACGGTTGCGCCAGACCCTCACAGGCAGTGGCGGCAACCTCCTGGTGGTGACTCACGGAGGCATGCTGCGCGCCCTGATTGCCTGTCTACTTGGTCTGCCGGCTCAAAAGATGTGGAAGTTCCGCTTCGCCAACGCCGGCCTCTCCGTGGCCAGTGTCTTCGACGACGGCAGTGCCGTGGTGGACCTGCTCAACGACACCAGCCACCTGGGAGAGGGCCTCGAAGAGTGACGGGAAAGTGGAGAGGCCGGGCTCGGCACCCTGGCCCGGATCTTCTCCCACGGGAAGAGAGCGCCATATGGGCAAGGTCCTGATGGTCCAGGGCACCGGCTCTCATGCGGGCAAGTCCCTGCTGGTCATGGCCCTGTGCCGTATTTTCTCCAGGGAAGGTCTGCGGGTGGCTCCCTTCAAGGCGCAGAACATGTCCCTCAACTCCTTCGCGACCCCGGACGGCCGTGAGTTCAGCCGCGCGCAGGCGGTTCAAGCCGATGCCGCCGGGGTGGCGCCGCTGGTCGAGATGAACCCGGTTCTGCTGAAGCCCCAGGACGGAATCCGCTCTCAGGTGGTGGCGATGGGGAAGCCCCTGTGTGTGGCCTCGGCCAGAGAATACCGGGACATGACGTCGCAACTGTGGCCGCTGGTCACTCGATCTCTCGACACCCTGCGGGAGAGCAACGACATCGTCGTCATGGAGGGCGCCGGCAGTCCCGCCGAAATCAACCTGAGGGAATACGAGATCGTCAACATGCGGGTGGCGCGTTATGCCGGGGCGCCGGTGATCCTGGTGGGAGACATCGACCGGGGCGGCGTCTTCGCTTCCCTGTTGGGCACGGTGGCGCTGCTGGAGCCGGAGGAACGGGCCCTGATCCGGGCGCTCGTCATCAACAAGTTCAGGGGAGATCCGTCGCTGCTGAACTCCGGACTGGAGGTGCTGAAGCGGCGCACCGGGGTTTCCACCGCCGGCGTCCTGCCGTTTTTCACCGACGTCACCCTGCCTGAAGAGGACTCGGTGGGGTTGGAAGATTTTCCAGCGGCCCGGCCCGTAACGGAGGCGGCCCTGGATGTCGCCGTCATCCGGCTGCCCCACATCGCCAACTTCGACGACTTCGACCCGCTACGCCGCGAGCCCGGAGTTTGCCTTCGATACGTCGACGGCCCCGGCCGAATGGGGTCTCCCGACCTGATCGTCATTCCCGGATCCAAGACAACGGTCGCCGACCTGGAGTGGATGCGGCAAAGAGGCCTGGACCGATCTGTGTCGGCAGCCCGGCGGGCCGGAAGGCCGGTCGTAGGCCTTTGCGGCGGCTACCAGATGCTGGGCCATCGCATTCTCGACCCGGAAAGAGTGGAATCGGACCGCCCTCAAACGGAAGGGTTGGGCCTGCTGCCCGTCAAGACCGTTTTCAAGTCAAAGAAGGCCACCTGCCAAGTGAAGGCGGACATCGTGTCCGAACGGGGCCTGATGACCGGGAGCCAGGGCAGTTCAATCTCGGGCTATGAAATCCACATGGGGCGGACTTCCGGAGCCGGGTCCGCCCCCTTCCGAATTCGGGAACGCTCCGGAAGACCGGCCGACGCCCCCGAAGGCGCTCTGGATTCGGAGGGTCTGACCCTGGGAACCTACCTCCACGGCCTGTTCCACAACCACGACTTTCGCCGCAGACTCCTGCTGAACCTGGCCGCCAAAAAAAACATCGCGCTGCCCGCCGGGGCGGTGCTGGACATGGAGAGGGAATATGACCGGCTGGCCGACCAGGTCAGCCGGCACCTGGACATGGATGCCGTCCATAGTATTGCGGGGCTGAGCTCTTGAAAGATGAACTCATTCTGATCCTTGGAGGCGCGCGTTCGGGCAAGAGCGCCCTTGCCGAAAGACTGGCTCGCCGGGGCCGGCGGGTGCTGTTCGTGGCCACGGCGGAAGCGCACGATCAGGATATGAAACGCCGTATCTCCGCCCATCGCGAGCGGCGCCCTGCCGGCTGGGACACCCTGGAGGAACCCTTGGACCTGGTGGCGGCGCTTCGTCCCGTCCTGCACCGTTACGACACCTTTCTGCTGGACTGCCTCACCCTCTGGGTCAGCAACCTGCTGCTCGACGAACCGGACCACACTGAGGCGAACGACCGGATTCAGGATTCCGCCCGGCAACTGATGGATCTCATCGAAGAGTCCCATGCACCCTGGATACTGGTCAGCAACCAGGTCGGCCAGGGCATCGTTCCCTCTTCATCCCTGGGCCGCTCCTACCGGGACGCCCTGGGACGGGTGAACCAGTTGGCGGCTTCCCGCGCGGACAGGGTCTATCTCATGACGGCCGGCCTGGCCCTGGAGCTGAAATCCCTTGGCGCCCGGCCCTACGCCCAGTTGGACCCGGACCCTCCCGGCCCTTGACACCTCCGGATCGACTGCGGTCTTGGCCCTCTCGCGGCGCCGCGTCGCCCCCCCACCACATCAGCCTTCGCCTGAAACTCGACTGGTGCAAACCCGCGACGGCGCACAAGATCTCGCCTTTGGCTCGCCTTGTGCGAACCCCCCACCGCAGAAGCCTTCGCCATTCGGCTCGGGCTTCTGCGACTCCCCCTCAAGGGGGGAGTGATAGGAGGGTCTTATGCACGGCTCAAGTATCACTCCCCCCTTGAGGGGGAGTCGGCGAGAGGGCGAAGCCCGTCTTCGAGCCGGAGGGGGGCCAACGCGGCGTCCAATAAGGGATGCCCGCCCGGGAGCGCGGGCGGCCCGTGCAGATCCGAATCCTGCAAAAGGCTCAACGATCCACCGGTTTTTTTTGGGAACGGCGCTTCCTTTCGGGAGGAAATTGCATCCAATTTTTGGCTTTTTCGGACGCTCCGGGACGAGGTGTCCGTCCACGGGACAGCGTCCGAGGTTGGCTGCTATACTGGTTTCAAGGCGATTCCCCTTGATCGAATCAATTCTGGAGGGTCCTTGAGTCATCTGCGCTCGCCTGAAAGCGGAATCCCGGACGGGACAACCAGGTACTTTCGGGACTTGCTTCTCTCCGCCGGGGTAATCGGCTTGTTCCTGATGTTGCCGGACGCGGCAACCGCCCAAGGGGTCTGCGACCGCACGCCGCAGGTGCGGGACCGACTGTTGGAGGCAGCCCGGGTCGCCTCCTGCGAGAACGTCAGCCCGGAGCACCTGGCCGCGGTGACGCAGCTGGATCTGTCCGATTCCGGCATCGACGCCTTGCAGCCTCAAGACTTCAGGGATCTAGGCCGGCTCCAGCGCCTTTATCTCCGCGGGAACTCCCTCACCACCCTGCCGCCTTCCCTCTTCCACGGCCTGGTCCGGCTGGAACAACTGGGGCTGAATTCCAACCGGTTGGGCGAACTCCCCCCGGAAGTCTTTGCGGGTCTCGGCTCTCTGGAGTGGCTCTGGCTGAACGGCAACCAGCTTGAAACCTTGCCCGATGGGGTCTTCAGCGGATTGGCCGAGCTCACCAATCTGAGCCTTGCGGAAAACTCTCTGACGGATCTGCCGGCTGGAGTCTTCTCCGGAATGGGCAGTCTGGAGCATCTGTCGCTGCTTGGAAACTCGCTGAGTGTCCTGCCCGACGGTGTCTTTCGCGGACTGAGCAGCCTGAATCAGCTCTGGTTACAGGAGAACTCTCTCACGGCTCTGTCCGAAGAGGTCTTCCTCGGACTGGTCAACCTGCGGTCATTGAAGCTGGATCACAACTTGCTGGGCGCCCTGGCGGGCGGGACCTTCCTCGGGCTGAGAAACCTGCAACGCCTGACTTTGGATTCCAACTCGCTGAGGGAACTTCCCGAAGATGCCTTCCGGGGACTGAGCAGTCTTGTGGAGCTGCAGCTTCGCCGAAACCGACTGCGGACCCTGCCCGAAGGCATTTTCAGCGATCTGCGTCTCCTACAGACCCTGACTCTGGACGAAAACTCGCTGAGGGTGCTGCCGGACGGAGTCTTTGACGGCTTGACCCGGTTGGTCCAACTGCCGCTTCAGGGGAACGATCTGAGGACCCTGCCCGAGGAAGTCTTCAGTGAAATGAGCGGCCTGAAACGCCTCACCCTGAATCGAAACTCGCTGAGAGAACTTCCTGACGGGGTCTTCCGCGGGATGCCGCTTCTACGGGATCTGGCGCTGGAGGACAACCGGCTGACCTCGCTGCCAAAGGGGGTTTTCGATGAGATTCTGTCCACCCTGGGCGCCGTCAGGGACAGCCCCGGACTCCTCGTCGACGCGGTCCTGAAGGCCGAAGCGTCCTTCTCTTTTCCGGCGGGAACCGCCGCTCCCGGAGCCGCCTCCACCGTCACGGTGACCCTGCACCGCCCGCTGCCGGTGGCCGTGCGGTTGCCGTACAGCCTGGGAGGCACGGCGACCTCGGCCGACTACGCCGACCTGTCGCCCGCCCCGGGGGAAGGGTTGCTGATTCCGGCCGGAGAAACCCAGCGGCAAATCAGCCTGTCCATTCCGGCGGGCGCCGACAGACTGGGCAGGACCCTGGTGTTCACCCTGGGCGAGCTCTCTGAGATTCGCCTGCGCCGGTCCGATGGCATGGACCCGGATGCTCCCTTCCTGCCTGCCGAAACCCTCTTGTCCCTTGCTTCCGAAGGAGCCGTCCACACCCTGACCGTCGCCAATCCCGACCCCGGATCCATCACGGGAGGCGTCTGCGACCGAACTCCCGAGGTAAGGACCAGACTGGTGGAGGCCACCGGGGCATCGGCCTGCGGGCAGGTTACTTCAGGGCAACTGGCGACCGTGACCCTGCTTGACTTGCGTCGGACCGGAATCCAATCCCTGCAATCCCAGGACTTCAACGGATTGAGCTCCCTCACGAGCTTGAGTCTGGGTGAAAACCGGCTGGCCTCTCTTCCCGAAGGAGTCTTCGGCGGATTGGGCAGCCTGGAACGCCTGGAGATACCCGGGAACGCCCTGAGCACTCTCCCCGAAGGAGTCTTCGGCGGATTGAGCAACCTGACCTGGCTGGACCTGCGCAGCAACGCCCTCACCGCTCTTCCCCAAGGGATCTTCAGCCAACTCCCCAACCTGGAAACGCTGTGGCTGAATGGGAACTCCCTGACCGAATTGCCGGAGGCGGCCTTCGAGAACCTGGGCCGCATGGTCGACTTGAACCTGGGCTTCAACTCGCTGGCTGATTTACCCGAGGGGATCTTCGACGGGCTGAACGCATTGCAGGTACTCAAGTTGCACGAGAACTCGCTGATGGAATTGCCCGGGGGGCTCTTCCTGGAGCTGAGCGAACCGGAAGAGTTCACTCCCATCGGCGGCTCGGAGCAAGCAGCCCGGCTGGAATCGCTCTGGCTTCAGGGAAACCGCCTGGGCGCGCTGCCCCGGGACGCCTTCCAGGGACTGGGAAACCTGCGAGTCCTGCTGCTGGAGGGAAACTCGCTCATTGAAGTACCTGAAGGGGTGTTCCATGGATTGAGCCGTCTGCAGGTGCTGCGTCTCAGCGACAACTCCATCGCCTCCCTGCCAGTGGGAGTTTTCCAGGGACTGGACAACCTGGATCGGTTGGCACTGGACCGAAACCGTCTGGCCACCCTGCCCGAAGCCGTTTTCAACGGACTGAGCCACTTGGCAAGATTGAACCTGAGCCTGAACTCGCTGGCCGCTTTGCCTCCGGGTATTTTCCGGGGACTGAGGCGGCTCGAGGAACTGCGTCTGGACGGCAACCGGCTGGCGACCTTGCCGCCGGGGGTTCTGGACGACACACTCTCGGAGTTGGGCATTGGCCCGCAGAACCAGGGACTCCACCTGGACGATTACCTGAAGGCCCGATTGGGTTTCGCTCCAACCGCGCAGAGCGCTGCGCCCGGGGCCAGGGTGACGGTGACGGTGAACTTGCAGCGTACTCTGCCGGTGTCCCTTCGCGTGCCTTACTCGGTCGGCGGCACCGCCTCCTCGGACGACTACGCCGGCCTGTCCCCTTCCCCCGAGGAAGGGCTGGTGTTCCCGGCCGGGGAGACACGCGGGCAGATCTCTCTGACCCTCCTCCAGGACAGTGGCGCCCTGGGCAAGACGATCGTGCTGACACTGGGTCAAACCTCGCAAATCGACCTGCTCCCATCCGACCCGACGGGACCCGAGGCCCCCTTCCTGAAGGCCTCCACCCTGCTGGCAGGATCTCCCGACCCGGCCGCTCACACCATCACTCTGGCCGTCCCCATCGGCGTCGGTTCGAGCCGCTCGTTTGTTCCGGTGATCTTGAGCAGGGCCGGCCGCAACGATTCCTTTTTCACCTCCGAGATGACGCTTACCAACCGGGGAGCCACAAGTGCCACCGTCACCTATACCTATGCGGACCACCAGGGTGCGGGCAGCGGTACCGTCACCGACAGGGTGGCCGTGGGCAGGCAGAAAATCGTGCCCGATGCCATCGAGTACCTGCGCGGTCTGGGCGTCCCCATACCCCGCGGCGGGAATCCCGTCGGGACACTGGCAGTCGAGTATCCCGGCGATTCGACCGTGGGAGTGTCGGTGCGAACCACCACGCCCGTTCCCCTGGGGCGCGCCGGCCTGGCTTATTCCGGAGTCTCCGGGGAGGACGGGTTCCAGGAACCGGTCTATCTGGCCGGCCTGCGCCAGGACCAGCATGACCGCTCCAATCTTGCCGTCCAGAACATGGGAACCGCCGCCGAGGGCTCCATCGAGCTGAGGGTGACGGTCTATTCGGGAGGCGCGGGCGACTCCAACTCCATCGTGTTTGACGGTATAGGCGTGGAGCCGGGCGGTTTCCAACAGTTCGATGAAGTGCTGGGCGGATTGCCCAATGGCTATGTCCGGGTGGAGAAGACAGCCGGGGATGCCCCCTTCTACGCCTACGCGGTCATCAACGACCAGGCCAATTCGGACGGATCCTTCGTCCTTCCGGTGACGGACGCATCGCTGGCCGGGATCACGGGTCAGACCCTGCCGGTAATCCTGGAAAGGGGACCCTTCACCAGCGAGTTGACGGTGACCAACCTCTCCGACCAGCCCAAGACCGTGAGCTTTGCCTTCGTCGCTGAAGGAGTGGATGCCCCCGACCGGACAGCCGAATTCAGCATGCCCCTGCAAGCCGGGGAGCAGGTGATCACCCCCAACCTGGTGGACGAAATGAGAAGGCAAGGTGTCTCCGGCATCGGCCCGGCAGGCGGCCTGGCCGGGGCCCTGTTCGCCTGGGTGGAGGGCGGCGACATGAGCGGAATCGTGATAGGAGCTCGGACCCTCTCGCCGTCCCTGCTCGCCGGAGGCCGGTACGGTGTCTTCTACAACGCCGTACCCTACGGTTCGGCCTTCAGCCGGGTTGCCTGGGTGGAGGGCCTCCAACAG